>CALFAK010000019.1 GCA_937948985.1 uncultured Neomegalonema sp. | reverse complement strand
GCAGCTGGCGGTAACGCTGGCGCGGCTGGTGATGCCGGTGCAGCTGGCGGCAACGCTGGCGCGGCTGGTGATGCTGGCGCAGCTGGCGGTAACGCTGGCGCGGCTGGTGATGCCGGTGCAGCTGGCGGTAACGCTGGCGCGGCTGGTGATGCTGGCGCAGCCGACGGCGCTGAGCAATCAATGGGTGAGGATTGTGGAGCTGAAGGTGCTGGTGGCGCTGAAGGTGCTGCAGGATCCGACGCTGCTGGTAGCAGCGATCCAATGATGCAGGCTATGACTGAGATCCTCGGCCAGCTTCAAGAGCTGATCCAACAGCTGACCCAAATGATCTCGCAGATCAGTGGTGCATCTGGCGGCGGTGCTGCTGGCGGCGCAGGCGGCGCATCGGGCGCAAGCGGTTCATCCGCTGGCGACATGATGGCAGACGCAGGCGGCATGACCGGAACCGACGACAAACACTGATCACACCGATCATAAGTAAACTTGAAAGGGGCCTTCGGGCCCCTTTCTCATGTCGATGCGATAACCGTTAAAATCCTTTGAATAACATTTTCGCACAGCATTGCCCGACAACGATTGCCGGAATGCCCGGGAACGCGACTCCGGTGACGGTCTTCCACAAAGCTGCCTTCACGCTTTGGTTTAACGTCTAGAGCAGATTCATCTCAATCGCGGTCATAGCTGCAGGTTTGGAAGTAGTTGGCACGTTCCTTCGATGTAAAGATGTCGATGGCGTCTGCGATGGCCTGCCAGAAGTCATTGATTATTCGGGCGGCGACCTTCTGAGCCATGCCTCCAGCTTTGCGAACGCATTTTCGATTGGATTAAGCCCGGACTGTAGGGCGGCACGAAGCGCGCTCTGCCCTGCCGTTTCTATTGCCTCACGCAAGCAGACTTATGCGCGGGCAGATTATCATAATGATAATACCACGGGGTTTCAGTGTCGGGAGAGCATCTGCTAGACATAGACGAGGAACGCCGCCCTGTTCATCGGCCCGTCGAGGACATCGGCGCTGTTATGCCCGATAAACGCAGTGCGGCTTTGAATGTGGCTGTCTTCCAGTGACCTTGCGGGACCGGGGCGAACATTGCCCCGCAAGGGTATCTCAAATCGACTCGCGTTAAAATGAGCATGCTCTAGACATCTGCGGCAGTCTGTCCGCGCATTTTACGAATCCCCCAGACGACAATCGGCAGGGCTATCAAGATAACCGCGATCCATGTTGTGATCGGGGCAATCCACCATTCCTGACCCTTGCCATCGCGGTCAAAGAACGGGCTGTAGAAAATCGCGAAATCGCCATCTGACAGCAACAGGGATTGGCGTAATTTCTGTTCTGCCGTTCCACCAAGAACGACGGCCAGAACCGCAGGGGCCAGCGGGTAATCAAGGATGCGCAACATATACGCGCCCAGCCCGAACAGCACCATCAGCCACACGTCATACATGTTGTCATAGGCGGCGTAGGTTCCGATGATCGAGAGTACGAAAATCACAGGCGCAAGGATCGTGAAAGGCATCCGCAAGACCGCAAGAAACAGCGGAATGAACGCGAGATTCACCAGAACGGCGACGATATTCGAGATGTAAAACGAACCAATCAGCGGCCACACGAATTCAGGGCGATCCTCAAACAAACGCGGTCCCGGTTCCAGTCCCCAGATGACCATGCCCGCGAGAAGCACTGCTGTGGTGGGGGAACCGGGGATGCCAAGTGTCATCATGGGCAGCATTGCGCCCGTTGAGGCCGAATTATTGGCGGCCTCAGGTGCGGCGACGCCATCCGGGTTGCCCTGACCATAGCTTTTGGGATCGCGCGAGGTCATCTTGGAAACGCCGTAAGACATCAGCGAACCGGGCGTTGCCCCCGCTGCGGGCAAGATACCGACAAAGAAACCGAGCAGGGAGCCAATGGCGGTTCCCTTCCACGCGTCTTTCATGCCGACGATACCGCGCATGATCCGCGAAGCACTGATCTTGGTTTCGGTCATCGTAACTTTGTAACGCGACTCGTTGATGGTCCAGAGCATCTCGCCTATGCCGTAAACGCCGATGGCCAATACGAGGAATTGAATGCCCCGGCTGAACCATCCGACAGAATTGAAGATTGGAACGCTGGAGGCCGCATCAGTTGAGCCGAGCGCCTCAAGAACGGCGGTTTGTTCGCGCTCATTGAAAAAGATCAGGCGCGGCTCTCCGGAGATTGTATCAAAACCGACTGTCGCGAGCAGCAGGCCGAAGAAAATAGAGAACATCGTTTTGGGAATATCATCGCCGCCCAAACCGATGAACGTCGCAAAGGCGAGCAACATCAACGCGAAAATCTCAGGGTTGCCGAAATCCAGCGCTACAGAAGAGAGCGCAGGCGCGAAGACCGTGAAGAACAAAGTTGCGATCGTGCCGCCAACGAAAGACGCAATCGCAGCGGTGACAAGGGCACGGTCGGCATTGCCTTGCAGGGCCATTGGCCGCCCGTCAAACGTGGTCGCCACCGCCGTGGAAGCGCCCGGAATGCCGAGCGTGATAGATGAAATCGCGCCCCCGTACATCGCGCCGTAATAAATCGCCGCGAGGAAGATCATCGGCGACGCCGGATCGGGTGTCGCTTCATTAATGACGAAGGTAAAGGGCAGCAGAATCGCGACACCATTGACGGAGCCAAGCCCCGGCAGCGCGCCGACAAACAATCCGACGATAACGCCGATGACCGCCAAGGCGAGGTTATGCGGCTGTACCGCCACCCAAATACCCTGTTGCAACGCGGGCAGAACATCAAAGAACTGTGCAAAAATATCCATGATCCGCTCCTAATGCCGGGACGCGCGGGCTGTGATTGCGAGCACCGCACCCGTAACCGCAAAACACAACACGATGGTTAGAAGAGATTGATCGCGGAAGAACGCACCGGCGGGATTGTAAATCGCGTCCTCAATCCAGCGCAGCCCTTTAGGCTGAACTTTGGTCATCACGATATCGAAGAAAAGGTAGAGCCAGAACGGGACCACGAGGCTGGTCACAATGGATAGTTTCAGCGGATGGCGGCCCAAGAACATCATGTAATAGAACATGAAAACAGCGATCGCCGCGTACATGCTTATCAGGTCGATCAAGATAAGAAATCCGATCAAACCGCCCCCAACGAACAACAGCATTTTCTTCGCGTAGCCATCCATAAACGGTTCTTCGGATTGCGAAGGCGGAGATAGACGGCGGAAGGCGTTGATGATGATCCAGATGCAGGAAATGAACATGCCCAGCGCGAGGTAGAAGGGCCAGAAACCCTTGCCCGGACCGGAACCGTCAATGTTGATACCCGTGTTGGCCCAGTGGACATACTCGGTATCCCATTCAGGCCCCTCCCCGCTTTTCCACATCAGATAGGCGGAGAAGAGTGCGAGGAGGAAGGCGGTTATGATCTCGGCGCGGCGCATGTCAGGCCTCACAAATTGACAAAGATATCATGTGCCCCGGCGTTGCGGGGCGCATTTTATTTTAATTTTCGTAAAGATTTCCGGACAGCGGTTGCGCACCAGCCGCCCGGAAAGCGCAATTACTTGATTGCGCCGGACGCTTTGAGGATTTTCTCGTGGCGTTCGATTTGTGTGGCCCAATAGTCTTCAAGATCGCTACCGGAAATGAAATCACCCATCAGCGATTTCGACTTCTTGTACTTCTGCCAGTCGTCAGAAGCGTAAACCTTGGTGAAAAGTTCCGTGTAATAAGCCTGTGCCTCATCAGACATACCGGGCGCACCGACCACAGCGCGCTGCATGAAGTAAGCAAATGGCTCACCGATGCCGATTTCATTCAAGGTCGGGACTTCAGGGAATAGTGGCAGACGTTCGTTGGTGAAGGCCACCAATGGGATCACATCGCCGCTTTCATAGAAGCCGAGCGCTTCAGACGGGTTGTTCACCGAGGATTGGATTTGCTTACCAGCCAGGTCTTTCGCAACCGCACCGCCGCCTTTGTAGGGGATGTACTTGATATCAAGACCGAAGGCTTTGTTCAGGTGATCCGTGACGATGTTGTCTTCAGAGTTTTTACCCGTGCCGCCCATGACCCATTTGTTGCCGCGCTTTCCAGCCTCTGCCAGAAACTCCTGGAACGTGCTGATGCCCTCATCCTTATGGACCCAAAGGAGGAATGTGTCTTCCGCCATGCGGCCAACGGGGGCGAATGCCATCGAGTCGACCTTCAAGCCCGGCTGACGCAGCGGCGTTGTGAAGAACGAGTTCAGCGTTACCATGATCGTGTGATCAGGGTCGTTAACGCCTTTCATGTAGGTCAGCGCTTCCGCACCGGAACCACCTGATTTGTTGGTCGGGACCAGCGGCTTGTCGGCCAGCCCTTCTTTCTCGACAATGGATTGCATCAGGCGCGCCATTTTATCCGCGCCACCGCCTTTACCGGCCATGATGACGAAGTCCACAGGCTTGGAAGGTTCAAAGGCCACTGCGGCAGTGGCGGTTGCCACCATACCCAGAGCCGTGGCGCCGAGCACCAGCTTTTTCACAAGATTCATTCGTTTTCTCCTTTGCTATGCGCTCCCATAAGAGCACTTATCTTTACCGCCGGGTTAGTCCCGACTTATGATTTCGTTTTGCGTGGAACCATTCTCTAGCCAGAGCGCTCCACGCGCAACAAAATTTCGTATGATCTAGCGCACGCGCATCAATGGACAAGCACGACAGGCACCATCGCTTGATCGACCACGGTTTGTGTGTTGCCACCGAAGACAGTTTCACGCTCATGGCTATCGCCATATGCGCCCATGATCAGCATATCCGCACCTGCGGAAACCGTGCGCTCCAGCAATGCGCGCCCTATGCTTCCCTTGGCGTCAAAACGCTCCAGCGCGGCATCAACGCCGGCAAGCGCCAGATAGGCGATCAGATCTTCACAGGTCGCACCGTGAACTTCCTCGCCAGCCGACAAAATCGTAACTTTATCCGCCCCTTCGATCAGAGGCATTGAGAGCGCAACGGCACGGGCGGATTCGATAGAGCCGTTCCAGCCAATCGAAACATGCTGCCCCAAAGTCTCAGGAATTTCTTCCCGTGGCGGGCACATCAAAACAGGACGACCACTTGCAAAAAGAGCGGCTTTTAGCGTGTTTGCCCCAAGATTGCGGTCCCGGTCAGGCTTTGCGACGCAAATCAGATCCGCAAGCCGGCCATGATGTTTGAGAACATCGATTTGACGGCCTGCCGCCTCTTGCCATGAAGCTGAAGCACGACCGTTGACGGGGGTGCTTTCGCCGATTTGCATGGTTTCAATTAAAGAACTGAATTCACTATGCAGCGCCTGTTCTTCTTCATCCGCAAGTTTGGTGGCGGATTCTATGAGCTGGTCACGCATCATACGGGGGATCGGAACACCGAATGGCATCATATCATTCGGGCGCGCGCGGCAGTGAAGCACGGTGATGTGTGCATTATAGCGCTTAGCCAGCACGGAGGCATGAGCGAGGACATTATTGCCCTTGCCATCACCGCGAACAGGCAGCGTGATCGTGCGTAGCGCCATATGCGTTAACTCCCCCGAGATATTTCCTTTATTCTTGGAGCGTTTGCCGCCCTCTGCTTTTGTCGGTTACCGCCCCGAAATTATCCGGGGCGGCAGATCGTATTTTTAGAACAGACCTTGGACGTTACCGTCGCCGTCGAGCATAATGCTCTCCGCCGATGGCACACGCGGCAGACCCGGCATTGTCATGATCTCACCACAGATCGCGACAACGAAACCGGCACCCGCCGACAGACGCACTTCACGGACCGGAATATCGAAGCCCGTTGGCGCGCCGCGCTCGTTCGGGTCGGTCGAGAAGCTGTACTGGGTTTTCGCCATACAAACAGGCAAATTGCCGTAGCCCTGATCTTCCCATGCTTTCAGCTGATCGAGGATTTTCTTGTCCATCGTCACGCTCTCAGCGCGATAAATGCCCTTGGCAATGGCTTCGACTTTATCGGCGAGGCCCATGTCATCCGGGTAAAGCGGCGCGTAGTTGGCTTTGCCGCTTTCGACGATCTCAACGACTTTGTTTGCGAGGTCTTCTGTGCCCGCACCACCATGTGCCCAGTGTTTACAGAGGATCGCCTCTGTGCCTTGGGATGCGACGTAGTCTTTGACAGCTTGGACTTCGGCATCCGTATCGGTGACGAAGTGGTTGATTGCGACAACGACAGGAACGCCGAACTTGCCGAGATTTTCGATATGACGGCCAAGGTTCGCACAGCCGTTTTTAACCGCATCAGGGTTTTCGGTGCCCAGATCAGCTTTGGCAACGCCGCCATTCATCTTCATCGCACGCACGGTGGCAACGAGGACAACCGCTTTCGGCTTTAGGCCCGCTTTGCGGCATTTAATGTTAAGGAATTTCTCAGCACCAAGGTCAGCACCAAAACCCGCTTCCGTGACCACGTAATCAGCCAGTTTCAGCGCGGTTTTCGTTGCCACGACCGAGTTACAGCCGTGCGCGATGTTCGCGAACGGGCCGCCGTGGACGAAGGCCGGGTTGTTCTCAAGCGTTTGAACGATGTTCGGCTGCATCGCGTCTTTGAGCAGAACGGTCATCGCGCCGTCCGCTTTGATGTCGCGGCAGTAAACAGGGGTGCGGTCGCGGCGATACGCGACGATCATGTCGCCAAGGCGCTTTTGCAGATCGTCGAGATCGCTTGCGAGGCAAAGGATCGCCATGACTTCGGAAGCCACGGTAATGTCGAACCCGGCTTCACGCGGGAAGCCGTTTGCCACGCCGCCGAGCGAGCAGGTGATTTGGCGCAGGGCACGGTCGTTCATGTCGAGAACCCGGCGCCATGCAACGCGGCGCACGTCAATCTCTTGCTCGTTACCCCAGTAAATGTGGTTGTCGAGCATGGCCGAGCACAGGTTGTGCGCCGAGGTGATGGCGTGGAAGTCACCCGTGAAGTGGAGGTTCATTTCCTCCATTGGAACAACCTGAGCATAGCCACCGCCCGCCGCGCCGCCCTTCATACCGAAGTTTGGCCCGAGGGAGGCTTCGCGGATACATACGCAAGCGTTCTTGCCGATTTTGTTGAGGCCGTCACCAAGGCCCACCGTCGTCGTGGTTTTGCCTTCGCCCGCAGGTGTGGGGTTGATGGCGGTAACAAGGATCAGATTACCGTCGGCATCATTCGCCTTTGACTTGATAAAATCAGCGGAAACCTTGGCCTTATCGTGGCCATAAGGGAGCAAATGCTCACTTGGGATGCCCAGCTTGGCACCGATTTCTTGAATTGGTTTTTTGTTTGCCTTACGGGCAATTTCGATATCCGACATTCCTAAACCCCTTTTCCACGAGCGTAATTCGCTCTCGTGGTTTGGTTAATCTCTTCACACGCCTAGAACAGTGCCAGTTGTGACACCCGCTGAGGCAGCCCAGTCCGCCGCAGGCTGTTTCTCACCGCCTTTGGGTCTCACCCTTTTCAACAGGATACGGCCACCGACGCACTGCACAGTGACGCCGTTTTCTGTCACGGAAACGACTTTGCCCGAAACACCGTCACCTGACTCGCGGGCGCAGTCGAAAATGCCGAGTTCTTCGCCGTTGAGTATTGTCCATGCCCCCGGCGCGGGATTGGTGCCACGGATCAGGTCGTAGACATGCTTGACGGGCTTATGCCAATCGATGCGGGCATGGTTTTTGGTACAGCGGCGCTCGTAGGTCGCTTGCGCCTCGTCCGGTACGATGCGGGGCGGGGTGCCGTTGCGGAAGAGATCACAGACGGTGAGGACCGAGTCGATGGCGGAGGGGTAGATTTTCTTGAAGTAGAGATTAATAACTGTGTCGTCCGGTCCGATGGGGCATTCCCATTGCAACAGGCTGTCGCCCTCATCAAGGCCGTCTGTGGGGTAGAACCATGAGTAGCCGGACTTCTCAGCCCCCATAATGATCGGCCAGTTAACCGCACTCGGCCCGCGATGCAGAGGCAGAAGTGAGGGGTGAAAGCAGATTGACCCGAGCTTGGGGGTATCGCGCGCCGCCTCCGGTACAAACACATTGACGAAGGCCATGACCATCAGATCGGCATCATATGAGGCCAGTGTGTCCAGGGTTTCCCGGTCTTTGAAATTGGCCGGTTGTTGAACGGGCAGGTTTTGGGCGAGCGCAAACTCCTTGATCGGATCGACGGGTTTGCCGTCACGATCCGGTTCGCAGTAGACGGCCACGACATCATCGACGCCCGCTTCGAGAATCTTCGCCAGCGCGTCTTTACCGAAAGCCTGTTGTCCCATCACGATGATTTTCATCCAAAATCCCCCGGTTTCAGTCCCGTGAACGGGATATTTTCGTAGATATCGTCAACCGTCAGCTTCGCCCGACCACCGCATACATTTACGGCATCGCCCCAAGACAAAATTTCAGGCTTCCAGCCTTTGTCCCTTGCGAAGACTTCGACCTGCGGCACGTCCTGCGCGACGAGGATGTAGTGATCGAGGGTCGTCATCAGGCGATAGTGCTCGAACTTTATAAGGCGGTCGTTTGGCTCGGTCGAAGGCGATAGCACTTCAACGATCACACACGGGTTTTCGCGGAAAAGCCGATCACGATCCGTATCGTCGCATCCAGCGAACACATCGGGATAGTAGCGGGCCTCGCCTATATCTGTCCGAACCCTGACCTTCATGTCCGCTTGAAACACCTGACAGGGCGATTTCATCTGTCCGCGCAGAGCGAAAAAGACATTTCCGGTGATCAGGTTGTGGCGATCCGTTCCCCCGGTCATGGCATAGATAACGCCATTGACGTACTCGCACCGCTCGCCTGTGCGCTGCTCATGCGCAAGGTAGTCATCGACGGTGAAGTAACCAGGGTTGCGGAGCGCCTGTCCCATATTTACTCCGCCGCTTGCTTCTTGATCTCACCGACCGCGCCGCTTTCGGCGATGCGGGCGATGTCGGCTTCTGAGTAACCCAGCACGTCGCGCAGGATTTCCTCAGAGTGCTCGCCCAACAGCGGTGAACGTTCGACTTCGACGCTGCTGTCGCTGAGTTTGACGGGGCAGCCGACGGAGACATAACGCCCGCGTTCGGGGTGATCGCACTCGACAATCGTTCCGGTGGCGCGCAAACCTTCATCCTCGGCGATTTCCTTCATAGACAGGATAGGACCGACGGGGATGTTGAGGGGGTTGCAGATGTCCATGACCTCAAATTTGTCTTTGGTCATGGTCCATTCTTCAATCGCACCGAAGATTTCGTTCAGCTTATCAAGGCGCTCCGGCGGGGTTGCGTAGCCGGGGGCCTCTTTCCATTCGGGTTTTCCGATCACATCACATACGCTGCCCCACACGGCGGCTTGGGTGATGAAATAGGTGTAGGCGTTCGGGTCGGTCTCCCAGCCCTTGCATTTGAGGATGCGCCCCGGTTGACCGCCGCCAGAATCGTTGCCCGCGCGGGGTGTTGCCTCACCAAAGGGGATGCCCTCGCCGAATTGCGAATATTCTTTCAGCGGACCGGCCGCGAGGCGTTGTTGGTCGCGCAGCTTGACGCGGGAGAGATTGAGGACGCCATCCTGCATTGCCGCAAGAACTTTTTGGCCCTTGCCCGACTTCTCACGGTGGAACAGGGCCGTGACGATGCCAAGCGCGAGGTGAAGGCCCGTGCCGCTGTCGCCGATCTGTGCGCCCGTAACAAGAGGCGGACCATCAAGGAAGCCCGTTGTTGACGCGGAACCACCCGCACATTGAGCGACGTTCTCATAGACTTTGCAGTCTTCGTACTTGCCCGGACCGAAGCCTTTGACCGAGGCCATAATCATGCGCGGGTTGATCTTCTGGATATTCTCCCACGAGAATCCCATCCGGTCGAGCGCGCCGGGGGCGAAGTTTTCGACCAACACGTCGCATTCCTCAACGAGACGCGTGAGAACTTTCTTGCCCTCTTCAGTCTTCGGGTTGAGTTCAATGGAACGCTTGTTGTGATTGAGCATCGTAAAATAGAGGCTGTCCGCACCGGGCACATCCTGAAGCTGCTTGCGGGTCGCATCACCAACGCCGGGTCGCTCCACCTTAATGACATCCGCGCCGAACCATGCCAGCAATTGCGTGCAGGTCGGCCCTGACTGAACATGGGTGAAGTCGAGGATTTTGACGCCTTCGAGAGCTTTCATAGTGCTTGTATCCGTCCGATTGTTACTTCTGCGCCGCCGCCTGCGGATAGCGCGCTTGCGCGACCACTGATTGTGGATTCAGGTTGCCGATATTGCCACTTTCTTTACCCGCAGCGGGGTCAATCGCGGCATTGATGAGGGTTGGTTTACCACTGGCAAAAGCCTCATGCACGGCCTGTTTAAGCTCATCCGGGTTTTTGACCCAAGCGCCAACGCCGCCGAATGCTTCCATCATCATGTCATAACGGGCATCCTGCACAAAAACAGTCGTGGCCGGATCATCGCCACCGCCCCAGTTTTCGCCATCGCCGCGATAGATGCCATTGTTATTGAAGACGACGATGCACACCGGCAGATTATACCGGCAGATCGTCTCGACCTCCATGCCGCAGAAGCCAAAGGCACTGTCCCCCTCAACCGCAAGCACTTGCTTGCCCGTCTCGACGGCGGCGGCGATTGCCGCGCCCATGCCGATGCCCATGACACCCCATGTACCGACATCAATGCGGTGACGCGGTTTGTGGATATTGACGATGGAACGGGCAAGATCGAGCGTGTTGGCGCCTTCGTTCACGAGAATTGTATCAGGGTTGTCGTTGATCGCTTGCTTGAGAACACCGAGGGCCGAGTGATAATCCATCGGGTCATTGTTGTTTTGCAGCCGAGTGGACATTTTCTGCATATTGGCGGAGGCTTTCGTGTGAACCTGGTCGAGCCAGTCTTTTGGTGGGGCGATCCCCTCCCCCTCCATCGCCTCAAGCAAGGCCGATGTGCAAGAACCCACATCGCCCACCAAAGGCGCGGCGATTTCGACGTTGGAGTCCATTTCCTCAGGCTCGATATCCATCTGAACGAAGCGTTTGCCGCCCGGCTCGCCCCATTGCTTGCCTTTACCATGACTGAGAAGCCAGTTGATCCGCGCGCCCATCATGATCACCACGTCAGAGTCTTTCAGCACAAGCGAACGCGCGGCGGAAGCGCATTGGGGATGGGTGTCGGGCAGGATGCCTTTGGCCATAGACATGGGCAGGAACGGGTAGCCGGATTTTTCGACAAGTTGCCGGATCAGGTCATCCGATTGGTCATAGGCCGCGCCTTTACCGATGACGATAAGGGGCCGTTTTGCACCTTTCATGACTTCGATGGCACGGGCGACCGCATCTTCCGAAGGGCGCATTTTCGGGGCCGGGTCGATTACCTTCACAAGTGTTTTTTGACCCTCAACCGCGTCCATCACCTGCCCGAGCATTGCGCCGGGAATGTCGAGGTACACGCCGCCCGGACGGCCACTGACAGCACTGCGGATGGCGCGGGCGACAGCGATGCCGATGTCTTGCGCATAGGTCAGGCGGTAGGCCGCCTTACAGAACGGGCGGGCGATGGCGAGTTGGTCCATCTCCTCGTAATCACCTTGAGCCAGATCGACGATTTCACGCTCGGAGGAGCCAGAAATAAGGATCATCGGCCAGCAATTCGTTGTCGCGTTCGCAACCGCCGTTAGACCATTCAGGAAGCCCGGCGCGGAAACCGTCATGCAGACGCCCGGCATCTTTGTGAGGTAACCCGCCACCGAGGCGGCATAACCCGCATGTTGTTCGTGCCGGAACGAGATCACCCGCATTCCCTGCGCCTGTGCGTAACGGCCAAGATCTGTGATCGGAATGCCGGGGACGTTATAAATCGTCTCGATGCCATTAATTTTCAATGCGTCGATCAGGAGGTGAAAGCCATCCGTCTTTTCAGCCGTATCACTGTCTAAAACCTTAGCTGTCGCAGACATTTTTAGCCCTCCCCGCGCGGTTTATCCCGCTGCGTTTTTGGTTTCCGGTTGGTCGAGATCAGTCCATGTATCACGCACATGGTCGTGTAATTTCATCGTGTGCTGGCGCACTTGAGCGGCGGCACGGTCGGCATCGCGGCTTTCGAGCGCCTCGATAATGCTCATGTGCTCGACGACAGAACGCGATGAGCGATCTTCCTCGGCCATCGCCTTTCGGCGCACGGCGCGCATGTGCAGGAAAAGGCCATCGGCGATAGTTTTGAGCATGGTGCATCTCGAGAGTTCGAGAATACGCTGGTGAAAGGCGATGTTCGCCTCGGAATATTCCTCAATCCGCGCCTTTGCATCATCGCTGCTGTAGCGGGCGGCCAGATCGCGCAGGGAGGCAATTTCCCCGTCTGTGGCATGTTCGGTGACCAAGCGCGCGGCCATGCTTTCGAGCGCGGCCCAGACGATAATCATCTCCATGATTTCGCTGAGGGATTTGCGCAACACAAAGACACCTTTGCGGGGGCGGACCTCGACAAAGCCGTCTTGTTCAAGGCGCACCAACGCCTCACGGACCGGCGTGCGTGAAATCTTCAAAGCATCGGACAGAGCGCGCTCATCAAGGCGCAGATCAGTCTCCGCCTCATAGACTTTCATGTTGAGAATTGCCTCGCGCAGCACATCATAGATGTGATCACCAAGGCTGAAACTTCCGGCAACAGGTCTGAGATTTAAGATGCTCGCCATGCGGATTTGCGGTCCTTGCACAGAATCAATGTATGTGGTGTACCATACGCCACAGACAATGCACGTCAACGATCAATTAAGATTGCCAAGCGGCGCGAGGGGGTCGGATGTTTCTTCAAGAGGCGGAAGCGAAGAAGATATTAGGCGGTTTCGGGATCGCACTGCCCCGTGGCGGCGTTGCGGATAACGGGATCGCAGCCGGTGGTGTTGCGGCGATGCTGGCGGCGGACAAACTGGTGGTCAAAGCGCTGATCCGTGCCGGAGGGCGGGGGCTGGCCGGGGGGATCAAGTTTGCGAAAGGGGCGGCCGAGGCCGGGGCCGCAACGGATGCGCTGATCGGGGAAACGCTGGTGACCGCGCAAACCGGGCCGAAGGGGGAGCAGGTCCGAAGTGTGTATATCGAAGAGGCGCTGCATTTTGATGCGTCACTGTATCTGTCGCTGTTGATCGATCAACGCAACGCGCGGCCGACGCTTATGGCATCCATCGCGGGCGGCGTGGATTTTGAGGACAAGGCCCGCGACGCGCCGCAGCTGGTGCAGAAATATGCGCTGGAACCGGATGGGGCGCATAATCCGGCGGCGCTGGCGGCGTTTTTGGGAAATGTCGGGGTTGGCGAGGCCCATGTGGCTGCCGTCTGTGACGTGATCGGGGCATTGGTGAAAGCGTATTTCGACACCGACGCGCGCCTGATCGAGATTAATCCGCTGGCCTTGATGGATGACGGGAGCGCGGTGGCGATTGATGCGAAGATGGTGCTGGATGATAATGCGCTGTTCCGGCATCCCGAATTTGAGGCGCTGTCGCATAATCTGCATCTGGACCCTAGTGAGCTGATCGCACAGCGCAATGAGATCAACTTCGTGAAAATGGATGGCGATATCGGACTGGTCACGAATGGTGCGGGGCTGGGGCTGGCGACATATGATATGGTGGTTGAGGGCGGCGGTGCGCCCGCGAATTTCATGGATATCCGCACCACGGCGACGAGTTTTCAGATCGCGCGGGGGATAGGGTTATTAATCGAAGACCCGGCGGTGAATGTGCTGTTGGTGAATATCCACGGGGGCGGGATGACGGCGTGTGATCTGGTGGTCGGCTCGCTGGGGTTCGCTTATCAACGCAGTGAACGCAAGCCGCCGATTGTGTTCCGCGTGGCGGGGCATAACGCGGATTGGGCGCGGCGTATGATCGATAAGAAAGACCTGCCTCACCAACACGCCACCAGCATGAGTGATGCGGTGACGCTGGCGGTGAAACTGTCGAAAGGGGCTGTGTGATGGGCATTCTGATCGACGGTAATACGCGCGTAATCGTGCAAGGGATGACGGGACGGTCCGGCACGTTCTATGCCGAACTGGCGATGCGTTATGCGCCCGGAACCTATGTGGGCGGGGTGCGACCAGGTAAGGGCGGCTCGCAGCATCTGGGTTTGCCGGTTTTCGACACAGCCCGCGATGCGGTGGCCGAAACGGGGGCGGATGCGAGCATGATCATGGTGCCCGCCGCCTATGCCGCCGACGCGATGATTGAGGCGATTGAGGCGGAGATCGGCACCATCGTCTGCGTGACCGAGCGGATACCGACGCTGGATATGCTGCGCGTGAAAGCGGCGCTGGCCGGATCGGACACGCGGCTGGTCGGGCCGAACTCGCAAGGGGTGCTGACGCCGGGGGCATGCAAGATCGGCGTGATGCAGACGGTGGATGCCAAGCCCGGTTCGGTGGGGATTGTGGCGCGGTCGGCCTCGCTGACATCCGAGATTGTGGCGCTGACCAACGCGGCGGGGCTGGGACAATCGACGACTGTGGGTATCGGCGGTGACCCGATTCACGGGATCGGGTTTGCCGAGTGTCTGGCGTTGTTCAACGATGATCCGCAGACACAGAGCGTCGTTCTGATCGGGGAATTGGGCGGCGTTGAAGAAGAGGCGGCGGCGGATTATCTGGCCGCCGAGAGCTTTGCAAAGCCCGTGGTCGCGCTGCTGGTGGGGCGTCATGCGCCGGAGGACCGGAGGATGGGCCATGCGGGGACGGTGGCGACGTTGGGGTCCGGCTCGATTGAGCAAAAAGGTGCGATTTTGGAGGCGGCGGGGGCGCGCATTGCCCGCTCGCCGGATGAGATTGTGGGATTGTTGGGAGCGTAGCGGCAACACGCGCATACCGTGCATCACGGAAGCCGTATGCGGACGGAGGCGCGGGGTTGACTTGAAGGTGACGCGCGGATTTTACGATTCGCGGTGATCATCCGTGATTGTCAGCGGCTTACGGGGGCATTGTGAAAAGCTGTGCCGGAAAAAACTGTTTGAAAACAGCGATCCAGCCGTGTAACGGGATTTCATCAGCGGTATGAGAAGGCTCAAAATATGTCGATTTGGCACTCATTGCACAAAACCTACACGTAATGCGATAGTAGCACATCGCACGGTGGTTGGTGGAGCGGGTTTGAGGCGCCGCTCCGGCACCGGAATGGCTCTATTTGGCGGAGTAAATATCGGCAACAAGAGCAGCGCGCCTTGCGCTCACGCAAATATCACGACTTTGTGAGATTTTCTTGGCGGCATCGGCGCATTGGCCAATCCCACCAAAAAGAAAATCAAGCAACCGCATCCGAAATCGCGAAATACTTCCGGATATATTCCGGCACGTGCCACTCCAGCCGCATACCCGGCTCCATAACAAACGCATCCCCCGCCCGCACCGTGCGTTTAGAGCCGTCGTCAAGATTCGTGATCTCCGCCTCACCCTCAATAATGCAGCAAAACTCCACGATATCTTCCATCGTCGCGCGGAAGACGCCCGCCTGACAATCCCATATCCCGCAGCGTGTCCCGCTCTTAGGCTCGTCCGCGTACAACCGCGATGTCTGCGCAGGATTGCCTGACACGGTACATTCGGAAACATCTTTGTCGACAGCAGCAACTTCAGGGCTGCCAAACAGAATAAATTGCGGTGCGGTTTTCATGTTGAATCCTTTACAGTTTTCAAACACTTATCGCATTATCCGCCACCCCGCAACTGCCCGATCACGGCGCTTACAGGCGCGATAGCGAGTAACGGATTGCGCGTGCGCAGCCAATCGGCCAGCGCCTTCATCGCCACTTTATCAGCATCGACCATCACGATCGCCGTGCCCCAGGTAAGAGCCTGTTGCTCCGCGTCGGTGAGCTTCTCCAACGCCGCAGCGGGCGAGTCCGCGCCCGTAATCCGCACGGTGCTCTGCCCCGTAGGCACGCCCAATGCCCGCACGCGCGGCCCCGCAATGCTGCCTTCCGCGGCACCGCTATCCACAAAAACCAGCCCCTGAGCCGCCAATTCCTCTCCCACGGCACGCATTGACGGCTCATCGCGCATCACCGGGCCGGAATTGCCGTCCACCACGCCGACATAGCCATCCGCCCGCGCCAGATGCCAGCGCAACCGCCGGCGCAGCTCGTTCTCGCTCAAATGCAAATCCAGCACGTTGGGATCACGCCCGAACTCCGGCCCGTACCCCATCGGCACAATCACCATCGCTTCCCGCCCCGCCCTGCGTATGCGCGAAACCCGCTGCGCAGAGAGGGCAAAATCCCCGGCAACCGCAAAAGTCAAAGGCGCGGTCCACTCCAACGCCCGTTGCGCCAAAGGTGAGGCCGACCCGTCATCCATGATGATAACGGCGATCAATCCGTCGGCTTCAACGGACTTAAACGGCACCGCGTATTGCTTCCAACCCGGAAGGTTTGACGATACCCGCTTCCGCGCGATCACGGGTTCAGGTGCCTCAAAAGCGACCTCTTGCGCGGGTGGAACCGCCGCTTCGCTCAGTCGTGCAGCCACCATTTGATTGAAAACGGCCATAGCGATGACAGTGAACAACGCCAACAGTGAAGCCCCAAGCGCCATCAATCCGATCCCGATCTGATCGAACCAATGCGGCTCCGCCACGACCTCCTCTTCAAGGTCTGCGTCATTATCGGGGTCGTCAGACAGCGTTTTGCTCCTCAATGCGGCCCTTGACGTATCCCCCGCGCGGCTTCAAGAAAGACGCAAGGACGGGGACCATCAAAATGCTATTGCTGATCGATAATTACGACAGTTTCACTTACAATCTGGTTCATGCATTCGGAATGCTTGACGCAGAAGTCAAAGTTGTCCGCAATGACGCGCTGACGGTGGACGAGGCGATGGCGTTAAAACCATCCGCCCTGATTATTTCGCCCGGTCCATGCGACCCGTCAAGCGCTGGTATCTGCGTTGACCTGATCCGCCAAGCCGCTGAATCCATACCCATTTTCGGCGTCTGCCTCGGACACCAATCTATCGGCGAAGCCTTCGGTGGAACAGTCGTGCGCGCGGGCGCAATCATGCACGGCAAGCTCAGCCCGATCCGCCATAAAAATAGCAGCGTTTTTAAAGATTTACCGAACGGCTTTAACGCCACCCGCTATCACAGCCTGACAGTGGAACGCGAGACTCTGCCCGACTGCCTCGAAATCACAGCGGAAACAGATGATGGAATCATCATGGGCCTCTCGCACAAGCAATATCCCATTCACGGCGTGCAATTTCACCCCGAAAGCATCGCCTCGAAACATGGGCAAACGCTGATGAACAACTTTCTCAAACTCGCGGAGGCACGCTGATGTCCGAGCCTCTCAAAGCCCTGATCTCAATCGCTGTTGAGCGTCCTTTAACAGGCGAGGAGGCACGCGAGGCATTCGATGCCATAATGTCCGGCGACGCCACTCCCGCCCAGACAGCGGGCTTCCTGATGGCCCTGCGGATGCGTGGTGAAACGGTCCGGGAAATCACTGCCGCCGCCTCCGTTATGCGCGCAAAAGCCCTGCCCGTCACCGCACCGGAAGGGGCAATCGATATCGTCGGGACAGGCGGCGATGGCAAAGGCACACTCAACATCTCCACCGCCGCCGCGCTCATCACCGCCGGAGCGGGCCTGCCTGTTGCCAAACACGGCAACCGCGCGCTGTCTTCCAAGTCCGGTGCATCCGATGCTCTCACAGCACTGGGCGTCAATCTCGATGCGGGCGTGCCAGCGATTGAGGCTTGCCTACGCGAGTGTGGCATGGGTTACATGGCCGCCCCGAACCACCATTCAGCCATGAAATACGTCATGCCAGCCCGCCGTGAGCTGGGCGTGCGCACGATTTTCAACATCCTCGGCCCACTGACCAATCCGGCGGGCGTCAAACGCCAACTCAGCGGCGCGTTCTCTTCTGACTGGATCAGGCCAATGGCTGAAACACTGGGCGCATTGGGAGCCGAGCGCGCATGGATCGTCCATGGGGGCGATGGCACGGACGAGCTTTCCGTTGCCGCTCCCTCCCGTGTCGCCGCGTTAGAGAACGGCGCCGTAACCGAGTTTGAAGTCGCCGCCAGCGATGCGGGTCTGCCCTCCCACCCATTTGAAGACCTGATCGGCGGCGAACCGGCAGAAAACGCCCGCCGCCTCGATAGTTTGCTAAGCGGCGAGAAAAGCGCCTATCGCGATGCCGCTTGCCTTAATGCGGGCGCGGCGCTGCTAATTGGCGGCAAGGCGGGCGACCTGCAAGAGGGCGCACGGATGGCGGCTGAAAGTATCGATTCCGGTGCGGCGCGCCGCGTCCTGCAAACGATGGCGCGGATCACGACCGCCGACACATGAGCGTCGCTTATGCCAATGCCCTGCGCGCAGCAGCCAACAACCCCAGCGGCTGGTCTGATCTGCCCTTTTTCACAGATGGCGGTTTCGATGCGGTCTTGGGCGAACTGCGCGACGACGCTGCGCAAATCCTGCCCCCGCCGCAAACCGTCTTTGCCGCCCTGCAACGCACCCGTCCCGAAAACGTGCGCGTTGTGATCCTTGGCCAAGACCCCTACCCCACGCCGGGCCACGCCAACGGCCTCGCCTTCTCCGTTGCGCCAGACATCAAGCTACCCCGCTCGCTCGCCAATATTTACAAGGAGATGGACAGCGATATTGGCACCTATCCTGAGAATGGCGACCTCAGCACATGGGCGGACAGCGGTGTCCTTCTGCTGAACAGCGCCCTTACCGTCCGCGCGGGAGAGGCGGGCAGTCATGCGAAAGTCGGCTGGTCCACACTGGTCGATCAAGTGCTCATGCGGGTTCGCGACATGAACGGCATCGCCTGGCTTCTCTGGGGGCGCAACGCACAAGCCAAACGCAAGCTAATTGATGCGGGACGCGGCGCAAACACCCTGATCATCGAAAGCGTTCACCCATCCCCCCTCTCCGCCTCACGCGGTTTTTTCGGATCAAAACCGTTCAGCCAGATCGAGGCGCATTTGGGCGAGAAAATCTTCCAATAAAAAACGGCCCCGCACGCGTGCACGGGACCGATAAAACATCAGCTTATTGAACGACTTAGAACGAGTGCTTCAGCACCATGCTAATCGTATAGCCGCTAACACCATCTTGCGCAAAATTGGTGCTGCCTTGCATGCTCAACGATGTGCTGTGATCCAATTCTTTCACAATGGTAGCGCTTAGCAGACCGTAGGAATCATCGGGACGCGGTGCGACCTGAACGTTGGTCGGTGACGTTCCTACAGCAAAAGGCACCTCTACATTGTCATCGTTGAAATCATGCTCGTAAGAGGCCCGCAAACCAAAGGTCCAAGTCGGATCACTCGGCGGACGATAGAAACCTGCCAGTGCGAGCGTACCACGCTGGCCCTCGTATTCAAGATCACCGACACGCGCAGCCAACGAACCCGGTGCGCTGCCTCTGGCTGTTTCCTGATAGCCGTCAATACTCACGCGCTCATATGCGAAGCCAACGCTGGGATTAACGGCAAAGCCATTTCCAAGCGGCACAACCGCACCCAGGTTCGTGCGCGCGATGAAGTAGGTGCCGTCTGTGTCAGCGTCATAGCTGTTGGTGCTGAGTGTATTGCCTGACAGATCAGTGGTATTGAAGCTGCGGTCGATGTCGTAAACATCAATCAGACCTCCGCCCAGAAAGCCGTTCACATAAACGCCGGGAATGATCTGCGCGACGCCAAAAACACCACCGACATAAAGCCGTGAGTCAAAACCACCTTTGTCATCGGCGTAGTCAATTTGACCGTGGTCGATACTGCCACCGACACCAAGCATCACATTCGGTGTCACCATCACATCAGCGGCAACCTTGACGACTTGTGTCGTCGCATCGAACCCGGGGACAACTTGCTGTTGATCGCTTTCGTAAAAGCCCAGCTCAGCGCCACCATATACCTCAACGTTGCCAACAGGGCGACGGATGCGGTTGCCTTGGTCATCGTTGATGAAAAAGGCACCAAGGTTAAGGCGCTGTTCCAACCCTTGCGACTGCTGACGCAGGCCGGTGATTGTTGCAACAGGTATGACTCCGGCCTGTCCGATGGCCACCAGCGCAGAAAGCGCGAACTCACCAAGCGCGCGGTGCGCAAGGGCTGTCGGATGGCGATCATCCGCGAAGATAGGTGTCAAACCGGCACGCCCGTCGATCTCATCAATACATATAAAAGATGATCTGTCCCCGATCGGGGTCGGCCCGCACGCGGTATTATCAAGTTCGCGGTGTTCCTGAGCTGAAAACCCGAACCGAACCGGATCTCTCAGCACGTCACTGATAACAGCGCCGGCATCCACGATTGTTGCGCGACCCGCTACACCGTTGACGAGAATATTATTGTACGCACCTGTCAAAGAGGAAAGAAATCCTTGCCCGACAAGGTTGCCCGCTTGCCCTAACTCAAAACCAACAGGCGTCGTCGCGCCGATATCCGGCACGGTCACAACAACCAGATTGGTGGCACCCGCAGCGATCAAACGTTCAATTTCATCAACAGCCTGCGTTGCGGCAAGACCAACGGCTTGACCAGCTTGTTGAGGCGTCTGAGTACCGCCTACCACCGCTTCAGCATTGGTGGAAATGTCATTTGCGCCGACCCAGTAGATCACCAGGTCATTGCTATTGAAACTCGGCGTAGCCGTCAGCAAATCATCAATCTGCTCATTGGATGGTTTTTGGGTAATCCCAATCGCAAGTTGACCGGCATCATCATTAGGCGTTGTAACACGCGCGCCGCCCTGAGCGTAGTTAGTACCGCCCACATTGTCCTGTGCAAAGCCCGGCGCGCCCGTGATGACATTCGGCTGAAGTGTTATTCCCAAACCTTCGGCAACAACTTCCGCATAGACTTGACTGGAACCGTCCTGAGCGTTGTTGAGAAACTTGTAAGGGATATCCGGGGCCGACTCCCCGAAATTTTGTCTCAGAAATCTGGCTGAATTCGAATACGTGCCGCCGTCGCTGAGACTGTCGCCTACTACGAACAGGCGATCGATACGAAATTCATCGGCAATTGCAGGTGTTGCAAGTGTTGCAACAACACTGGCGCTTGCCAGCAGTGTTTTTATATTTGAAGCCACGTGACTTCTCCCATTGTTCAAGTCCCGCTTTTGCGGATTGTTGTTTTGCCGCCCGTTTTTTGAGCGGTATTATGTTTTTGAACGCATACCCGAACGTCACACGGCCACCGTACTGCCGCAAAGCACGATCATCTCATATCATGCTTCGCGGTTAATCATCTCAAAGCTAAGCCGCCGCTTGTTGAGGCTGGAAGCGGCCATAGAAAGTCTCACCCTTTGCGGCAATGTCTTTCAGCAGAGCCGGAGCGGTAAAGCGCGCCCCATACTTGGCTTCAAGTGCATCACAGATCGCAACAACGTCTTTCGGCCCGGTCAGATCGATCCAGGACATCGGCCCGCCAGACCAAGGCGCAAAACCCCAGCCAAGGATCGCACCGACATCACCCTCACGAATATCGACCAACACATCCTCTTCTTTGGCACGCACAGCCTCCAAGACTTGCGCAAGGATCAAGCGGTTCTGAATCTCTTCAAAATCAGGCTGTTCATCCGCATGCGGGAAGTGTTTCGCCAGATCAGGCCACAGCTTTTGACGCTTGCCCTTCTCGTCGTAGTCATAGAATCCCTTTCCATTCTTGCGTCCGGCGCGGCCCTCACTCTCAAACAGCTTGAGCAGCACATCATCCGCGAGGCTCGCTTCATAGGCATCGCCCATCTGCGCCTTAGTCGCCATCATGATGCGGTGGCCGAGTTCGAGCGAGGTTTCATCAGTCAGCTGCAATGGTGCGACTGGCATACCCAACTGCTTGGCGGCGTTTTCGATCAGCGACGGGTTTACACCCTCGCCCACCATAATCATCGCTTCGTTAAGGTATGGAATGATGCAGCGGTTGGCGTAGAAGAAGCGGGCATCATTGACGACAATCGGCGTTTTCTTGATCTGCCGCACGAAGTCGAGCGCCTTGGCAACCGCAAGATCACCCGTCTTCTCACCCTTGATGATTTCAACCAGCATCATCTTATGAACCGGCGAAAAGAAGTGGATGCCGATAAACTGGTCGGGACGCGCAGACGCCTCCGCCAGCCCTGTGATTGGCAGGGTCGAGGTATTGGTCGCAAAGATCGCGTCTTTGGGAATGACCGCTTCCACTTTCTGCGTCACCTCAGCTTTAATCTCTGGGTCTTCAAACACCGCTTCAACAATCAGATCACAGCCTGAAAGGGCGGCATAGTCTGACGTAGCGTTAACTTTACTCAGTATGCCCGCTTTCGCCTCTTCTGTGACTTTTTTACGCTTAACGCCTTCATCAAGAAGGCCTTCAATGGTCGCATATCCGCGATCAGCCGCCTCCTGATCACGATCAACCAGCACAACATCAATCCCCGCGCGAGCCGAGACAAAGCCGATTCCTGCGCCCATCATGCCCGCACCGATGATACCGACGGACTTGACCTTCGCATCGGGCACATCCGGACGGCGCGCGCCCTTCTCGATGGCTTGCTTGTTCACAAACAAAGAGCGGATCATCGCCGCTGAACGCGGGTCCATGAGGACGGAAGTGAACCACCGCGCCTCAATTTTCAGCGCGTTGTCCATATCGACCAGTGCGCCCTCGTATACCGCTGAGAGCATCGCGTTGGTCTGCGGGTACACGCCTGCCGTCTTGCCATGCGTCATCGCAATCGCGCCGAGGAAGGTCGGGAACCCCTGCGGCGTGTAAGGCGCGCCACCGGGCAGTTTAAAGCCCTTCGCATCCCACGGCTTAACCGCGTCGCTTTCTTTGGCATCACGGACCCAGGCAACCGCCGAGGAAACAAGTTCCTCCTGCGGAACAACCTCGTCGATAAGCATCCCCGCTTTGGCTTTTTTCGGGTTCACGAGCTTCCCTTGCAGCAGATAATCCGCCGCGCCCATTACGCCCAGCATACGCACAAGCCGCGTCGTACCACCCGCACCGGGGAACAAGCCGACCAGCGTCTCAGGCAGGCCCAGCTTCGCCTTAGGATTATCAGCGGCAAAACGGCGATGGCAACCGAGCAGCAGCTCAAACACCCCACCAAGCGCAGTACCGGGCGTTGCGGCAGCGAACACTTTGCCGCCCTTTTTAGTCTTCGGATCAGCGCCGCCTACTTCGATCTTACGGTACAACGAGTGCAGCGCCCAGACGAACCCGAACAGCGCCTCGCCAACATTGCCGCCTTCCTTGGCCGCTTGCGCTTTGATATTCGCGAGCATGGTCAGATCAACCCCGCCGCCCATATCCGATTTGGCCGACGTGATGACCGCGCCCTTGAGGCTGTCATCGGTCAGCACTTTATCAACGGCGGCATCCAGCTCGCGGATGACTTCCTCAGTCATCACATTCATACTGCGATCCGCCATATCCCAAGTGATAATGGCCACATCGCCGTCGGTATCGAATTTCCAGTTGTTCATATCTTTTCTCCTGATACCGATTAAACCCGCTCAATAACCGTTGCCGCACCCATGCCCGAAGCGATACACAGCGTACAGAGCGCCGTACCGCCGCCTGTGCGTTCCAACTCGTCAAGCGCCGTGCCGATGATCATCGCCCCCGTCGCACCGAGCGGGTGGCCCATAGCAATTGCACCGCCATTGGGGTTCAGCTTGGCATGGTCAGCGTTGAATGCCTGCATGAAGCGCAGCACGACGGAAGCGAATGCCTCGTTGACCTCGAACAGGTCAAAATCACCGATCTCCATCCCTGTCTCGCGCAGCACCTTCTCGGTCACAGGTACTGGCCCGGTCAGCATGATCGTCGGGTCAGTGCCGATTTTAGCCGTATGCTTGATCCGCGCGCGTGGTTTGAGGCCCAGCCGCTCACCCGCTTCCTTGGAACCGATCAAAAGGCCCGCCGCACCATCAACAATGCCCGATGAGTTGCCCGCGTGGTGAACGTGGTTGACGCTCTCCAATTCCGGGTATTTCAGCAGCGCAACGGCGTCAAAACCGGGCATGTTCTCACCCATGTCTTTAAACGAGGCTTTCAGCCCGCCCAGCGACTGCATATCCGTTCCCGGACGCATGTATTCGTCATGGTCGAGGATAGTGACTCCGTTCATGTCTTTGACCGGAACGATGGATTTCTCGAACCGTTTGTCTTCCCAAGCCGCCGCCGCACGGTTTTGGCTTTCGACCGCGAGCGCATCGCAATCATCGCGGCTGAAGCCGTATTTCGTGGCAATGATGTCCGCCGAGATGCCCTGCGGGACGAAATAGGATTTCATCGCAGGGGTCGGATCAACCGCGATGGCAAAACCGTCGCTACCCATCGGCACACGGCTCATCATCTCGACACCGCCCGCGACATACAACTCACCCGCACCGCCTTTGACTTGGTTCGCGGCAAGGTTCACCGCCTCCATACCCGAAGCGCAAAAGCGGTTGATGTGCAGTCCGGGCACGCTTTCGTCATAGCCCGCTTGCAGCACAGCGGTCCGCGCGATTTCACCACCCTGCTCACCCACAGGCGTCACACAGCCAAGGATCACATCCTCAATAGCGGAAGTATCCAAGTCATTGCGGTCACGCAGCGCCTCAAGGATACCGCTGGCGCAGCGCAGAGAGGTCACTTCATGCAACGAGCCGTCCTTTTTACCTTTACCACGCGGGGTGCGGACGGAGTCGAAAATGTAGGCTTCGGTCATAGTATTCTCCCTAATCGCTTCGGGCGATAGTTGTGTCTGAGCGCATCCGGCGGGACTTCAGGGACATCTGAGCTTGAAGTATCTCCCGACGCGCTGTAATTTTGTAAAGCGGCAAGTCTAAGCCAGCGGATGTCCAGGCATCAGTTCGTAGGGATGCACCCATCCCGGCAACGCTGAAACACGGGCTTTCCATGCCTCGATATTCGGAAAAGTCACATCGCCGTAATCGTATTCCTCAGCCGGATAAAAGATGTATCCCGCACAAGCCACATCGGCGGTTGTTGCCGTATTGCCAACGATCCATTCGCGCCCTGCCAGATGCTTATCCAAAACACCCAACGCCGCCATTGAACGCCCCTTCAAAAACGCGGTCACACTCTCGTTGCGGGCTTTCTCAGGCGCAAATTGCAGCATAAATCGCCACGGCCCCATCATGCCATTCAGTTTCTGATTTTCCCAAATCACCCAGCGCAGCACTTCAAGGCGATCCCACTCAGTCGCAGGTTGAAACATGTTGAACTGCCCCGCCACGTAATCGAGGATCACACCTGATTGCGTCAGATTGCCTATCGGCGCTTCGAGAACAGGGCACTCACCCATCTCGTTAATAGCGTGAAACTCCGGCGTCCGCGCCCCGCCATTGAAGAAATCAACCCAAATAGGCTCCCAATCAGCGCCACAAAGATTGAGCATTAATGCCGCTTTATAGGAATGGCCTGATTGGGCGAAGCAGTGGAGTTTATAGTCTGACATCGGCATTCTCCGTGCACAACATGAATGGATTAGTCTCCGTACACCATAAGCGCTACCGTCACCGCTTCAATGTTCAAGCGATCACTCTTTAGCGTATGCAGATAAATGCCCGGATTACCGCGCAGCTCTGCAATTAAAGCAGCTCTACGATCAACACCAACACGCGCAACATTTATTGCTTCATCCAGCAGCACGCCACCGCCGCGCATTATATCATCCAGTACACCGTTTTCATTATCACGAATATACGACTTCACGCGGTTACGCCGCGCGCCGTAGGTCACATTTTCAAAACCTGCAACCGCGGCGGCACCAGGCATTTGCCATAACGGCGGAAGATGAGACGCTTCGCCGCCCACACATCCCGCCATCATCACAGCGACGGCAATACTAGAACTGCGCCGCATCCAGTGCCATCATGCTATCCGCACCCGCTTTGATGCGTGACAAATGCGTTGAAGTCATCGGCATAACGCGCTGCATATAGTATCGCGCGGTAGCGATTTTGGCCTCATAAAATGCCGGATCATCAGCATTATCAGCCAACGCATCCTGCGCGACTTTCGCACTCTTGGCCCACATAAAGCCAATCGCGGTATAGCCGAACTGGTGCAGAAAATCCGTCGAGCCGCCCGCCGCCTGATTGGGGTCTTTCATGCCGTTCTGCATGAACCACATCACCGATTCTTGCAGCTCTTTCGAGGCGGCTTTCAGGGGCTCAACAAACTCGGCCATCGCCTCATCGTCGTGTTCCTTACAGAAATCTTTGACCATGCCAAAGAACGTCTGCATTCCGGCGCCGCCTTTTTGCGGCAACTTCCGTCCGATCAGGTCAAGCGCCTGAATACCGTTCGCGCCCTCGTAAATCATCGCGATACGGGCATCGCGGACATATTGGCTCTGCGACCAATCCTCGGTGTAGCCGTGGCCACCAAAGATTTGCTGCATGTTTACGGCGGTATCGAAGCCCTTATCCGTCAGGAATCCTTTAACCACAGGCGTCATCAGCGCGATCAGCATTGCCGCTTCTTCACGCGCTTTCTCGTTACTGTGCTTGTTCTCTTCATCGATCAGCGATGACGCCCAATAATAGAAAGCCCTCCCCCCTTCGACGAACGATTTCGCGTCCATCAGCATCCGGCGGATATCAGGATGAACCATCAGCGGATCGGCTTTCTCATCCGGGAATTTCGCACCGTCCAACGCGCGACCCTGCATCCGGTCTTTCGCATATTCCACAGCGTTCTGATAGGCGATCGATGCTTGTGACAGTCCTTGCATCCCGACCAGCAAGCGCGCTTCATTCATCATCAGGAACATCGCGCGCAGGCCTTTGTGCTCGTCACCGACCAACCAACCCGTGGCTTCGTCGTAGTTCATCACGCAAGTCGAGTTACCGTGGATGCCCATTTTCTCTTCGAGCTTGCCGCAAGCCAGCGTGTTACGGTTACCCAAGGAACCATCTTCGTTTGGCAGAAATTTCGGCACCACAAACAACGAGATACCTTTGACCCCTTCGGGTCCACCCGGAATTTTTGCAAGGACCAAGTGAACGATATTCTCGCTCAGATCGTGCTCGCCAGAGGAGATGAAAATCTTCTGCCCGGAAACTTTATAGCTGCCATCGTCCTGCGGTTCCGCTTTCGAGCGCAACAAACCCAAATCCGTACCGCAATGCGGCTCTGTCAGATTCATTGTGCCGGTCCACTCGCCAGCAATCATTTTCGGCAGATAAAGATTCTTTTGCTCCTCAGAACCAAATCCTTCAATCGCCTTGATCGCTCCGTGAGTAAGACCTGTATACATTGAGAATGCCATCGCGGCAGAGGAGGAAAACTCCCCGGTGACCGCATTTATTATGTAAGGCATCCCCTGCCCGCCATACTCCGGGTTCAAATCGATACCGGGCCAACCACCTGCGCACTGCGCCTCATAGGCCTCTTTGTAACCTTTAGGGGTACGCACAACACCATTTTCGAGGACGCAACCTTCCTTGTCGCCCGTCTCATTGATCGGCAATAGCACTTCAGAGGCGATTTTGCCGGCTTCGTCGAGGATCGCTGTGGTCAAATCGTCCGTGAGATCAGCATAGCCCTCGATTTGATCCTGGTCCTGAACCCGCAGCACTTCATGCAAAACGAATTGAGCGTCACGAACGGGTGCATTATAAATCGCCATGATGGCCTCCAAAAAATAGGACTCTTCCAGCTTTCACGTCAGTCTGTGTCGCCACGCTGTTTGGACAACATGTTCCCCACCAAGGAAACTTGTGTCTCAAGCTCAGCGATCGCTACACCCAGTTCATCGCGCTGCTTACGCATGTCCTCCAATCGCCGCCGCGCGACTTCCAAAGTGCGGGTCAACTGCACCACTTGGGTGCCATCGGCGTTATAAAGGTCCAGCAATTCGCCAATCTCGGCAAGACTGAATCCAAACCGCTTCCCGCGCAGAATAAGTGCCAATCTGGCCCTGTCACGCTGATCAAAACGCCGCCGCATCCCGTCACGATCTGGATGCAAAAGCCCCTTCGCTTCATAAAAACGTAAAGCACGTGGTGTTACGCCGAATTCACGGCAAAGCTGTGTAACCGTAAACATGCGATCAGCCTCAGCTGTTTTCTCTGCAATCTCATTCATGAAAATCACTTAGCTCACGCTTACGTAAACGTCAACTAAAATATCCTCACTGTATAATTAACATCGGAATCCGCTGCCGTTAGATCAATCTTAAAGGGCAATGGCGTATTGATTCCTCACAGGAAGCCCGATCGGTCGGTGCCTCTGGCGAGATATGTGCGGAAGAATGTCATGATCCAAGGCGAACCTCTTGAAGTGAATACAGCGTCAGAAGACGACAGCGCGCCGGTGGCTGAAAAGCCCAAGGAGAGCTGGAACACCAGCGATTCCGGCGATCAGGCTTCAAGTATGTCGAACGACTTCCTTGCGCGCACGTTTGAGACGCAGACAGACAAACTCGACGATGCAGATCACACCGAATCGGAAGATTTGGATGCTCTTCTCGACGAAGCGGAAGAGGATGTTCGCGATGCTTTGTGGATGAGCGCTGAAGCGTCCGACGAAATTAAAGACAAAAGCGCCGCTGACGAAAGCAACGGTGAACAAAAGCACACCACAGACCAAGTGCTAACCTTACCGGAACGTCAAGAATTTCAGCAAACAGCTGATGTGACCGAACCAAAAATTTCTACAAGTATTGCCCAGCAAGATCAGGAAGCAGACGCCCCCTCGGAAATGCTTGAAGAAACAGACGCTTTACTCGAAACCGTCATCGCCTCTCAAAGCGCCGACACGGAAAACGAAAGTGACACGATGGGAAGCGCAGTTGAGCTTGAGTTGCCGAAGTCATCACCAAAGGCCGCGCCGGAACCGTCGTCCAGCCTGCTAAGCCTTCAGGCGATCAATCTGCTGAATGAGAAAATCGCGACGACAGAAAGCCGTTACGATGGTGCCTTGAATAAAATCGGGCACGCACTGGGTGTCATCGCTGAGCGCATTGACGGCCTCGAAACACGCATTACCAATCAAACCATCACCAATGTCGCGATTGCTGCGGACCCTAAACCTGTGGATGACGGCACTGTGGCTCCCTACATCGCCCAGGCTGAGCGCGAACTCCAAGCAAAGAAGGAGAGCGGTCCTGTGGACATATTTGACCGTATTGCGAGAGCTGCTGAGACTGAGTATGAGTCCCAGCGTGGTACCGGGACGAAAATCATTGCGGATGCGGGGGATGGCCGGCGCGTTGGGACAAAGCGGTGGCAGCCTTCAAAGACTGTTAAGAAACGCATGGAGCAGCTTGAAAAAGCGCGCACTCTTCCAACTGGCACCGAGGCGACCGACACAGATGAGGCGGCAGAAATCGCTGTCGGCACCGCTGCTAATCCGGCGGCAATGCAGGAAAACCGCGCCTTTGCGGAAGCGGATGCCGAACCAACCGTTACCGAGCGCACCAGCGCCGGACAATCCCAAGTATTCGATGAGGATGACGAGGAATTTGACGAAGATTCCGGCCTCAGCGTAGTACCGGGTGCACGGGGCCGTCGTAAAAACCGCGCCCGCAAATCGCGTTTGGATGAAGATTTTGAAGATGTATTCGCTGAGGGCGATGGCGAGCCATCAATCCAAAATTTGCGCCGTAAAATGCGTCAAAAACCCGCGGAAGAAGACGAACAACCCGCAATTGTCGAAGAAACGCCAAAGTCAGAGAAATCCGGATTATTAGGCGGCATCTTGGGTAAGAAAAAATCTAAAGCACCTGTCGAGCTGAACGATGAGCTTGACGAAGATGAGGATGACTTGGAGTTGATGGCCGCCTTCGATGATGAGCTTGACATCAAGCCAAAGAAAAAATCGAAAAAAACCACTAAACTAAAAGTCACAGACGAGATCGACGAAACACCTGATCGCGTCAGCTTCTTGGGCGGCCCGCTTCTATACGCCGCCATTGCGGGTGCTGCCGGACTTGCATTCTTTATCTGGCAGAAATTTTTAGCCTGAGTTACTTTAGCCAAGCCGATAAAAAACGCCATGTTCCAGACCCGGAGCATGGCGTTTTTGCGTGTATCGATGTCATATTCGAGATCCCCCAGCCAAAAATAACGCTCCAGCGGTACAAGACCATCACATTATGCGGCCACAAAACCGTCGGCAAACAGCCACTACGGTGCCGACATGCTCACCTCAAAACAACAACAGTGCCAAAATAAAAGCCCCGCATCAAAAATGCGAGGCTTAATCAAATCGTATCAGCATCAAGTGCGATCAAATCGAAAAGCCGATCAGCTTTTCTCAAATCTCTCTACTTAATAATCGTCGGCCAGCCCAGCGCTGACGAAAACGGTGTCGGGTTATCGCTCATCACCGAATTGCGAAGACGCGGCTTTTTAATCAGCGACATGCCAATCATGCTGGACAACGGCGTCGGATTATCGCTCAGCACGCGTTTGCCCGCTTTCGGCGGCTTGGTCGTGCGCCAGCCGAGCTTTGACGACAATACAGGTTTGGTGTCCACCTTCGCCTTGCCGCGCTGGTTTTTCGACAAAAGCGGAAAACCGAATGGTGATATATAACGCGACTCGGTCACGCCTTTTCCGGTCAGGAATTTCTTATTGCCCTTGATGATGCTCGACTGCATCTCCGGGTCATCCTGCGCGGAAATATGCGCCTCTTGCGATTCAAGACCCACATCAATCGCATCGAATTTCTTCAATGCCGTCAGGGCGCGCCCGGTCGTGCCGAACGGGGCACGTATCGCCACCAGCGTATTGCTGCCCGACATAGCGCCTGAATAGGCGGCAACGGCATCTTCGCCCAGGCCGACATCCGCCATCGCTGTGGCCGCATCACTGCCGCCGATCGCACGGATCGCATCCTCATCAATACCGCCCGCTTGAAGCGCGTCTGATGCTTTTGCAGCGATACTATCATCGGCGAACAGCCTGGTAATCAGCGTAGTCATTGTTGCCTCCTATAATCTTCCAGAAACAGGCACCGCACAGGGCGATGTCTCTGCCAATTTTCCGAGCCGCAGCGGAAACACCACAGCCAGCGCCAATACGAGCAGCGCGATCTCAAGTCCGAAGACCACGAGATAGCCCGTTCCTGCTCCAAACCAATTCAAATCGGGCGAATTCACGATAACGTCCCGGATTACGCCCCCGATCGCGATTGCGATTCCGGCTGATGTCGCCTGAACCGCCCCCCATGCCCCCAAAGCAAGTCCCGTCTGTTCTTTCGGTGCCATCCGCATCGTTGCGGTCAGCGTGCCGTGGCTGAACAAGCCCGCACCGAACCCGACCAACAATACTCCGGCGATAAACAGCGCATAGCTCTGCCCCGTCGCCGACAGGATGATCGCCGCGAATGCGGGTATGCCAACCATCGCCCCGTACCAAACCATCGCCAGCGGATCACCGCCCCGGCTGAGAATACGCGAGGCCAGCCCGAAGCCGATAATCCCGCCCAGCGCCATCGTCCCCGTCAGTTTCGTCGTCTCGGCGACTGTCATTCCCAAGACCTGTCCGCCATACGGCTCCAGCAACACATCGGCCATCCCGAAGCCCGCCGTGCCAAGTCCGATTATAATCAACCGGCGTAGCGCGTTCTTGCCCTTGATAAACGTCGCCCAAGCCTCGCCGAATTCCGGTTGCGGGATCGCGGCCATAGCACGGCTTCTATCGCGGGACTCCTGCTTCCAAACGGCGCACACATTGACAAATATCGTCACCACCGCCGCGCCCTGGATCACCTGAACCAGCCGCCCCGGCGTATAATTCTCAAGCAGCGCGCCGAACACGACCGCGCTCACCCCCATGCCGAACAGCAGCATCACATACATCAGGCCGACGACATTCGGCTGATCTTCCGGCGGCACAAGATCCGTGGCCAGCGCCAGCCCGACCGTCTGCACCATATGCACACCCGCCCCGACCAGCAGGAACGCCAACGCGGCAGAACTGTACCCGATCCAAAGCGGCGCATCTTGCGCTTCGCCAAATCCCGACAAAACCAGCAGCGCGAAAGGCATAATCGCGAAACCGCCGAATTGCAGCATCGTGCCCTTCCAAATATACGGAATCCGCCGCCAACCCAAAGCCGAGCGGTGCGTGTCAGACCGATAGCCGATCAAAGCGCGGAAAGGCGCGAAAACAAGCGGCAATGCCAGCATAATGCTAACCAGCGACGCGGGCACCTTCAGCTCGACGATCATCACCCGATTGAGCGTGCCGACCAGCAGAACCAGCGCCATTCCGACCGTAACCTGAAACAGGGACAGACGCAGCAAGCGGCCAAGCGGCAAATCTTCAGACGCCACATCTGCAAACGGCAGATATTTCGGCGCAAGATTCGCGAGCTTTGTGAGCGCAAATTGCCGATATCGCTGTATCACGGTCAGCCCCAGGATCAGATCTGAGCGATTTCGAGCGAAGTGGAGACACTTTGCGACTCTGAAATCGCGCCAAAACAAAGACATAGAGCGCAGACGCACTCTAAGTTTTCAAGGCAGCCGCCTCGTCAGCGGCAGCCTTGTATTTCAAGTTTCGACGTCACTCGACGGGTGGCGCGGATGCCATCGTCACCGGCGCATCAAAGATCACGCGGCCCGTGCGGCCATCAGGAAGCACGATAAAAGCTTCGCCTGTTTCGAGGCTCGCGGCAATCGAATTCGTTGCACTGGCGGTCTGAATATCAGAACCCGTGTCAACAGCAGCCATCTCACCCGTCATTTCCTGACCGGAGAAAAACTGTGCCACGAAAGCCGAGTTCTTCATTACGGACGTATGAACGATGAGCGACGTTGTAGCCACGCCGATGAAAAACAGTGGGATGCCGACCGTTGGATTTACGACCGTCCACATTCTTGCGTTGTTCATTGTGCTACTCCCTTATCCGAGCCAAGGTGTTGCAACAGCGACCAGAAGGTGCGCCACGAGTGCAATCGCACCGAAGACACGTGTGCCGTCGATGAGTTGACTGTGAACCTCTTCTGATTCTGCGATTGTCAGGCCGGTTGGCCAAACTTTATCTGGATCATCTGTCATGGTTTTATCTCCGTGTCCTTCAGAACGTATCGGCTGATCCGATGGCGTCCTCTCCACTTGGTTGATGCTGAACGAAAACTGCAAAAGCGGTTCACCAGCGCCACCAGAGACAAAATGTCACACTTGGCTGACAGTGTCAAATGTCAATCGTACTTGGCATTTTCACAATTATGCGTGCCTGTTTTCATTGACACCGTTCCTCACGCCTGATGATTCTAATATTTTCACCGGGCATTTTTAATTAATTTAATCAATTCGTTAGCACTACCTATATGCGCCCCCGCATCCCTAATGGCATCCCAATCAACACCACCGGGCACCTTTTCAGACAGGATGTCAACGAGGGCGCGCCCTGATCGCGCCGCCTCCGAAGATGTCGCATTGACCAATGCCTGCGCATCAGAAAGCGGCATCTGAGTCGCCAGCGCAAAACTCGCCGCTTCCGCCAAGATCGTGCCCCCGCCCGCCATCGCATTCGCCCGCATCTGCGCCGCATCCACGTCCAGCGACGACGCCAGCACATGCGCATGGCGCAGCGCCGCGCCCGTCGCCATCACCATCTGCGGCAGTATCATCCACTCCAGCGCCCAGGCGGTCGAGTCCCGCTCCTCACCATGCACCAACGCCTGATGCGCGCCGCTGACCTGCGTCGCATTAAACCGCGCAAGCATCACCAGCGTCTCAGCGGCCACCGGATTGGATTTCTGCGGCATCGTTGACGATCCGCCGCCCTGCCCCGCCTTAACCTCACCAATCTCCGATCGGCCCAGCAGCATTAAATCCGCGCCCATCTTGCCCAGCGTCCCCGTCACCAGCGACAGCCAGCCGGCCAATTCCACCAGCGCGTCACGCTCGCTGTGCCAGGGCTTTACCGGACACCCTAGCCCCAATCGCCCCGCCAGCGCCTGCATCACCGCCACCCCTTGCCCGCCAAACACGCTCAACGTCCCTGACGCCCCGCCCAGCTGTACCACCAGCAAACGCGGCTTCAGCTCCGCCAACCGCGCCTGGCACCGCTGCAACGGCGCGATCCATCCGGCAATGCGCAGCCCGAACGTCGTCGGCGTCGCGATCTGCGAACGCGTCCGCGCCGCCATCACCGTCCCCGCATAGCGCTCCGCTTCCTCAGACAGCACCGCAATCACCGACGCCAACCGCCCCTCCAGCACCGCCAGCACATCGCTCAGCCGCAGAACCAAGCCCGTATCGATAACATCCTGAGAGGTCGCGCCCCAATGCACATACGACCCGGCCTCCCCGCCCACATGCGCCCGCAACGCCTTCACCAGCGCCGGAACAGGCACCCCCGCCGATGCAAACCCCGCACGCAGGGCATCCGGCGCAATGCGGCAATCGCCCAGCGTCGCCACAATCCGCGCCGCCTCATCCGCAGGGATCACGCCCAGCGCCCCCTCCACATCCGCCAGCGCCGCCTCAAACGCGATCATCGCCGCAATCTCGGCCTCATCCGAGAAAAACGCCGCCAGCTCCGCATCACCGAACAACCCGCCCGCCATCACGGAGTCAAACGGCGACACCGCCATCAGGCCGCTCTCAGCTCAAGGATCGCCCGCGCCTGCGCCGGGCTTGCCACAGGCCGCTCATACTTCTCGCAAAGGTCAACACAGCGTTGGATCAGCGCGGCATTCGACGGCGCCAACCGCGCCTTATCCAGCCGCACATTATCCTCCAGCCCCGCGCGGGTATGCCCCCCGGCGGCAATACTCCACTCGTTCAGCACGATCTGGTTCGGCCCGATCCCCGCCCCGCACCATTGCGCGTCAGGCACCAATCGCTCAACGGTTTTGATATAATAATCAAACACATCCCGATCCACGGGCATCGCATTCTTCACCCCCATCACGAACTGCACATACAACTTACCGGGAATACGCCCGTCCCTGTTCATCGCCGCCGCGTGGTGGATATGGCTCAGATCAAACGCCTCAATCTCCGGCTTCACATCATAGGTCCGCATTTCGGAGGCCAGCCACTCCACCAGATCAGGCGGATTCTCATACACCCGCGTCGGGAAGTTGTTCGACCCGACCGACAGCGACGCCATGTCAGGGCGCAGTGGCAGCATCCCGCCCCGTTCCCGCCCGGCACCGGAACGCCCCCCCGTGGACAGCTGCACAATCATGCCGGGGCAGTGTTTTTCGATGCCTTCCTTGAGGCGCGCGAATTTCTCCGGGTCCGAACTCGGCGTCTGATCGTCATTGCGCACATGACAATGGGCAATCGCCGCCCCCGTCTCAAACGCTTCATGGGTACTTTCAATCTGCTCCGCCACCGTGATTGGCACGGCGGGATTGGCCGCCTTGGTCGGCACGGAGCCTGTTATGGCAACGCAGAGTATGCAGGGTTTGCTCATGTCAGGCTCCTGAAATCGAAAGGGTTAAATGTCGAAGAAAATCGTCTCACGCTCACCATGTAAACGCACATCAAACCGATACGCCCCCGGCCCCGTCTTTTCAGCGATCAATGTCGGTATCCGGCTCTTATGCTCTAATCGCATCAGCACAGGGTCTTCGGCGTTCACGGCATCCTCGTCGGGGAAGTATATCCGCGTGTGCAACCCCGTGTTGATCCCCCGCGCGACGATCCAAAGCGTTATATGCGGGGCCATCATCCGCCCGTCTTTAAACGGCACGCGACCCGGCTTGATCGTCTCGAACACCCATTCACCCGTGGCATAATCCCCCGCTTTGCGGCCCCATCCGGTGAAGTGCGGGTCAGCATTCCCGCGCGGATCATTACCGGGATATATCCCCGCCGCATCCGCTTGCCATATCTCGACCATCACGTCCTTCATCGGCGCATCCATGCCGTCATAGACCACCCCGCTCAGCGTAATCCGCGCGCCTTGCGTCCGCTCATCCACCATCCGCGCGCCGGGGTCTTCGTCATAAACGCCATTGATACCGCAGAAATTCGGCGTGCAGCCGATATGCACATAGGGTCCGGCGGTCTGCGAGGGACTTTCTTTGAGATACGGCAGGCGTTGCATCAATTCCCCTCCATCCGGTTCTCAAACAGCGTCGAGCGCCGCCCGCGCAGCACGATATCAAACCGATAAGCCCGCGCGTCCATTGGAACGGTGGCTTGCGGATCATAAAGCGCGGTCAGGCTGTCAATCGCCTCTTGCGTAGGAATCGTCCGCACAATCGGGCACAGCGCAATCATCGGATCGCCCTCAAAATACATCTGCGTGATCAGCCGCTGCGCGAAACCGCTGCCGAATACCGAGAAATGGATATGCGCGGGCCGCCAGTCGTTCGGCCCGTTCGGCCAAGGATACGCGCCGGGCTTGATGGTACGGATCGCATAGCTGCCATCTTCGCCCGTCATCACCCGCCCGCATCCCCCGAAATTGGGGTCGAGCGCGGCGAGGTAGGTTTCCCTCGCATGACGATAGCGCCCGCCCGCATTCGCTTGCCACACTTCAAGCAAAGCATCCGGCACACCGCGCCCGTTCCCGTCCAACACCCGCCCGTGCACGATAATCCGCTGACCGACGGGCATTTCGCCGGGCTTGGCAAAGTTCAGGATCAGGTCGCTGTCGAGCGGGCCAAGCTGATGATGCCCGAACACGGGTCCGGTCATCTCGGACAGCGTGTTGTCCATGGATATCGGCGCGCGTGTCGGAGAGCGCAGGATGCTACTTTTGTATCCGGCGCTGTAGGCGGGCGGGTGCCGCCCGCGATCCCGTTGAAAAAACGATCCGTCACTCATAATTCAACGCCCATTTCGGCATAGGTTTGCTTCATCACTTTGAACGCATGGTTTGCCGCCGGAACGCCCGCATAGACCGCAACATGCATCATCGTTTCGCGCAAATCCTCCGGCGTCGCTCCAGTATTCGCACTGGCCCGCACATGCATCGCCACCTCGTCCCAATGGCCCAGCGCCGCCAACAGCGCGAGCGTTATCATCGAGCGTTCACGGTTCGTGAGGCCCTCCCGCGCCCAGACGGACCCCCATGCCCCTTCAGTGATGAACCGCTGAAAAGGCTCATCAAAGGGCGATTTCGCGGCCTCGGCACGGTCCACATGGGCATCACCCAACACAGCCCGCCGCGTCGCCATGCCTTTATCAAATTGCTCACTCATCCCGCCAATTTGGGCCGGACCCGCCCCGCCATGCAAGCGGAACCTCACAGCGGGTGTTGGTAGTGACTCTAAAAATAAATGCGACCACATGCACACATTTAATCTGCATACGAAAGAATCGTGCTGTCATTCCGCGCGAAGGCGTGGAATCCACGGGTCACTATTTTCGGAAAAGGCTTCGTATGAAGCTGGCGCTTCACATTTACAGAAAAATATTAATTTCAAACCGGAAGTCACCCCGCGACTTGTTCGCGGGGTCCATCGTGCAAGGCGTGTAGAGCAATGGATACCGCGATCAAGTCGCGGTAAGACCAGACTTTATAACACCGGCATACTACCGGACACTCGTGGGACAAGCCCGACGATGACAATTTCCAATCTGTAAAACGACTTCACTGCAGGTGATTTTAACAGGTTGGCCTTTCAAGCGATTGCCGTGCATCAGACATTTCCCGATTGCAATCCGCCGCATTCTGCTGTTGCTGGTCAGCCGACTTTATCGCTGTGAAAGACC
>CALFAK010000018.1 GCA_937948985.1 uncultured Neomegalonema sp. | reverse complement strand
CCCCTCCCGGACGGTATCGCAATGTACCATGCTGGACTTGAGGTTCATCAAGAGGAGGAAGCATCCATGGGCGATGTTACGATAATCGGGATCGATCTGGCAAAGCGGGTTTTTCAGGTTCACGGTTGCGACGGGGCAGGCAAGGCGGTTTTCCGCAAGAAGCTGACACGAGGACAGTTCGAGAAGTTCATGGGAGATCAGCCATGCTGCATCGTTGCGATGGAAGCGTGCGCGACGTCGCATCATTGGGGGCGGGTTCTCGGAGCGATGGGGTTCGAGGTGCGGCTTCTGCCACCGGTTCATGTGAAGCCGTTCGTGAAGCGACAGAAGAACGACGCGAATGACGCCGAGGCGATCACGGAGGCGGCGCGGCGACCGGGTCTGCATCCGGTGGCGGTGAAGTCGGAGGAGGAACAGGCGCTGGCGATGCTGCTGCGGACCCGCGACCAGCTCGTCGGCCAGCGCACCGCGACGATCAATTCCCTGCGCGGGCATCTGGCGGAATTCGGCCTCGTCGTCGCCCAGGGACCGAAACACCTGTCGGAACTGGCTGAGAAGATGAGGGAAGTCGAATTGCCGGAACTGGTGCGCGATCTCGCGGCGCTTCACCGGGAACATATTGCCGATCTGGAGAAACGCATTGCGGGACTGACCGCTCGCATCGAGGCTCGCAACCGCCGCAGCGACACGGCTCGCCTTCTGGCCACCATGCCGGGGATCGGGCCGGTCAGCGCGATCACGATCGAGGCCTTCGCCTGCGATCTGAAGCAATTCGAACGGGGCCGGGATTTTGCCGCATGGCTCGGTCTGGTTCCGAGGCAGCACTCTTCCGGCGGCAAGGCCCGGCTGGGTCGGTGCTCGAAGATGGGCCAACGCGATATTCGAAGACTGCTCATCATCGGGGCCATGAGCGTGATCGCCGGAACCAGACGCAAAGGTCGATGCGACGACCCGTGGCTCGCCGATAAGCTCGCGCGAAAGCCCCGCATGGTCGCGGCGGTCGCGCTGGCCAACCGCATGGCGCGGCAAATCTGGGCCATACTGACGAAGAGCGAAGGTTACGCCATGCCCGAGGCGGGTATGGCGTGATGGGACAGGGTCGCAGCACCCTGTAACGGCAGGAAGGCAACGGAGGTCATGGAAGGTTCACCGAGAAGATCGCAACCGGAGCATCCAGCTTCAAGCGAAGGGCGTAACAGCCCGTGCAATCGATTTGGAACCGGTTCGCGAACACCCATGAGGGCCAGCGGTCGTGAAAAACCGCACGAACAGGCCGGACACACGACCGCATTCTCACGAACCTCGATGAACAGCCAATTCCTTCTTGCAAAACCGGGGGCATCCACACACGCTTGAAAGGCCAACCTGTTAAAATCACCTGCAGTGAAGTCGTTTTACAGATTGGAAATTGTCATCGTCGGGCTTGTCCCACGAGTGTCCGGTAGTATGCCGGTGTTATAAAATCTTGTCTTACCGCGACTTGATCGCGGTATCCATTGGTCCACACGCCTTGCACGATGGACCCCGCGAACAAGTCGCGGGGTGACTTTTGGTTTGAAATTAATATTTTTCAGTAAATGCGATGCACCAGCTTTATATGAAGCATTTTCCGAAAATAGTGACCAAGAAACTAAAAAGTAAAAACTGCCGGACACTCGTGGGCAAAGCCCGATAATGACGGCGATGAAATGCTAATTTGACGCCCATAGCATCAAGTGCGGGGTAGAAAAAAGTTTGTAGCGCTCAAAATCGCGGGTGCATTGAGATCACACTTCCCATTGCACCGCCCCCCGCGAAACCCTAACTCTATCCTAACGCATACCAGCCGGAGATCCGCCCATGCCTATGGAAGCCGCCGCTATCGAGACGCTCATCAAGGAGACGTTCCCCGATGCCACCGTCGAGATTCGTGATCTCGCGGGGGATGGCAATCACTACGCGGCCACCGTCCTCGATGCGTCGTTCGCGGGCAAGAACCGCGTACAGCAGCATCAGGCGGTCTACGCGGCCCTCAAAGGCAAGATGGACGGCGCGGCGGGCGAGCTTCACGCGCTGGCCCTTCAAACGGGTGTGCCGGAGTGACGGGCGCGATCTACGCCATTATACTGTTCGTAGCCGGCTTTGCGGGCCTGTTCGGCGTGATCTGGCTCATCAGCCCCAAAGCCCTGCGCGTGCGGCCCAACGGCAAGCACGACCCCCACATCCTCGGTGCCGAGATGCAATCCGGACGCGGCGGCCACGCCACCGTCTGGTCCGTGCCCTCCGACAGCCAAGAATACGCGAAAATCTGGTCAGACGACCTCAAGTAAGGAAAACACCATGAGCGACCAAGCCATCCTCGACCAAATCAAACAGACCGTCGACACCAACGACGTGGTCCTGTTCATGAAGGGCAACAAGAACTTCCCCCAATGCGGATTCTCCAGCCGCGTCAGCCAAATCCTCGGCTATATGGGCGTCGAGTATCAGGACGTGAACGTGCTCGAAAGCGACGAAATGCGTCAGGGCATCAAAGACTTCACCAACTGGCCAACCACGCCGCAGCTTTACATCAAGGGCGAGTTCGTCGGCGGCTGTGACATCGTCACCGAAATGACCATGTCGGGCGAGTTGGATACGATGTTCTCCGAAAAAGGCGTCACCTTCGACAAAGAAGCCGCAGAGAAAATCCGCGAATCGAACGCCTGATCCGCTTTGCCTTCTCCCTATTCCTCCGGGAGAGGGCCGGGGTGAGGGTATTTTAATTCGCATAGAAAAAAACGCATCCCCGAGCGTAAGAAAACCCGTGCCGGGGGAGCACGGGTTTTCGGGTGCCGCTAGGCGAAAATCTTCGGGACAGTGAAGATGTTCTGCGGCGCGATGGAAGTCTTGTTTGGGGGACTTCATCGATGGCTATGAATTTGCCTGAACTGGGTTAATAAAAACTTACCAAAATAAACCAGTAACCATGATTTTTGTAATTAATCGCCGTGCCACCATACTTCAGGGCGATATCCGTAGAGCGGTACACGGTCAGGTTTCTTTAACGGTTTCCACCAAGCGAACCGCTCAACAGGTTCAAACCAAAGCGGAATTACATAACGCTCTAAGGTTAATACACGGTCCAGCGCACGGATCGCCGCGTAATAAATGCGCTCATCATCCGTGGCCGATATTTTTTCGATCATGGCATCAATTGCCGGATTTTTCGCGCCCATATAGTTGCGTGTGCCGGGTTTGGTGATTCCCTCAGAGCCGAAATAGAACCTTTGCTCGGCCCCCGGCGAGAGGGACAGGCCCCAGCGGCGCAGAATCATATCGAAGTCATAATCGGTGAGTCGCGCCTGATACTGGGCGCTTTCAACCTGCCGCAGCCGCGCTTCAATGCCCAACCGCTTCAAGGATGCCGCAAAATTGGCCGCGATTCGCTCATCCTTTGCGCCGCTGAGCAGAATTTCAAAATCGAATCGCTCCCCGTCCGCATTGCGCAGCACACCGTCCCGCACCGTCCAGCCCGCCTCACGCAGCAAAGCGGCGGCCTTGCGCAGATTGACCCGGTTGCGTCCGTCACCCGCCGATACGGGCAGCGCATAACCCGTCTCCAGCGCCCCCTCAGGCAATTCAGCAACGAAGGGCAGCAGCAGTTCCCGCTCAATCCCCTCCGCCGCCCCCTTAAACCCCAGCGCCGAATTGCTGAAATAGCTGGTGATCCGCTGATACGCCCCCCGGTTCAGTGCCGTATTCATCCACTCGAAATCAAACGCATGGGTCAGCGCCTCGCGCACCCGCCGATCCGCGAACAGGGCTTTGCGCGTGTTGAATGTGAATCCGTACATCCCCGTCGGCCTGCCATGCGCCAGCGTTCCCCGCTCTATCCGTCCCTCCCGCGCCGCCGGAAAGTCATATCCCTGCGCCCAGCGGTTCGGGTCATTCTCCTGCCGCACATCCACCAGCCCCGCCTTAAACGCCTCCCACAGCGCATTGGCGTCGCGAAAGTAAGTGAACGTGACCTCGCCGAAATTATGCACCCCGCGATTGACGGGCAGGTCCGCACCCCAATAGTCAGCCCGCCGCTTCAGCGTCAGCCGCTCGCCCCGTTCCACACTGGTGATCGCATACGGTCCGGACCCCATCGGCGGTGTCAGCGTTGTCTCAGCAAAGTCCTTGCCCTCCCAATCCGCCCGCGACAGGATCGGCATCAGGCCCAGTAACAGCGGCAACTCGCGCTCCGGCTCCTTAAACGTAAACCGCACCTCCCGCGCGCCAACCGCTTCAACCGAGGCAATCCGCCGATAATACGTGCCGAAATTGGGCCGCCCCTCATCGCGCAATATCCGCATTGAGAAGATCACGTCATCGGGCGTAATCGCGCTGCCATCCGCAAACCGCGCGTCCGGGTTCAGCGCAAATGTCACGCGCATCCGGTCGTCGCTGACATCAATGCTCTGCGCGATAAGCCCGTAAAGGGTAAACGGCTCATCCCAACTGCGCGCCATAAGCGACTCAAATACATAGGTTCTCATCGCCCAAGGGGCGCGCCCTTTAACGATAAACGGGTTCAGCGAATCGAATCGCCCCCGTTTCCCATAAACGATTCGCCCCCCTTGAGGCGCATTCGACTCAGTATACGGTAAAGATTCCATGTCAGATGACAGCGCAGGCTCACCATACAGCGCAATCGCATGTTGCGGTTCCGCCGCAGAATGCTGCGCTGCAGCAAGTAAACATGGCGTGAAAAAGGCAATATTAAGACTCTTTTTTAACATATTGAATAGAAACGATTTCATGGCTTTTCGCTTTGCGCTGTAGAACAGAGGTCGCGGGGCTATCTGACCCATACCATTAACAAATTTGATATGTGCACACTCAGCATCTTGCAGCGTTGAGGCGTTTAGTGCTTGCAAATAACGAACTCCAGTTGATACCTATAAGGCACTGCTCGATAGGTTTCTTGCCTGTATGAAACCTGCCTCAATCCAACTTCAGCGTCCTCGCAAGAGGGCGCTTTTTTTTGTTTAACGCTCGGTTTCTCTATTCACATCCGCCGTTTGGCCGTTAGTCTCACTTCTATAGAGCGAAGCACATTGTTCAGAGGGAGTCGGGTTATGAAGGTTCTTCAGATATCGCAGCGTAAAGGCAGTGACGAGATCGCGTCCACAACGGCTGATGTCAGCCTGAGTGATGCCGCCGCCAAATTGAGTGAACTGCGCATCGGGTGTTTGCTGGTCCTGAACGCTGATGGCGGTATTGCGGGCATTCTCTCAGAACGCGATATCGTGCGAACCCTTGGTGTGTCCGGCGCGGATTGCCTCAAACAACCTGTGTCGAGCGTCATGACCTCAAATGTTGTCACATGCGGCCCTGAGGACAGCGCGGATTCGGTGCTGAGTCGCATGACATCCGGTCGCTTCCGCCACATGCCCGTTACGGAGGGAAGCAAAATCGTCGGCCTGATATCGATCGGTGACGTTGTCAAAGCCCGGATTGAGGCGCTGGAACATGACAACGAAGCGCTCGAAAGCATGATCCGCTCGGCAACGGCCTGAATATTCTTCCGGGGCAAGCCTCCAACTTTCTGAAAGTGCGCCAAATGAAGCGAGTGGGGCTATATCCCGGTACGTTCGATCCCGTGACGCTGGGCCATCTTGATGTTATCAAGCGGGCGCGGCGGCTGGTTGATGAATTGGTCATCGGTGTTGCAACCAACGATACCAAAGGGCCGATGTTCAGAACGGCGGAGCGTGTTGAGATGATGCGCAACGAGATTGCCGCGTTGCCCTCAGATCCCGGTGATGCGGCGGTGCGTGTCGAGCCGTTTGATAATCTGCTGATGTTCTACGCGGTTGATCTGGGCGCTCAGGTCATCTTTCGCGGGCTGCGGGCGGTGTCTGACTTTGAATATGAATTTCAAATGGTCAGCATGAACCGCGCCTTGAATGACGAGATCGAGACTGTGTTCCTTATGGCCGAAGCCGAGCATCAGGCGATTGCCTCGCGGTTGGTGAAGGAGATCGCGCGCTTTGGCGGCGATGTCTCGAAATTCGTCACCCCGTCTGTGAATGCGTCTCTGATATCGCGCTTCAAGGAGCGTGGTGCATAAACCTGTACGCTGAAAACAAAAATTCCGTGACCTAAGCGCCGTGCGTGGTATGCAACGCCAAAATCAAATGAGGATTTTGCCGATGTCAAAACTTGGAATGATCGCGCTTGCGCTCGTCATGGTGGTCGCCGGATGTGGCGAAGACACGTCAAAAAGCGAAGCGAATACGGCTGCCGCTCCCGTCACTGTGAGCGACAACGCGCCCGAACCTGCAAACTTTAAGGAGATCAATGTGTCTGTTGCAGACCCTGAAAATGCGATTGTTATCGAACTGAAAGACGGCAATGTCGTTATCGAACTGGCCCCCGACCTTGCGCCCAACCACGTTGCGCGCATCAAAGAGCTTGCCCGCGACGGGTTCTATGACGGCATCGTTTTCCACCGTGTAATCGACGGGTTCATGGCGCAAACGGGCGACCCAACCGGAACAGGCACCAGCGGTTCCGGCAAAAAGCTGGACGCCGAATTCACCGATGCACCGTTTGAGCGCGGTACGCTTGGCATGGCCCGCTCCAGCGACCCGAACAGCGCGGACAGCCAGTTCTTCATCAACTTCGCGCCTGCGCCGCATCTGAACGGCCAGTACACCGTGTTGGGCAAAGTGGTGTCCGGTATGGAGTTTGTGGATATGATCAAGAAGGGGTCCGGCGGTGGCGGCACCGTTACCGATCCAGACAAAATGATCTCGATGAAGGTTCTCGCCGATATCAAGTAACCCACCATCCGGCGCGGAAGATAAGGATGAGCGGATGAGCGGTGTGCAAGCCGATCATCCGCTTTCTGATTTTGACTTCACATTGCCCGAACGCCTGATCGCCCTGCGCCCTGCCAGACCGCGCGTGTCGGCAAAGTTGCTGCGCGCACAGGGCAGCGCATTAACGGACCATACCGTGTCTGACCTGCCGGATCTGCTGCGGGAAGGGGACTTGCTGGTTTTCAACGACACCCGTGTTCTGCCCGTGCGCTTGTCCGGCGCCCGAACCCGCGCGCAGAGCGTTGTTGCTATCGAGGCAACGCTCATCGAGCGGTTGGACGCATCGCATTGGCGCGCCTTCGCCAAACCCGGCAGACGGCTGCGCGCGGGCGATACGGTTGTTTTTTCTGACCGTTTGGTCGCACATGTTGAGGGCAAGCGCGAAGACGGCACTCTGGTTTTTGCTTTTGGTCTGAGCGGCCCTGACCTTGACCTTGCCATCGCTGAAGCGGGGACGATGCCGCTGCCGCCCTATATCGCCGCCCGCCGCGCATCGGATGAGAGCGATTTTCAGGACTATCAGACGGTTTTTGCCGATAAAGACGGCGCCGTCGCTGCCCCCACCGCCGCTCTGCATTTCGACGAATCGCTGCTCGCCGCCCTGTCCGCAAAAGGGGTTGAGACGGCTACAGTTACCCTGCACGTGGGGGCGGGCACTTTTCTTCCTGTAAAGGTTGATTCGACAGCGGCGCACGTCATGCATTCCGAAACGGGTGCGATTTCCGGGGCCACTGCCGATAAAATCAATCAGGCGCGCGCGCGTGGCGGAAGGATTATCAGTGTCGGCACCACGTCCCTGCGTGTCCTTGAAACTGCGGCGGATGCGCGCGGCAATTTACGCGCGTGGAGCGGCTCAACGGACATATTCATCACGCCGGGCTACCGTTTTCGTGTGATTGATGGCCTGATGACCAATTTCCACCTGCCAAAATCGACACTCTTCATGCTGGTCAGTGCGCTGATGGGGCTGAATAATACCCACGATATCTACGCCCACGCCATCGCCGGAGATTATCGTTTTTACTCCTATGGCGACAGTTCCTTGCTTTTGCCACAATGCGAAATTTGACTGTAGGCGGATGGATTGCAGAGTTCAAATCCCTGATTTCATAGCAGAACAGGGTTGCTCTTCGCGCTCCACATTGGCAATGATCTGGAGCATATACGAACGCGGTGGAAATCTCCCCGTTCAAGGCCCACCGTATCGGAGGATAAACTATGACTTTCAAAAGCACCCAAGCTCATATCGTACTCGCATGTGCGCTGATGATGGGCACAACAGGCGTTGGCTTGGCACAAAGCCAAGACGAAGTTGACGCACAGTACGCGGCAGCGACCGAGCTTCTGCCACCGGACGCAAGAGCGGGCGAGTGCTATGCGCGCGTCTTTATTCCCGGCACGACTAAACGTGTGGCGAATAAGGTTCTTGTCAAGGAAGCAACCGAAAAACTTGAAGTGGTTGAAGCCCGGTACGAAACCGTTGAAGAAACTGTAGAGATTCAGACCGCTTCGGAAGAGCTGGAAATCATCCCGGCTGTGTTCGAGACCCGCTTTGAAACCGTGATTGTCGAGCCTGAGCGCGAAGTTCAGGAAGTTGTCGACGCGGTTTATGAAGAGACCGAGGAAAAAGTTAAGATCCGCGAAGCCTACAGCACATGGAAAAAAGGCGAAGGCCCGATCCAGCGCTATGACGAAGCAACCGGCGAGATCATGTGTCTCGTAAACGTGCCTGCGGAATACAAAGTCGTCTCCAAACGCGTCATCAAAGTCCCGCCACGCACGATCACCAAAGTGATCCCGGCTAAAACTGAAAAAGTTGAAGTCAAAGTGATGGTGGAGCCGCCAAAGACCCGCAAAGTCACGATCCCCGCGAAGAGCCGTACCGTTGAAGTGCGCAAGCTCGTCGCCCCCGCCAGTGTCAAAAAAATCGAAATCCCCGCTCAGTACGAGACGGTGTATGAGGTCAAAAAAGAAGCTGCGGGCAAAATGGAATGGCGTCCGATCCTGTGCAACACCAACGCATCGCCTAAGCTGATCCAAAAGCTGCAAGTCGCACTGCGTGAAAAAGGCTACAACCCCGGCACCATCGACGGTGTTCTCGGTGGCGGCACAATGGAAGCGATCCGTCGTTACCAGCGCGCGAAAGGTATCGCTCAAGGTCAGCTGACCATCGAAGTGATGCGTGAACTCGGCGTTGATCCCGGCGCATCGATCTAATCAGGATTGATACTGTCTTTTGATTAAACGGCGGCACTCCGGTGTCGCCGTTTTTTTTGCGCGGCAATTCCACCGTTTGCGAAGTGCCATGTCGTAAACGCACTTTCAATTTTCCAAACCCCGACGTATGCGTCCTTATGATAAAAGTTCTCGGCAACTCATGGGCGCTCTTCCTCGGCATTGGTATGCTGATGGTGGGGAACAGCTTGCAAGGCTCGCTTCTCGGCGTGCGGGGCAATATTGAGCAATTCGACCCAAGCCTGATGGGGTACGTCATGTCGGCGTATTTCGCGGGTTTTTTGGGTGGCTCATGGATGGCACCGCAGATGATCCGCCGGGTCGGCTATGTGCGGGTTTTTGCCGCGCTGGCGTCGTTGATTTCTGCGGCTTTTATCATCTACGCGGTTTTCGTGACGCCTCTTGCGTGGGGTTTGATGCGCTTTGTGGTCGGTTTTTGTTTTTCCGGCGTGTACGTGGTCGCCGAAAGCTGGCTCAACAACTCCGCCTCCAACGAGAATCGGGGGCAGACGCTGTCGGCATATATGATGATTCAGATGTTCGGTATCGTCATGGGTCAGGCGGTCCTGAACATCGCTGACCCGGGCGGATATGATCTTTTCGTGCTGATGTCGGTGATCGTGTCGCTCTCTTTCGCCCCCATTCTGCTCAGCGCCTCTCCCGCGCCCTTGTCTGACGACACCGAACGCATGACGTTGCGGGAGTTGTACGATTCCTCGCCGCTGGGCTGTGTCGGCAGTTTCCTGTTGGGCGGCATCTTCTCGTCCATGTTCGGCATGAGCGCGGTTTATGGCGCACAAATCGGCTTTGGCGTCGACAAAATCGCGTTTTTCGTCTCGCTGATGTACGTGACCGCGCTGGTGTTCCAGTATCCGATCGGCTGGATTTCGGATCACATGGACAGACGTAAAGTGATCGCGATGTGCATGATCATCGCCACGCTTGCCACGGCGATGGGTTCGATGTTTTCGGAGAATGTGCTCTACATCTACGTCGCCGCCGCCGCCCTCGGGGGCATGGCGAACCCGCTTTACAGCCTTCTGATCGCCCACACGAATGATTATCTGCCGCCCTCGAAAATGGCATCGGCCAGCAGTGGCCTTGTGTTCATCAACGGTGTTGGCGCGAGTTTTGGCCCGATTCTCGTCGGCTACATGATGGGCTGGTTCGGGCCGGACGGTTATTTCATCTTCAACTGCATCCTTTGTGCTCTGATCGCCGCTTATGCGATCTTCAGGATGACCCAGCGCGCCGCCTCCGCACCCGCCGATAACGGTACCTTCGTCGCCCTGCCAACACGCGGCGCGGTTATCGCCGAAGTCGCGGCCGAGCTTTATGCACAAGAAGCGCTCGAGGAGCGCGACGACGATTGGCAGCCGGAGGGCGAAAATCTGTCGGAAGATAAAACCTGATAGGCGAAGTCAATTTCTGCGATTCCCTGTCGATGCAGCGTTCAACGGGAGGGACAGTGATGGATCAGCGCAGTTTTTGGTCTTGAGGAGCATCTGGAGCGGCTGTCCCAAATCGGCGATCCGCTGAAGGTGTTGGAGGCATCGGTGGATTTCGAGTATTTCCGCTCTTGGCTGGCAACCCCGCAAGAAAGGATCGGCCTATGTTGAGGTGCCGATGCTACCGCCGCTCTACCGAGCAACGCGCATGTCGAACATCGTCGGCCCTACTTACCTGCTAAATGAAAAGGGCGTCTCATTCGGATCGCCCGAAGTCCTTCGCAATCGGTTCCGCAAGTGGTGCGATGCTGCAGGGCTCGAAGGGCTGTCCAATCACGGCGTTCGCAAAGCGGCAGGCCACCTTCTCGCGCAGAACGGCTGCTCGCAACACCAGATCATGGCAATTCACGGTCACACCGAAGCCAAGACGAGCGAAGTTTACACCAAGGGCGTCGAACGCTGGACGCTTGCCGCTGACGCTATGCGGACACTTTAAGATATGGAATGGTGAGCGATGGTGGCGATGCCATGCATCGCCACCGAAAATGACGGTCAAGCATGACGACCGCAATGCGCCCAAGGCGGTCGAACGAGCAGAAAAATTCGCCCGCCAAAGCTGCCATCGATGTTCTGAGATGTATGAACAACCCGCTTTGGGCGTAAAAGCGGGTGTGGAAGCTGAATGCCAAGTCTTGGGCGCGGTCAGAAAATCTATATCCAGCAGAGCGAGTTTAGGAAACTCGTGCGGCCCGTTTCGCTAGGTTCAGCATAGTCGTTATAGGCCTTTTCCCAT
>CALFAK010000017.1 GCA_937948985.1 uncultured Neomegalonema sp. | reverse complement strand
CACCCATTTCCCTTGCCTCCCTCCACATACTCCCCTATACGCCCGCGCAGGGTGGACTTGTTTCGCTCATATTCACAGGTGTGCTTCGGGTATGAAGGGGAGAAATCCCGGATTATCCACCGGTGCCGGGCCGTTCGGGTCCGGTGACAGGCGCGCCGAGGATTAACCGGAAACTCGGAGAATACACAATGGCTTTGCCGGAATTCACCATGCGTCAGCTTCTCGAAGCGGGCGTTCACTTTGGTCACCAGACCCACCGTTGGAACCCGCGTATGGGAACCTACATCTACGGTGCGCGTAACGGTGTTCACGTTATCGATCTGACCCAGACCGTTCCGCTGCTGCACACCGCGCTGGTTGCGACCCGCGATATGGTTGCAAAGGGTGGCCGCGTTGTTTTCGTCGGCACAAAGCGTCAGGCACAAGAGCCGATTGCTCAGGCCGCTGAAAAATGCGCCCAATACTACATCAACCACCGCTGGCTCGGCGGGATGCTGACGAACTGGAACACGGTTTCCAAGTCGATCAACCAGCTTAAAGGTCTCGAAAACGAGCTTTCGGGCGATGCGGGCGGTTACACCAAGCGCGAGCTTCTCAGCCGCACCCGCAAGATGGATAAACTCTCCCTTGCACTCGGCGGCATTAAGGAAATGGGCAGCGTTCCGGACATGATGTTCGTCGTTGACACCAACAAGGAAGAGCTGGCGATTAAAGAAGCCAACCGCCTGAAAATCCCCGTGGTTGCGATTCTCGACAGCAACTCGAACCCTGAGGGCGTCGATTACCCGATCCCCGGCAACGACGATGCGTCGCGCGCGATCACGCTCTACTGTGATCTGATGGCGGCGGCTTGCCTCGACGGTATCAGCGTCGGCGCGGGTGCGGCGGGCGTTGATATGGGCGCGATGGACGACCCGATGATGGAAGAAGTCCCTGCTGAGGCTGCTGCCGAGGGTTGATCGGGCGGCTTGCCCTTCTCATATATTGCTTAACAGTCGCGCTCTTTGAAGTGGAGCGCGGCTTTTTCCCGTAAATTTGGCCGCGCAACCGCGTGGCACCTGAATGAAGGAGGCTGCACGATGGCAATCACCGCAGCAATGGTCAAAGAACTGCGCGACATGACCGGCGCAGGCATGATGGACAGCAAAAAGGCGCTGACCGAGAATAACGGCGACATCGAAGCGGCGGTTGACTGGCTGCGCTCGAAAGGCATCGCGAAAGCCGAGAAAAAAGCCGGCCGCACGGCGGCGGAAGGTCTTGTCGGGGTTTCGGCTTCCGGCACGGCTGGCGCGGCGGTTGAAGTGAACTCCGAAACCGACTTCGTTGCCCGTAACGCGGACTTTCAGGCGATTGTTTCCGAAGTTGCAGGGGTTGCCGCCGGCATCTCCGACACAGGGACCGATGTGATTGAAGCCGTTTCGGCGGCGACGGTGCCTTCATCCGGTAAAACGGTTGCGGATCACATCTCCACGGCAGTTGCGACAATCGGCGAGAACATGAACGCCCGCCGCGCTGCCCGTTTGTCTGTATCGCAAGGTGTTGTCGCATCTTACGTCCACAACGCGGCTGCGCCGGGCATGGGCAAAATCGGTGTGCTTGTTGCGCTTGAATCGGCTGGTGACGCGGACAAGCTGAACGAGTTTGGCCGTAAGATCGCCATGCACGTCGCCGCGAACAACCCCGCGTCACTTGACACGGACAGCCTTGACCCGACGCTGGTTGAGCGTGAGAAAAGCGTCCTGACCGAGCAGGCGCGCGAGTCCGGCAAGCCTGACGCTGTGATCGAAAAAATGATCGTTGGCCGCATGAACAAATTCTATCAGGAAGTTGTTCTGCTCAAGCAGCCATTCGTAATGGACCCTGACAACAGCGTTGAGAAGGCTGTTGAAATGGCGGCTGCCGAGGTTGGCGCTCCGGTTAAGATCACCAACTTCGTCCGTCTCGCCGTTGGTGAAGGCATTGAAAAAGAAGAGACAGATTTCGCGGCGGAAGTTGCGGCGGCTGTCGGCGGCTAGAGTCATCCGCGATCAGGCTGGCCTCAAAGCGTCAGAATTCACGCAAGTCTTGGCGGGAATTTTGACCCGGGCTGATCGTGATTGACCCTAACGCTTCCATACTTTGCACTGACCATGAACCTGCACCCTTCATCGGGTGCAGGTTTTTTTATGCGGTACTTCTGATTTAAGTTGATCGCGGGTCACGCCAACGGGCCATTGAAACCCTTTGCGCTATGTGTTGCACTGCACATGTACATCAACAGATCGGATAATCATGGCGATTCAAGCGAGTATCTATCACCTCACGCATTACCGCTATGACCGCCCCGTCACGCTGGGGCCACAGGTTATCCGCCTGCGCCCGGCGGGCCATTCGCGCACACGGGTGATCTCGCATTCGCTGAAGGTCAGCCCTGAGGGGCATTTCATCAATCATCAGCAAGACATCTATGGCAACTGGCTGGCGCGCGTGGTGTTTTCCGAACCTGTGCGCGAATTCAAGATTGAGGTCGATCTGACGGCGGATATGTCGGTCTATAACCCGTTCGATTTCTTCATCGAGGAAGACGCGAAGGAATGGCCCTTCGATTACCCTGACGCCATCGCGGAAGATTTGGCGGTGTACCGCGAGACACCGCCAGCGGGACCGCGCTTGAGCGCATTTCTGGCTGACGTGCCGCGCGATCCCATGGATGTGATCGACTTTCTGGTGATGCTGAACTCCAAGGTCGCCAACGAAATCGGCTACGTTATCCGCATGGAGGCGGGCGTGCAAACGCCGGAAGAAACGCTTGAAAAAGGCACGGCGTCGTGCCGGGATTCCGCTTGGCTGCTGATACAGGCTTTGCGCAATCTGGGTTTCGCTGCGCGTTTTGTCTCCGGCTATCTGATCCAACTCAAACCCGATTTACAAGCGTTGGATGGACCGTCGGGCACCGAGATTGATTTTACCGACTTGCACGCGTGGACCGAGGTTTACCTGCCCGGCGCGGGCTGGGTGGGCCTCGACTCCACTTCCGGTCTGCTGGCGGGGGAGAGCCATATCCCGCTTGCCGCGACCCCGCATTACGCCAATGCCGCACCAATCTCAGGCGCCGCCAGCTTTGCCGAGGTCGATTTCAACTTCGATATGCAGGTCCGCCGCGTGGCCGAGCACCCGCGCATCACCAAACCGTTTTCAGATGAATCGTGGCAAGCGCTGGATGCACTGGGGCGCGAGGTTGATGCGGCACTGGAGGCGGGCGATGTGCGCCTGACGATGGGCGGCGAACCTACATTTGTCTCCATCGATGATTTTGAAAGCGATGAGTGGAATTCCGGCGCGGTCGGCCCCGCGAAGCGCGTGCTGGCCGACAAAATGATCCGCAAACTGCGCGACCGCTTCGCCCCCGGCGGCTTCCTGCATTACGGGCAGGGCAAGTGGTATCCCGGCGAGACACTGCCCCGCTGGACCCTGTCACTGTACTGGCGCAAGGACGGCAAGCCGATCTGGCGCAACGCCGATCTTGTGGCGGCTGAGGATGCCGATACGGGCGTGGGCAAGGCGGATGCCGAGGCGCTGCTGACGACCATCGCGGGCAGCTTGGGCGTTGAACCGGAAATGGTGCTGCCCGCCTATGAAGACCCCGCCGAATGGATCAGCAAGGAAGCCACGCTGCCCGAAAACGTCACGCCGGAAAACTCGAAACTCGAAGACCCGGAGGAGCGCAACCGCATCGCACGCGTCTTCGCACGCGGGCTGACCGAGCCATCCGGCTATATCCTGCCCGTTCAGGCATGGCAGTCTCAAGCCGCCGGAAAGCGCTGGCGCTCAGAAAAATGGACCTCGCGGCGCGGGCATATCTATCTGGTGCCCGGCGATAGTCCGGTCGGGTATCGCCTGCCGCTGGGGTCGCTGCCGAATATCCCGAAAACCGCTTTCCCCTATATCTATGAGACCGACCCCACCGTTGAGCGCGGCGACTTGCCCGATTACGAGCGTCGCCGTCATGATCAGGAGCGCGATGAGACGCCGGAAGCCAAGAAAGCCGGGCGTGAACAGAGGCGGGCCTCGTTCACCGCCGGCGGCGACGTGCAAGAGCGGGTCGAGCAACGCATCGGTGAAGTGGGCGGCGAAGTCCGCACTGCTCTGTCGGTCGAGCCGCGTGACGGGCGTTTATGCGTGTTCATGCCCCCTGTCGAGGATATCGAAGACTATCTTGACCTGATCGCCGCCGCCGAGGATGCCGCGCGCGCCCTGAACCTGCCGATCCATATCGAGGGCTATTCCCCGCCGCATGATCCCCGCGTAAACGTCTTGCGCATTGCGCCGGACCCGGGCGTGCTGGAGGTTAACGTCCATCCCGCCGCGAACTGGGATGAATGCGTGGCCATTACACAAGGCGTCTATGAGGATGCCCGCCAGTGCCGTCTGGGTGCGGATAAGTTCATGGTCGACGGGCGTCATACGGGCACGGGCGGCGGCAACCACGTGGTTGTGGGCGGTGCAACCCCGCTCGATAGCCCGTTCCTGCGGCGGCCTGATTTGCTTGCCAGCCTGATCCTTTATTGGCAGCGGCATCCCAGCCTGTCTTACCTCTTCTCCGGCATGTTCATCGGCCCCACCAGCCAAGCCCCCCGTATCGATGAAGGTCGTATGGATGCGCTGTATGAGCTGGAAATCGCGATGGCACAGGTGCCGCATCCGGGCGAGGGCACACCGCCTGAGCCGTGGCTGGTAGACCGCCTGTTCCGCAACCTGCTGATAGACGTAACGGGCAACACGCACCGCGCTGAGATTTGTATCGACAAGCTCTATTCGCCTGACGGCCCGACCGGACGGCTGGGTCTGGTTGAGTTTCGCGGATTCGAGATGCCCCCCGATCCGCGCATGAGCCTAGCGCAGCAGCTGTTGATCCGCGCCATCATCGCCCGCATGTGGGCCGCGCCGGTCAAGGGCGGGTTTACCCGTTGGGGGACTGCGCTGAATGACCGGTTCATGCTGCCCCATTATGTCTGGGCTGACTTTCTGGATGTGCTGAATGATCTGTCCCGACACGGCTTTAATCTGAGGCCCGAATGGTACGAGGCGCAGGCCGAGTTCCGATTCCCGTTCTGCGGTGAGGTGGCTTACGAGGGCATGAAACTCGAAGTCCGCCAAGCGTTGGAGCCGTGGCATGTGTTGGGCGAGACGGGCGCCATCGGCGGCACCGTGCGTTATACTGACAGCTCGTCCGAGCGGGTGCAGGTGACGCTGTCCGCCGCCGACCCTGCCCGTTATGCCGTGATGTGCAATGGCCGCCCCGTGCCCCTGCAATCGACCGGAAAGAATGGCGGGGCGGTGGCGGGCGTGCGGTATAAGGCATGGAAACCGCCGCTGTCGCTACACCCCGTGCTGCCCGTCGATGCGCCGCTGACCTTTGATATCTACGATACATGGACGGGCAAAGCCTTGGGCGGCTGCGTCTATCACGTTGCGCATCCGGGCGGCCTGAGCCATGAGACTTTCCCGATCAACGGCAACGAGGCGGAGTCGCGCAGGCTCGCGCGGTTCCAGCATCACGGCCATACAGCGGGGGCATACGAACCGGCCAAAGAAACCCCGCACCGCGCCTTCCCGATGACACTCGACCTCAGACGACCCGCAGGATTATGAACCGATGACGCAGCAGAATCTAGCCGATGAAGATGCGGTCGGGCGGCTGTTGCGGTCCTACACGCTCAAGCCGGGGTCATCGGACGAGTTGCTGGATGAGAATGGTGCGATCCGTCCCGTCTGGCTGCCCCTGATCACCTATCTCGCCCGGCGCTCGCCGGAGCAGCTGAAGCGGGATTTCCAGCGCGGTGATCAGTATTTGCGCGATGCGGGCGTGTTCTTCCGCCATTATGAGGAAGGCGCGGCGAGCGAGCGGGACTGGCCGTTAAGCCATGTTCCTCTGTTGATCCATCATGATGAATTTCAGCATATCTCGGCCGCTTTAATCGAGCGGGCCGACTTGTTGGAAGCTGTCGTTGCCGATCTGTATGGCGATAATAAACTGGTCACGAAAGGGCATCTGCCCGCCGAACTCTTGGCCGAAAATCCCGAATGGTTGCGCCCGCTGGTGGGTATTGACCCGTCGGGCGGGCATTATTTGAACTTCATCGCCTTTGAGATCGGGCGCGGGCCGGATGGCAAATGGTGGGTGCTGAGCGACCGCACGGATTCTCCGGCGGGTGCGGGGTTTGCCATTGAAAACCGCGTCGCCACCAGCCGCGTTTTCTCGGATGGCTTGTCGCAATCGAATATCTACCGCTTGGCGCGGTTCTTCCGCAAATTCCGCGACACGCTCTATGGAATGCGAACGGATCAGAGCAGCCGCATCGGCGTGCTGTCACCGGGACTTTCCGGCGACACATATTTCGAGCACGCCTATATCGCGCGATATTTGGGCATGTTGTTGCTGGAGGGTGAAGATCTGGCCCTTGAGAACGGCAAGCTCATGCTGCGCACAATCGACGGATTACGACCGATCAGCGTATTGTGGCGCAGATTGGACTCCGCCCAAGCGGACCCGCTGGAACTCGATGAAACCTCGCAACATGGCGTGCCGGGGTTGCTGAATGCGGTGCGGCAAGGGGAGGTTCGGCTTGTCAATGCGTTGGGCAGCGGCGTGCTGCAATCGCGGGCCATGCTGGCGTTTTTGCCGAAGATCAGCAGCGTATTGACCGGAAAGCCCCTCTCAATGCCCAATGTGGCGACGTGGTGGTGCGGTGATGCGGATGCGCGGGCGCATGTGATTGCGAATGCCGCGGAGATGATGCTCAGCTCCGCCCATTCCACCCTGCTGCCCTTTGACGGTAATGATGATGCGATCAATGGCGGCAGGTTTACCGATGCCGATGCATTGGCGCGGTATATCGGACAATTTCCCGCACGATTGACCGCGCAGCAGAATGTGACTCTGTCCACCACCCCCGCGTTTGTTGACGGGGCGCTGGTGCCATGCCCGATGACGCTGAGGGTTTTTCTGGCGCGCACGAATGAAGGCTGGATGACGATGCCGGGCGGGTATGCGCGGATCAGCGGCTCGGATTCCGCCACAACGGTGGGAATGCAGAGCGGCGGGCGCGTCGCTGATACATGGATCGTCAGCGACAGTGATGTGAAATCCGAGACGATGCTGCGCGCCGGCAGTATCGCCAATGTGCGTCCCAAAGTGCGGGCGCTGCCCAGCCGCGCGTCAGAAAATCTCTACTGGTTGGGCCGTTATGTGGAGCGTGCGGAGACGCTGATCCGTCTCATCCGCGCCTACCACGTGCGCCTTGCCGAGGCGGCGGACCCGCAATCGCCGCTGTTGCTTCATGCGGCGCAGCATCTTGAGACCTATGGTTTGGAACCGGATGAGGCGGTTCCCGTCGCATTGCAAGGTGCGCTCGCCTCGGCGCTTTACAGTGCCGGAAGCATTCGCGAGCGGTTTTCCACCGATGGCTGGATCGCGCTGAGCGACTTGACGCGGGATGTGGCGGACACCGACCCCGCCATGCGCGCCGGGGATGAAACGGCCCGCCATATGGGCGCTTTGCTGCGACAGCTGGCCGGATTCTCCGGGCTGGTGCGCGAGAACATGTACCGCTTTACCGGGTGGCGCTTCCTGAGTTTGGGGCGGGCGGTGGAGCGGGCGGCGAATATGTCCTCGGCGCTGGCGCATTTTGCCGACCCTGATGCGCCCGACGGCGCGCTGGATCTGGTTATTGAGCTGGGCGACAGCGCCATGTCGCACAGGCGGCTTTTCTCGGTTGCGACCAGTCGCGAGACGGTGGTGGAGTTGCTGGCGCTGGATCCGATGAACCCGCGCTCGATCCTGTATCAACTGGGCGAAATCCTTGAGCATGTCAGGGTTTTCGCCCCCGAAGGCCAGATGACACCGCTGCAAAAGGCGGTGTTGCAGGACCACACAGACCTGATCGTGCAGTCACCGGATATGGTCAATACGGAGACGTTGCTGCGCCTGTGTGATGCCATGAACGAGCTGTCGATGCTCGTTTCCAAAACGCATCTGAGGTAGCGCTGATGCGGTACGATATCAGTCTGACCATCGAATACCGTTATCAAAGCGCGGCGACGTTTGGCCGCCACCTGCTGCGCCTGATGCCGCTGAACCTGCCCGGAGAGCAGCGGATGATTTCCGGCCTGCTGGAATCCTCGCCGGAGCCGGATGAGCGCGTGGATCGGGTTGATTTCTTCGGCAATGCCTGTGTGGAGCTTGGCCATAGCGCGCCGCACAAGACGCTGGTTTTCCGGATCACGGCGCGGGTGGAGCGCACGAAAGACGGTATTGTTTACAACGCTCCGGCGCTTTTGGCCGCGTTGAAAGGCGAGGTTGAGGCCGTTCGGCATCTGGACGCGGACGCGCCGCATCATTTTACGTCACTGGACCGCCGTATCAGGCCCGATCCGGCGCGTGCGGCCTATGCGCGGGCGCAGATTGACCCGCAGGGCACGGTGCTGGACGCGGTGACGGCGATTGGCGGGGCGCTGCATCGGGATATGACGTTCAACCCGGAGGCAACCAGCGTGGACACCCCCCCTGAGGAGGCGTTCGCGCGGCGCAGCGGCGTGTGTCAGGATTACTCGCAAATCATGATCGGCGCGCTGCGCGATGTGGGCGTTCCGGCGGGCTATGTCAGCGGCTTCCTGCGCACCGAACCACCCCCCGGCCAGCCGCGCCTCGAAGGGGCCGACGCGATGCACGCCTGGGTACGGGCATGGTGCGGGCAGTCCGTCGGCTGGGTGGAGTTCGACCCGACCAACAACGTCTTCGCGGGCACGGACCACGTCGTCGTGGCGCGGGGCCGGGACTACTCCGATGTGGCCCCGGTGAAAGGCATCCTGCGCGCCTTCGGGACGCCCGTGACCTCGCAGGCGGTGGATATGATTCCGTTGGGGTGAGTCGAGTTTGACAATATTTGCCAAAATATGCCATCCCGTATTCAGGAGGATCGATCATGGCGACGATGAATATCTCTCTGCCCGACCCGATGAAGGAATGGGTGGAGGTGCAGGCACAAGGTGGCCGCTACAGCAACACAAGCGACTACGTGCGCGATCTCATTCGCAGGGATCAGGACCGCGCGGGCAAGATTGCCACCATGCAGCGCCTCGTGGATGAAGGGCTGGCCAGTGGCATCAGCGATAAGTCGATGGCCGAAATCCGCGAAGAAGCGCGCGCGAGAGCGGGTGTGTCGTTAGATGGCGGCAATGGGCTATAGGCTTACGTCGGAGGCGGCGGAAGACCTTATCAATATCTATGTTGAGGGCGTCCGGTTGTTTGGCACTGTTCAAGCTGAGAAATACCAAGACGCACTCGAAGAACGGTTTGATCTTCTGGCCTTCAACCCGCGCATGGCACGGGAACGCACGCAACTGACACCGCCTGTGCGGATCAACCCTTTTGGCGCGCATATCATCGTCTATCGGGTTGAGGACGATGATGCGGTGCTGGTTATCAGGATCAGACACGGGCGCGAGGATTGGATCGGCGATCCGGTGGGGTAGGGGGGCTACTCTAATGTCGCCCCGGTGAAGAGGATTTTGCGGGCTTCCGGGACGCCGGTCACGTCGCAGGCGGTGGATATGATTCCGTTGGCGTGAGGTGGGTAGGATACCACGCTGGCCTCTTTGTGCGCACAACTGCAGTAGAAAACAGCGCCGATAAAATTTTTATCGACGCTGTTGTAATGTGGGCCTACGCGGCCTGAGCCTGAGCCTGAGCCTGAGCCTGAGCCTGAGCCTGAATCAAGGCTTGTTCTGAATGCGTGACTTTATGCATTGCGCAATATTGTTCCCAAAGATCTTTTGCAACGACCTTATCCTCAATCGCAGCGCAATGTTGCCAATAATGATCAGGTGTCATCCAAATTTCATGGCAATATTCTGCGAAAGTGCCGATCTCC
>CALFAK010000016.1 GCA_937948985.1 uncultured Neomegalonema sp. | reverse complement strand
GAGTTATTGTCATTACCGCGAAAGCGGTAATCTTTGAGACCGGATGCCCGCTTTCGCGGGCATGACACTTGGATTTATAATGCCGACCAACCGCCTCTGGCCCCTGTTCGGCCTTGCGCTGATTGCGTTTCATATCGGGCTGATCTTCTCCGGTCTTGTGCCCAATCTTGTCAGCCGTCCGTTGCATATGGCGTTTGCGCTGCCCTGGGTGCTGGTTTACGGGCGCAGCGGGGTGAGTTTGGTGACGGGGTGCGTGATTGCGGCGCTGGGGATCGGCGCTTGTGTCTGGATTGCGCTGAACCGGGATATGCTGGGCGATCAGTACGGGTTTTTGGAGAGCAACTTCCAAATCGCTGTCGCCGTCACGCTGCTGGTTGCGGTGTTGGAAGCGGCGCGGCGGGCGATTGGCTGGCCGTTGCCGACGGTCGCCGCGCTGGCGCTGGCTTATGGCCTGTTGGGCCAGCACATCCCCGGTGAGTTCGGCCATTCCGGCACACCGCTGGCCAGCTTTCTCGGCACGCTGACCATCGCGGAAGGCGGGATTTGGGGCAGCCTCACGGGCGTTTCCGTCGGGGTGGTGGCGATTTTTGTTATCTTCGGCGCGGTCCTCAATGCGGGTGAGGCGGGGCAAGGGTTTTTCAACGTCGCCGCCGCTGCTGCGGGACGGTTGACGGGCGGCGCGGCCAAGGTGTCGGTGATTTCATCGGCGCTGTTCGGCTCAATCTCCGGCTCGGCCTCAGCCAATGTCGCCTCGACCGGAGCGATCACCCTGCCCGCAATGACGCGTTTGGGCTATCCGAAGCGTCTCGCCGCCGCCGTGGAGGCTGTGGCGTCGTCGGGCGGACAGATCATGCCCCCGCTGATGGGCGCGGGTGCGTTTGTGATGGTCGAGCTGACGGGGGTTCCCTACACGCAGATCATGGCCGCCGCGCTGCTGCCCGCGATCCTTTATTTCTTCGCCGTCTGGATCGGCATCAACGCCTATGCGCGCCACCATGATTTGCGCGGCATTGACGAGAATGATGCGCCAGCGATGCGTGATGTGCTGATTACCTCGGCGTTTTTCCTGATCCCGTTCGGCGTGCTGATGTGGGGGATGTTCGTTGCGAAGGTCACGCCGCAATACGCCGCCTGTCAGGCGATTCTGGCGGGTGCCGTGATGCTGCTGATCGACGGGCGGCTGACCTTTGACGCCAAGCGCACATATCTGCGGTTCGAGAGCGCCTGCCTGAACGCGGGACGGCAAGTGGCGATGATTGCCGCGATTATCCTGTGCGCGTCGATCATCATCGGGGTGCTGTCGATAACGGGGCTGGGCGTGAAGATAACGTCGCTGATCCTGTCCGGTTCGGGCGGGTTGCTGTGGCCGTCGCTGTTTTTGACGGCGCTGGCCTGTCTGGTGTTGGGGATGGAGGTTCCGACCACCGCCGCCTACGTCATCTGCGTCTCGGTCGCCGGACCCGCTTTGCAAAAGCTGGGGTTGGAGCCGTTGCAAGCACATTTATTTGTGTTCTGGTTCGCCCTGCTGTCCACCATCACACCTCCCGTCTGTGGTGCGGTGTTCATCGCGGCGGGGATGATCGGCGAGAACTGGCTGAGGGTGGCGTTGAGCGCGATGGCACTGGGCGTGGGGCTTTACATCATCCCGCTGGGGATGATCGCGAACCCTGACCTAATCCGGCTGGGCAGTGACCCGGCGGGCGCGGTTTTCGCGATGGCGCGGGTTGGCGCCGGGCTGGCGGCGATTTCTTACGGCGTAATCGGCGCGCGCGGGGTGTTTGCGCGGGTCGGGCTGATCGGGCTGGGTTTGGGGGTTATCTTTGCGCTGCCAATGGTTCATTAGGAAGATTTTTTCAGCTTACACCGTCTGTGCGCGGCACAGACAGGCGATCGCCGCCGTCAATGAGCTGTCTGGCGCGATGAAAGTCATTTACCCGCAGTCAGAAAACTGCATCCATCGCGATCAATCCGCGCCGCCGTAAGAATACCGCTGTCATACGCCCCTGTGTCGATAGCGATGCGGTTGCCGACGATCTCGGCTTTCCCGACAATCGTATGACCATGAACCACCCAAACGCCCTCCGGTCCGCCGCATTGCAAAAACCGGGCATCCCCCCATAGCAACGTGTCGTCCGGTTGGTCCTGAACAGCCGTCTGCGCACACATTGCGGCATGGCAGAAAGCGACGTTGCCACGCATGTGTTTGAGCACCAATGCTTTGCGCAAAAACCGCTCGCATGATCCCAGCGCATCCGACAGGGCGGCGGCGCAGTCTTGCAAATCATCGTCGTTCGCCGAAGGCAAAGGGGCGGCCAGTTTAAAGCTGCGCAAGGTCTGCATCCCGCCCATCATCAGCCAATTCCGGTGCGTGGCGGGATCATCGAGGAAGTCGAGCATCGCGCGCTCGTGATTGCCCATCAGAAAAACCGGCGCAAAACGCGGATCAACGCGCATGGCTTGCAGTGCTTTGAGCACCTGCGCACTGGCGGGGCCACGGTCAATATAATCGCCCATGAAAACGATGCTTATCGGCTCCACCACATGCGATTGCGTGGCATCGAGGTTGATCTTTGCCAGAATGGCACAGAGCAAATCATACCGCCCATGCAGATCACCCACCGCATAGACCGTCTCTGGAAGATCGAATCGATCAGGGGCAGCCGAAGCGGTACGGCGTAAACCAAGATCGAAATTGAGGTTCAGCAATCGCATCGAACATCTCTCATTCCATTTGACCGCCAGCGAAACGTGAAATGCACAGGAACCCGCTCTTTGTTTTACCACAATAGCACGTAAAGTATTGGATATCCGTCAAGACGCCATTAAGCTGACCGTCAAAGATGGCGCAAAATGTGCTTCCTGTGGACGCAATAGAACGGATTGTCTGCGGGCGCACACGGGTTAAGCCCGGTTCCGGCATCCGATGCCGGCGCATTAATTACGAGGTTTAGAACAGTGGCTCAGTTGGAAAAATTTGTCGCGAAAGCGTCTTCAGTGGAAATCCCTGCTCTCAATCGCATCGCAAAACGACTCGGAATGGGCCTGCTGGCCGGAACGATGCTCACGGGCTGCGGGGCGATTTATTATCCGGTTTACGCGCCATCGGAGACTTCGTTGCTGATCCGTGACGATGAACGCTCTCCATTTGAAACACAGATTGTCAATCTGACCATTGCTTCGGCGCAGGAAGCCAATTCGCGCTGGCCCTATCAGCCCCGTCCGTTGCCCTCCGCGCTGCGCGGCGATGCCAGCCCCGTGACAGCGTATAAGCCGACAAAACTCGCGCAAGTGAGCGGCCCCGTGGCTGTGCGGGCAACGACGCAATCGACCAATGTGGTTGCGGAAGTGGAAGGACGGTTTCCGAACGACGATATTACCTCCTACAAAATCGGCCCCGGTGACTTGCTGATCGTCTATAACGCGGCGGATTCCAACCAGAACAGCGGTTTGAACGGCCTTGGCAATGTTGACTTGCAGACCCGGTATCAGGTTGATCAACAGGGCCGTATCTTTATGCCCGACCTGAAATATATCGACGTGGGCGGCCTTGACGTTGAGCAGGCGCGGATTGAAATTCTTGAGAGAATGAAGCCTGTTTACCGCGCGCCGATTGCGGTTGTGAATATCGCTGAGTTCAACAGCCAAATCTACACGATCTCGGGCAAGAGTATTTCTTCGGACGTGGGCAAGGTTTCGATGATTCCCGTCACGTTGCAACAAGCGGTGCTGCTCGCCAATGCCGCGAACCAGATCTACGATGATGCGGAAATTCAGCTTTTCAGGACCGACGCGTCCGGCGGGATCACCAAATACAGTGTTAATTTTAACGAAGTTGCATTCGGCAATGCCGGTTCGCGGACGATCCTGCGCCATAAAGACCGGATCGTTGTTGTCGATCCGCTGGGCGTACAGGCGCGTGATGCCGGATTGAACAGGACCATCGAAGCCGTTGATCTGGACCGCAAACGTATTGAACTGCAAGACAAGCAAGTTCAGACGCAGCAGTTGCAACAAGATTTGACCAAGCAGCGTCTTGAATTGGATCAGATTGGCGACGAGCGTGACGAACGTGAATACATCATTCAACAACGGCGCTTGGAGTTGGAACAGCAAAAGCTGCAAAGAGATCTCGAAGCCGCACGTCTTGCGCAAGAGCAGTTTGAGCTGGCCCGTCAGCGGGCGCAACGCGAGGCGGACCAGTTGAACATCGCCCGCGGCAGGGCGCAGCTTGACAGGGATCAATTTGACCTTGCACGGACCCGCGCGCAACGGGAGGCGGATGAATTCGCCTTGGCGCAAGCGCGGGCCGACCGTGAGACACAGGCTTTTGAGCTGCAACGTCTGCGCAACCAGCGCGAGGAGCAAACTCTGGAGCTTCAACGCCTGAGAGAACAGCGTGAGCAGGTTGAGCTGGAGCTGCAACGCGCGCGCGCGGATCGTGAGCGGGCGGCGTTGGAAATCGACCAGCAGAACCTGCTGCGCACGCAACAGGAGCTGGAAATCCGGCGCGGCCAGTTTGACCTGCAACGCGATGATCAGGCCCTGCGGGCGCAATCCGGGCAGCGGGATGCGCAGCAGCTGGGCCTGTCGCAGCTGAACACGCAAGAACGCATCGGCGGGCTGGTGCGTGATCATGTGTTCGTGGCGGGCGAAGTGGACCAGAACATGCGGGTGCCGATGCCTTACGGGCAGTTGATGAGCCTTGCGGATGCGCTGTATGAGGCACGCGGGTTCGATCCGGCGACGGGTGATCCGCGCGGAATCCATGTGATCCGCACGGATTACATCGAAGGCAAACGCCCGAAGGTCTATATCTTTAAGCTCGACGCGCGGAACATCGCCAATATGGCGGCTGCGACGGTGTTTAAGATGCGCCCTGACGATATCCTGTATGTCACGCCGCAACCTGTGACGAACTGGAACCGCACGTTGAACCAGCTTCTGGGCGGCACCAACGCGCTGATCGGCGCGGCGGCGCGCGGGATTTGATCTAAAACCCTCTGCGGGCGTCATGATTGGCGCTCGCGGATCGCAAGGCATATCGTGATAAAATGGTTTCTTCTTGCCCTGACCGGCATCGCGCTTGGCGGTGTCCTTCACGTGCGTCTGTCGGCATCCGACCCTGAGGACTGGCATGTGAACCCGGATACAGCGGTTATGACGGGCAAGCCCAACGCGTATCGCGTGATCGACCGCCAATTCGACGCGCCGCCTGATACGGTGGCGATGGCGCTCAACACCGTCGCATTGTCTGAAAAGGGCACATCTGTGCTGGGCGGCAGCATGGATGAGGCTTTTGTGACCTACGTTCAGCGCAGCGGGCTGCTGGGGTTTCCCGACTATATCTCGGTCAAGATCGCCGATGCGGAAGGGGGCGGCACGTATCTGTCGCTCTACAGCCGCTCGCGTTATGGCTATCACGATATGGGTGTCAATCAAGCCCGGGTCGGGCGGTGGTTGGATGATGTGCAGGAGCGGATACAGTTCCCGGCAGGGCAAGAGAAGTTCAAGCGCAGTATAAACTGACCAGATGCAAAGCTATTGCAGCCCGCACCAATGCGCGCTAGCGTTTAGCCCTCGAGAGATTGAAACTCACAGGAGGCTGTCATGATCCGCACGTCCCTCATCATCGCAATCGCGAGTTTAAGCGCCACATCCGCCTTTGCGGGCAGCGCATATTCCGGCTGCAACTACGGCCACGGCGCCACAGCATCCGTAGCAACCGAGGAGCCGAAAGTCGCACAATCGCTCCCGGCCGCGACCACAACAACCGAACCCGTTGTCACCGTGACGCAAGCAGAACCGGCAGAGATTGTCTATGAGACGATTGAGGTTGTGCAGTCTGAAGCGGCCGCAGAGACGCCGGTTATCACGGTGCAGTAAGCGCCGCTTGGTTTTGAAGTGGGGAGGCCCGGCGAGAGATTGCCGGGTCTTTTTTGTGGGGAACGCAATCGCTTGAAAGACCAAACTGTTAAAATCACCTGCTGTGAAGTCGTTTTGCAGATTGGAAATTGTCATCGCCGGACTTGTTCCGACGATCCGGAACAGCACAACCTCTCCAATTACATCTCTGGATTGTCGGGCATGTCCCACGCGTGTCCGGCAGTTTTTACTTTTCAGGTGCTTGGTCACTATTATCGGAAAGTGCTTCATATAAAGCTGGTGCATCGCATTTACTGAAAAATATTAATTTCAAACCGGAAGTCACTCCGCGACTTGTTCGCGGGGTCCATCGTGCAAGGCGTGTGGAACAATGGATACCGCGATCAAGTCGCGGTAAGACAAGACTTTATAAAATCGGCATACTGCCGGACACTCGTGGAACGAATCCGACGATGGCAATTTCCAATCTGTAAAACGACTTCGCAGCAGGTGATTTTAACAGTTTGGCCCTTCAAGCGTGTGTGGATGCCCCCGGTTTTGCAAGAAGGAATTGGCTGTTCATCGAGGTTCGTGAGAATGCGGTCGTGTGTCCGGCCTGTTCGTGCGGTTTTTCACGACCGCTGGCCCTCATGGGTGTTCGCGAACCGGTT
>CALFAK010000015.1 GCA_937948985.1 uncultured Neomegalonema sp. | reverse complement strand
GCCGCGACAGGCGGGGGCGCAGCTTGGGATTTCGGCGGATGGCGCGCTGGCGGGGTCTGTGTCGGGCGGCTGTGTTGAGAGCGCGGTGGCGGCGGAGGCGTTCGAGGCGATGGAGGACGGGACGTGCCGGTTGCTGGAATTTGGTGTCTCGGACGATGATGCTTTTGCGGTCGGGCTGCCTTGCGGCGGGAATATCCGTGTGTTTGTCGAGCCGGTAGACAAGGGTGAGGGCTTGCCGCTGGGCACGTTGCGGGCGCTGGTGGAGGCGCGTAAGGATCGGGCGCGGACGGTGCTGGCCACGGATTTCGGGACGAAAGAGCGCCGGATACTGGCGCTGTGCGATACCGATGAGCTGACTGTTGCGGCGCGTAAGGCGGCGGATGGCGACCGCTCTGGCATGGTTGAGGCCGGGGGGCGCGACTGGTTTCTTGCGGTGCATAATCCGCCCCTGCGCATGGCGATTATCGGGGCGGCGCATATCGCCCAGCCTTTGAGCCAAATGGCGGTGATGAGCGGGTTTGATGTGACGGTGATTGACCCACGTGAGAGCTTTTCATCCGAGGCGCGCTTTCCCGGCGTGGGTATCTCTCGCGATTGGCCGGACGAGGCGCTGCGCGCGCACGGGCTGGACCCGCGCACAGCGGTGGTTTGCCTGAGCCATGATCCGAAGATCGACGATCCGGCCTTGCGGGAGGCGCTGGCGTCGGAGGCGTTTTATGTCGGGGCGCTGGGATCGAAACGCACGAGTGCGAAGCGGCAGGAGCGGTTGACGGAGGCGGGGTTCAGCGAGGCGGCACTGGCACGGATTGATGCGCCGATCGGGCTGGATATTGGCGCGAAGACACCCGCCGAGATCGCTGTGTCGGTAATGGGACGCGTGGTTGAGCGGCTGCGCAAGCCTGAAACGCGGCCATGAGGTTCGGGCATTGTCCAATCGGTGAGGCGGAAGGGGCGATCCTTGCCCATTCACTCCGTTTGGACGGGCGGGTTATCAAAAAGGGCAGCGTATTGAGTGCCGCCGATTGTGCGGATTTGCACGCTGCGGGGCATGACACCGTGATTGCCGCCGTTCTCGAAACGGATGATGCGGGCGAGGATGATGCAGCGCGGGCGATTGCGGAAGCGGCGGCGGGCGGTGGCTTGCGTGTCTCGGACGCGGCGACGGGGCGGTGCAATCTTTACGCTGTGGAAGCGGGATTGCTGCGGGTGCGTGTCGATGCGGTTAACGCGGCGAATGCGGTGGATGAGGCGCTGACGCTTGCGACGCCTGCCGACTACGCGCGGCTTGAAGCGGGGCAACTGGCGGCGACGGCCAAGGTTATTCCTTATGCGGCGGCGCGGGGTTCACTGGATGCGGTGTGCGGGCATTTGCGCGGCGGGTTGGTCTTGCATCCGTTTCAGGCGATGCGGGCGGCGGTAATCGTGACGCAGGTGGACGGGCAAAAAGATTCGATCATCGCCAAGGGGATCGGGGCGGTGGAGGCACGGTTGGCCGGATTGGGCGGTACCGCCCTGCCCGCGCGGATTTTGCCACATGATACGGATACGCTGCGGGTCGGGATTGAGACGGCGATGGCGGATGCGCCCGATCTGTTGTTGATCCTCGGCGGGTCGGCGACCTCAGACAGGGGCGATATTGCCCCCGCTGCACTGAAGGCGGCGGGCGGCGTGATCGGGCGGTTCGGGATGCCTGTGGACCCCGGTAATTTGTTGGTGTTGGGGGAGATTGGCGGGGTTCCTGCGATTATTCTGCCCGGCTGCGCGCGCTCCCCGGCATTGAACGGGGCCGATTGGGTGCTGGAGCGGATCGTGGCGCGCTTGCCGGTTACCGCAGAGGACATCGCCGGGATGGGTGTCGGCGGATTGCTGAAAGAAATGCCGGGCCGCCCACATCCGCGCGAAAAGATCAGGCGATGAATATCGCGATTGTCCTGCTGGCGGCAGGCGGTTCCACGCGGATGCGGGGTGGCGATAAGCTGTTGGAGGAGATCGACGGTGAGAAACTGCTGCACCGGAGTGCCCGGGTGGCCTGCGAAAGCGATGCGCAGAGCGTGGTCGTGGTTCTGGGTGCGCGGGAAGCGGAGCGCAGGGCGGCGCTGTCCGGTCTGTCCCTGACGACCGTTATAAATGCCGATTGGGCAGCGGGGATGGGCGGATCCATTGCGGCGGGGGTCAAGGCGGCCGGGGACGCGGATGCGGCGATCATCATGCTTGCGGACATGCCCGATATCACCTCACACATACTTAACAGAATCATGGCCGCGTGTGATCCGAACACACCCGATCAGATCGTTCGCCCGCGTGACGGGCAAGGGCGCTGGGGCAATCCCGTGCTGTTTTGCGACGGGCATTTTGCAGCTTTATCAATATTGAACGGCGATCAAGGCGCGCAGAAATTACTCATGAAATCAAAGGCATCCATTACGCCCGTCACATTGGAAAGCCACGCGATCACCACCGATCTGGATACCCCGGAAGCCTGGGCCGACTGGCGCGCGGGACGCTCGCGTTAACCTCATTTAAAGCGCAACCTGAAAAACAGTATGGCTAACAAGACGCGACTCGTGCGTCAGCTTGACAGGATTTTGTGCATATGCCCAATAAGCAGCAATTACCGCTCATTGTCTTTGGCGTATGCTGCCTATTGGCGCTGGCATTGGCGGTTTTGACGGGTCAGTGGGCGGCATGTCTTGCCATTGCCCTTGCCGGATTGGCACTTGCTTTTGCGATGCAACCGCCTGAACCCGTCGACCATGACACCGCTTTTCTGGAAGAAGACCTGACCGAACTGCAAGCAGCGGATGCGCGACGCTCGGCGGAGATTGAGGAAATGCGCGGGACGATTGATGAGCTTGCGGCGATTATTGAGGGCGTGGCGTCCGATGCCGCAGAGGTTGGCGGGCAGCTGGAACCCCGCGCGCTGGATGATGTCCGCCAGTCGGTCGCGCGGTTGTCTGAACGGTTGTCCGACGTTGAGACGCCACAGCAGAACACGCTATCGCGGCTGGATACGCTGGAGCAAAATCTGCAAGCAATCCGCCAATCCAGTGCGGAACAAGCCATGCAATCCGCACAGCAGCAGCCTGTTAATTTTACAGAAGCGCACCCCATCGCCCGCGTCGTGGGTGAGGGGCATGGCGGGCGCTCTTTGGTGGAATCGGCGGCCTCACTATCGGGGCACCGCGAGAAACTGCGCGAGAATCTCAAACAGGTTGCAAACGGCCCCGCATTGCACAAAGCGCCGTTGTTTGATGTCAGCTTTAACGCTCCCAAAGGCGTGCTGATAGAGGATAACGCGGAAACGCCCGGTGTTGAGAGCGGCTTGCGGGTGCTGGAAGAAGCATTGGAGCTGACCGGGGGGGATCCGGTATTCGTTCGGATCGCGCACCCGATCCTGACACTGCCCGACTTTGCCAGAGGTGTTGAAGAGGTGCTGCAAGGCGGTCGCGCGCGGGAATTGGTGATGATGATGCCGCAATCGGTTCTGTCGGACGGGATGCCTGACGCCGTGATGCATGTGATCGAAGCGGGTGGCGGGTTTGCGCTGGAGCGGATGACGGATTGGTCGGTTGATCTGGCGGGCATGGGTAAGAACGGCTTGCGCTATATCTCAGTCGATGGTCCGGCGATGGCGCGCAGTGCGGCATCGCAGAAGGGTGACCCGACGCGGTTGAAAGCGGTACTGCAATCATGTGGCGTTGAGCTGATCGCCGCGAATATCGAATACCGTGCACAGTTGGAGGCGGTGACGAGCCTGACCCCTGATCTGTTCACCGGAGCGGGCCTTATGTCATCGGAACAGCCGGAGAGCGCGTAATGAGCGGCCCGGTGCGGCCTGATGACGGCCTGAAATGTCCGGTTTCCGCGACGGTGATGTGGATCAATTGGATCGGTGTCGCCTGTATGCTGGCGGCGACATATGTGCTGCGCCAGCATCCTGAGGTGCCCGCGTTGCTGGCCACAGTGCTGGCGGCAGGGGCGTTTGCGGTGCCGTTGATCGTGCTGGAATTCGTACTGCTGCGCGGGAAACGCCCCCATGAGGAGGGGATCAACTGGCGGCGGTACGGGACGCCTGATGTCGGGCGGTGGCTCGTAAAGTTGCTGGGCCTGTGGACGACACTGGCGGTTATCGCGTTGGTTTATTCGTTGTTCCCTGAGTATAGCGGCACCTTGTTTGAGCCGTTTTGGGCGGTGCTGGAGTATGCGATTCCGGTGGTTCTGCTCGGCTCGCCCGCGTATTTTTACTGGATCGACGGGAAGATGGAGGAGCCGCGTGACGGGTACTGGCATCTGGGCGCGTTGATGCTGGGCTGGTCCGATGATGTGGACCTTGGCAAGATCAGGCAACATGCGCTGGGGTGGCTGGTAAAGGCGTTCTTCCTGCCGCTGATGTTTGCGTATTTTCATGGCAATATCAATCACTTGCGCAATGTTCAGTTACCGCCTTTCACGCTGGATGTGAATGCGCTGAACATCATCGCGTGGCAGCGGATCGGGTATGATTTGCTGATCCTGGTCGATGTGGGCGTGATCGTGGTCGGCTATACGCTGACGATGCGGATGTTTGACAGCCATATCCGATCGGCGGAGCCGACATGGTCGGGGTGGCTGCCCGCGATTATCTGTTATCAGCCGTTTTGGGGTTTGATCGGGCCGAACTATTTCGCCTATCGCGATGATGATTTCGCGTGGACGGGGGTGTTGGCGCCCTACCCTGCCGTTCAGGCGGCGTTTGCGATTATCATCCTGCTGCTGATGGGCGTTTATACATGGGCGTCGGTGAGTTTCGGGCTGCGGTTCTCTAACCTGACGCATCGGGGGATTATCACCAACGGGCCGTATCGGTGGTCAAAGCACCCCGCGTATCTGTCGAAAAACCTGAGCTGGTGGTTCGAGGCGATGCCGTTTATCGCGCCGTTTGTGATGGGGTTCAGAGGGCAGGGCTGGCATCATATGTGGGGCGATGCGCTGCGGCGGACGCTGCGGTTGCTGGCCGTGAACCTGATCTACTACATCCGCGCGCGGACCGAGGAGCGGCATCTGTCGCAAGACCCGACCTATGTGCGCTATGCCCTGTGGATGGAGCGGCACGGGTTGATGGCATGGGTGCAGCGCGTCTTCGCCTTTGCCCGCTACGCCCCGCCGCGCTGGTGGCTGGAGGCTGAGGAGCGGGTGCGGTTGGAGCGTGAGCGGCGGGGATCGTCGACGCCGGCGGAGTAAAGCTGTCGCAAAGCGACCGCAGCGGTG
>CALFAK010000014.1 GCA_937948985.1 uncultured Neomegalonema sp. | reverse complement strand
TAAATCCGACAGTCCTGAGGTGTCGTTGGAGAGGTTGTGCTGTTCCGGATCGTCGGAAGAAGTCCGACGATGACAATTTCCAATCTGTAAAACGACTTCGCAGCAGGTGATTTTAACAGGTTGGCCTTTCAAGCGATTGCCGTGCATCAGACATTTCCCGATTGCAATCCGCCGCATTCTGCTGTTGCTGGTCAGCCGACTTTATCGCTGTGAAAGACCGGACATGGCAGACGAATTTGACTTCATCATCGTCGGGGCAGGCTCCGCCGGGGCCGCCCTTGCCGCGCGTCTGACAGAAGACGGACGCCACACTGTTCTAGTGTTAGAGGCGGGCGGGTCAGACCGCAATTTCTGGGTTCAAATGCCGCTGGGCTACGGCAAAGTCTATTACGACGCGCGCGTGAACTGGAAATACACCACCGACCCGGTCCCCGGCCTGAACGATAAGCCCAGCTACTGGCCACGCGGCAAAGTCCTCGGCGGGTCCAGTTCAATCAACGCGATGGTCTATGTGCGCGGCCACCATCGCGATTACGACACATGGGGTGAGACAGCACCCGGTTGGTCATGGTCCGACATCGCCCCCACCTTCAAACGCATGGAAAGTTGGAGCGGCGGGGCGGACGACCTGCGCGGCGGCGACGGCCCGCTCGCCGTCTCCGACGTATCCGCCCAGGCCCACCCGATTTGCGCACATTATTACGACGCGGCACGGCAGATCGGCCTATCGGTCAACCCCGACTATAACGGCGCGGATATGGAGGGCGCGGCCTCCTACCAGATCACCACGAAAGACGGCCTGCGCGCCTCCACCGCCCGCTGCTACCTGCGTCCCGCGATGAAGCGCCCGAACCTGCGTGTCGAAACCAAGGCCCACGCCACCCGCATCCTGATCGACCAAAACCGCGCCACAGGCATCGCATACCGCCAGCACGGCCAGACCAAAACCGCCACCGCCCGCCATGAAGTCATCCTCTGCGGCGGTGCCATCAATTCCCCCCAACTGCTGCAACTCAGCGGCATCGGCCCCGCCGCACTCCTCTCACAACACGGTATCACGCCCATACACGACGCGCCGCAAGTCGGCCAAAACCTGCAAGACCATCTCGGCTACGACCACCTCTACCGCGCCACCGTGCCGACCCTGAACCAAAGCCTGCGCCCGTGGTGGGGAAAGTTGCGCGCGGGACTGCAATTCCTGCTCACCCGCCGCGGCCCGCTCTCGCTCAGCCTCAATCAGGCGGGCGGGTTCGTGACACTGACTGAAGGCACAGACTGGCCCGACATCCAGCTCTATTTCTCCCCGCTCAGCTACACCCGCGCCCCCGCCGGCACCCGCCCGCTCATGTCACCCGACCCCTTCCCCGGCTTCCTGCTCGGCTTCAACCCCTGCCGCCCCACCAGTCGCGGCCACATGGCCATCCGCTCCGCAGACCCGCTCACGCCGATGCAGATCCACCCCAACTATCTCGACACAGAGGCCGACCGCGCCCTGATGCTCGCCGGAACCCGCCTGATCCGACAACTCGCCGCGACCACCGCCCTGCAGAGCATCATCGACACCCGCATCACCCCCTCACCCGATACCAACTCGGACGCAGACCTGCTCACCCATATCCGCGACAACGCATGGACCGTCTTCCACCCTTGCGGCACCTGCCGGATGGGCTGCGATCCCGCCTCCGTAGTGGATGAACGTCTGTGCGTTCGTGGCGTCACGGGCCTGCGCGTCGCCGATGCCTCAATCTTCCCCACCATCCCCAGCGGTAACACAAACGCCCCCGCAATCATGGTCGGCGAGCGGGCGTCTGAGCTGATATTGAAAGATGCGCGGTAACGACATCCCTGTCGCAAACAGGCGCGCGGCTTGCCCGTGCCGGGTTTCACACTCATGCAAAAGGGAGACGCGCCATGAACATCCATATCGGCTCGAACCGGAAGATTGACCCCAGCCGCCGCCGCGCGACGACGCTGTTCAAGCCGGACGGAACGCCCCTCGATAACGACCGCGTTGAGATCGGCCCGACCGACCTTGCCTTCAACGAGTGGGCCGCGCGGGGCATCACCCCGCCCGATATGCCAAAGCTACGCGAATACCGCCTTTCGCGCATTGTCGATCAACTCCAAAAACGCGACATCGGCGGCGTTTTGACCTTCGATCCGCTCAACATCCGCTACATCACCGACAGCACGAATATGCAGCTGTGGACCACCCACAACCCCGCCCGCGCGTGTTTTGTCTCGGCTGGCGGGCATGTCGTGCTGTGGGATTTCCACGGCTCCGACCATCTGACCACGCACCTGCCGCTCATCAACGAGGTCCGCCACGGGGCCAGCTTCTTCTATTTCGAGAGCGCGGGGCTGGTGGATCAACACGCCGCCCATTTCGCGGGCGAAGTCGATGCCCTGATGCGCGCGCATTGCGGCGGCAACCGCCGCCTCGGCGTCGACCGTATGGAACGCGCGGGGCATCTGGCGCTCGAAAAACTGGGTGTCGAGATCACTAACGGGCAGGAGATCACCGAGTTCGCCCGCGTCATTAAAAACGACAACGAAATCAACGCCATGCGCTGTGCCATTGCCGCCTGCGAGTCCGCGATGCACGAGATGGAGGCGATGGTCAAACCCGGCATCACTGAAGTTGACGCGTGGGCGATCCTGCAACACGGCAACCATATTCGCGGCGGCGAGTGGATCGAAACCCGCATCCTCTCCTCCGGCCCGCGCACGAACCCGTGGTTTCAGGAGGCCGGGCCGCGTGTGATGGCGGAGGGGGATATTCTCGCGTTCGATACCGACCTGATCGGCCCTTACGGTTATTGTTCCGATCTCAGCCGCACATGGATCGTCGGCGATGCCGAACCCACCGCGTATCAGAAGCAGATTTACCGCGATGCCCACGATCACATAATGACCAACATGGCTCTCCTGCGCCCCGGTCTCAGCGTCAACGAACTGACCGACCTCGCACAGCCACTGCCCGCGAAATACGCCGACCAACGCTACGGCGTTGTCTATCACGGCGTGGGCCTGTGCGACGAATACCCGTCCGTGCGCTATCCGCAGGATTGGGAAGCGGGAATGCACGACACCATCCTGGAACCGGGCATGACACTGTGTGTGGAGGTCTATTACGGCGAGGTTGGCGGGCCGTGCGGCATCAAACTGGAAGATCAGGTACTCATCACCGAAACCGGATACGAAAACCTGACCACTTACCCGTTCGATCAGCGGTTCTTAGAGTGATTTCAACGGCATTTGATGCCGGCCATATCAAGTTGACTTCAACTCCCACGAAGTGACGCTCTTCTCGCGGGTGATCGCAGAAATGCCGCGATCAAAGGCCAGAAAATGCTCCGAGGATAAATGCGCGGCAAATGCCGCCGCATCATCATAGATTTCGTATAAAAACACCCGTTCCGGCCTTTTCTGGTCAACGCATACATCAAAGCGTTGACATCCTTGCTCACGCAAGCTGTCTTCAGCTTGTTGCAAGGCGCGCTGCAAAAAAGCGCTTGCGTCGCTTCTTTCAACTTCAAAAAGAACCGTAACGACAAACAAGTGTTACCTCCATTTACGACACGCATTAAGTATGCATATCAGAAAATAAACCGATCTTTATCAATAACCAAAAAGTCCGCGCTCGTATGGAAGTCAATAGACAAAAGGTAATTGCAACTGGAAAGGGACTTATACGACCAGAGTGTGTGGTTGCCCACAAATCAGGTCTTTTATTCGCCCCCTATTGGCGTAACAAAGGTGGTATCAGTGTCATTACACCCGCAGGGCAAACATACCACATTCAATCAAAGGGTGAAACTCGGAACAGCGATTCGGCCATCAGGGCCAATGGACTCGCCCTTGAAAACGGCGGCAGTTTCTTAATCGCACATTTGGGTTCAACGCAAGGCGCGGTTTATCGCTTCTTCGCCGATGGCACAGTCGAGACCGTCACGGATACGGTGGACGGCGCGCCCATGCCCCCGGCGAATTTCGTAACAGGCGACAGCAAAGGGCGGCATTGGATTACGGTATCGACCACAAAAATCCCCCGCGCGCTTGATTATATCCCCAATGCCAACACGGGCTTCATCGCGCTACACACAAATGGTGAAACACGCATCGTTGCGGATGGCTTAGGTTACACAAACGAATGTCTGCTGTCCGAAGATGAACGCACGCTTTGGGTCAATGAGACTTTCGCCCGGCGTCTGACCGCCTTCGATATTGTCGGCGATACCCTCACCAACCGCCGCACCATCGCAGAGTTCGGGGCGGGTACGTTCCCGGACGGAATAACACCCGCCATTGACGGTTCCCTCTTTGTCACCTCCATTGTCTCGAACCGTGTGCTGCGCGTTTGGCCGGATGGCCGGATCGAGACCGTTCTGGAGGACAGCGACCCGGAGCACCTCGCATGGGTGGAAGCGGCCTTTCGGGCGGGAGAGATGGACCGCCCGCATCTCGACACGTTGAAATCCAAAATGCTCAAAAACATTTCCAACCTCGCTTTCGGCGGCGCTGACCTTAAAACAGCGTATCTGGGATGCCTGCTCGGCGATTCCATTGCCGCATTCAAAAGCCCTGTTGCGGGGCGCGCCCTGCCCCACTGGTCCTGTGATCTCGGACCGCTCGCCCGTTATCTGGAGGACGACACTTGAAGAACGACAACACATTCCGCGTAGCCACATTCCCCGGCGACGGCATCGGTGAGGAAATTACAGAGCCGACCCTGCGCCTGCTCGAAAACGCCGCGAACCGTGTCGGCGGCTTCGGATTCGACTGGCGGCCCGCTGTTGCAGGGGCGAAGTGTTATCTTGATGAGGGTGACGCCCTGCCCGAAAAAGCGTTGGGCGAGGCGCGGGAGGCGGATGCGATCCTGCTGGCCGCGATGGGCCTGCCATCGGTGCGCTATCCCGACGGGCGCGAGATTACGCCTCAAGTCAGCCTCAGATTCGAGTTGGGTCTTTACGCCGGTGTGCGCCCGGTCAAACCCATTCCAGGTGTCCGCGCCATCCTTGCCGATCCCCGCGCCCATGACATCGACTACGTCATCATCCGCGAATCCATCGAAGGTTTGTTCGCGCCCATCGCGCCCGGCACACGCAACGGCGATGCGGAGGCCCGCGAAACGATGGTCATCACGCGGCCCGTCTGCGAAAAACTGTTCGATTTCGCGTTCAGGCTGGCGGAGGAGCGCGGCGGCCAGAACAAAGTCACCTCCGTCGATAAAGCCAATGTCTTCCAGGCATTTGCCTTCTGGCGCGAGATTTTCCACGAACGCGCCGCACTGATGCCCGCCATCGCGACCGACATGGCCTATGTCGATGCGTTTGCGATGACGATGGTGCAAAAACCTTGGACCATCGACGTTGCCGTCACCGAAAATATGTTCGGCGATATCCTGTCTGATCTGGGTGCGGCGCTGATGGGAGGCATGGGCTACGCACCCTCGGCGGATATCGGCGATGACCATGCGGTGTTCCAGCCCTGCCACGGTTCTGCCCCCGATATTGCGGGGCAAGGCTTGGCCAATCCGACCGCGATGATCCTGTCTTCGGCGATGATGCTTGACTGGCTCGGCAAGCGCCACGGAAGTTCAGAAGCGGTCAAAACGGGCGCACTGATCCGCAGCGCCGTGGAAACCGCGTTCGCCCCCGGCGATCTCGTAACCTGCGAGCTGGGCGGCAAAGCGGGCACCACCGCCGTTTTCTCCGCCGTCGAAGCCGCCCTTGCCAGAACAGATGTCTAAGCTGCCGGAAATACCCCGCGTCGCGATTGTCGGGGCGGGATATTTCGGCCAATTCCACTTCGATGCGTGGCAGCGGATGACGGGCGTCAATCTGGTAGGCTTCTGCGAAACGGATGCGGAGCGCGCGGCACAAACCGCTGAAACCTTCGGCATTCCGGCATTCACAGACGCCACGGAAATGATCGAAACGCTCAACCCCGACCTGATCGACATCACAACCCCGCCGCCGGCACATCTGGGCCTGATCGGTACGCTGGCCCCGAATGTGGACCATATCATCTGCCAAAAACCCTTCTGCGGCGGCGTTACAGATGCCCGCAAAGCCATCACCATCGCCAACCAGCACAACACCCGCCTGGCCATCCACGAAAACGTCCGCTTTCAGCCGTGGTATCGGCAGACGAAAAAGCTGATGGAGGCAGGCGCAATCGGCACGCCCTATCAAATCACCTTCCGGATGCGCACAGGGGATGGTCAGGGGCCGGACGCCTATCTCGACCGCCAGCCCTATTTCCAAACAATGCCGCGCCTTCTGATACACGAAACGGCAATCCACTGGATCGACACATTCCGCTATCTGATGGGCGAAATCACCAGCACCCACGCGCATCTGAGCCGCCTCAACCCCGTCATCGCGGGCGAGGATGCCGCGCTCATCACCTTCCATTTTGAGAACGGCACACGCGGTATTTATGACGGCAATCGCCTGAGCGATCACATCGCCACCAACCGCCGCCTGACGATGGGCGAAATGATGCTGGAGGGGTCCGGCGGGACGTTGCGCCTCGACGGCGAAGGCCGGCTTTGGCTGCGCCTTTTCGGCTCGAACACAGAAGCACAGCAGCCCTTCGACTGGCATGACCACCATTTCGGCGGCGACTGTGTTTATCTGTGCAACCACGCGATCCTGAACGCGTGGCAGTGCGGCCAAGACGCCGAAACCGAGGCACATTTGTATCTGCGCAATCAGGAAATCGTCGAAGAGATTTACGCGGCGGCCCCTCCCATCCCTTGACCGCATAAGGCGACCTGCGCTTAATCCTTTCAACAAATTTATACGCTGGAGAACGAGATGAAATTGCTGCGCGTTGGCCCCGCCGGGTCGGAAAAACCTGCTCTGCTACACACCGATGGCACCTATCGCGACCTTTCCGGCCATGTCGGCGATTTTGCGGGCGACACCGTCTCGCTGCGGATGCTGGATGCTGTGCGCGGCATCAATGCGGATGACCTTGCCGTTCTGGACGCAAACCAACGCATCGGTTCGTGCGTGGCATCGACACCCACATTCCACTGTGTCGGCCTGAACTACACCAAACACGCCGAAGAGGCGGGCATGGAGATCCCGGGCGAGCCGATCCTGTTCAACAAGGCCGCCTCCGCCCTTTGCGGTCCCAACGACGACGTGATCCGCCCGAAAGATTCCAAAGAACTCGACTACGAAGTCGAACTTGGCATTGTTATCGGCGAAGTCACCGAGCACATCTCGGAGGCCGATGCACTCAAGGCGGTAACCGGATATTGTGTGATTAACGATGTCTCCGAACGCGAATTCCAAGCCCGCCGCCTCGGCCAGTGGGTCAAGGGCAAATCCGCACCCACATTCGGCCCCACAGGTCCGTGGCTTGTGACGGCGGACGAAGTGCCGGACCCGCAAACGCTGGGCTGCTGGCTCAAGGTCAATGGTGAGATGCGGCAGAATTCCAACACCGCCGATATGATCTTCAGCGTGGCCGAGATCGTCAGCTACATGTCCCGCTTCATGCGCCTGATGCCCGGCGATGTGATCGCGACCGGAACCCCCGAAGGCGTCATTCTGGGTATGGAGGGCCAACCGTGGCTGCAACCCGGCGACACAATCGAGCTGGGCATTGACGGCCTTGGAGAACAGCGCCAAACCGTCGTCGATTACAGCGCGTAGAACCTGTGCCACGCTTTGCCGCCAATCTGTCGATGATGTTCACCGAGCTGCCGTTTATGCGGCGGTTCGCGGCGGCGGCGGATGCGGGGTTCAAAGGGGTTGAATTCCTGTTCCCCTACGAGCACGACCCCGCCGACATCCGCGCTGCACTGGACAGCGCGGGCCTGACCCAAGCCCTTTTCAATATCAGCGCGGGGCGTTTCAATGCGGGCGAGCGCGGGTTTGCCGCCATCCCTGACGCGCAACCGTTGTTCCGCCGCCATCTCGCTCAGGCGCTGGACTATGCCACTATCATCAAGCCGGATCATATCCACATCATGTCCGGCATCACGCATGACCCGGAGGCGCGGGAAACGCTCATCGAAAACCTGCGCCTCGCCACAGCACAAGCGCCGCGGCAATCCTTTGTCATAGAGCCGATTAACAGCCGCGACATGCCCGGCTATTTCCTCAATAACGTCGATCAGGCCGCTGCGATCATCGCCGCCGTTGACGCGCCTAATCTGGGCCTGCAACTCGATCTTTATCACTGCCAGATCACGCATGGCGACCTGATCACCCGTATCCGCACCCTCGCCCCGATCACGCGCCATATCCAGATTGCGGGCGTGCCCGAAAGGCATGAGCCGGATGGCGGAGAGTTTGATATGCACCGCCTGATGGATGTGCTCGACGCAACGGGCTATGCGGGCTGGGCCGGCTGCGAATATCATCCTGAAAATACAACACTCAGCGGCCTCGGCTGGTTCGAGCGCTATCGCGATTCACAATAGGAGCGACCCCATGATCACCCTCGTTACCGGAGCAAGTCAGGGCATCGGCCTCGCCACCGCGCGGGCTTTTGCCGAAGCCGGACACACCGTCGTCATGGCCGCACGCAACGCCGACAAACTCGCCGCCGCCGCTGCTGGCCTTGGCGGTAATGCGATGGCTGTCGCTTGTGACGTATCCGACCCTGACTCCGTGGCGGCGCTGTTCGCACAGATCGAAAGCGCGCACGGGCGGCTCGATGTGGTCTTCAACAATGCCGGTAACAACGTCCCCCCCGCCGATGTGGGCGAACTTTCCTTCGCCGACTGGCGCAAGGTGATCTCCGTCAATCTCGACGGCGCATTCCTGATTGCCAGCAACGCGGTGAAGATGATGAAGGCGCAAGATCCGCAGGGCGGACGTATCATCAATAACGGCTCAATCTCCGCCCATGTCCCGCGCCCCGGCTCGGCCCCATACACGGCATCGAAACATGCGATCTCGGGTCTGACCAAATCCATCGCGCTGGACGGTCGCCCCTATTCCATCGCCTGTGGCCAGATCGATATCGGCAACACAGCCTCCGAAATGACCGAGCGAATGGCCAAAGGCGTCCCGCAAGCCGATGGCTCCATGCGTGCCGAACCGACGATGGATGTCAGACACGTCGCCCATGCCGTGCTGACAATGGCGCAACTGCCGCTTGATGTGAATGTCCTGTCACAGACGATCATGGCGACGAATATGCCTTTTGTCGGCAGGGGGTGACAAAACCCTTGCGGCGCAAGGCAACGGAATACGTATTCAAAACACTATAATCCACGGTTGCTTGTTCCGGCGATGACAGCGTAAAACCCTCCCGCGTATGATCGCCATACGTTGAAGCGAATAAACGAAACGCCTGAAGACCGTGAAGGAACAGAGCCAATGGCCGTACTTGTAGACGAAAACACAAAAGTTATCTGTCAGGGGCTTACCGGCTCACAGGGCACGTTCCACTCCGAGCAGGCGATGGCTTATGGCACGAAAATGGTCGGCGGCGTGACACCGGGTAAAGGCGGCACGTCACATCTGGGTCTGCCGATGTTCGACTCGGTCCACGAAGCCGTGCATGTCACCGGAGCAGACGCCTCCGCCATCTACGTCCCGCCCCCCTTCGCAGCGGACGCCATCCTTGAGGCCATCGATGCAGAGGTTCCGCTGATCGTTTGCATCACCGAGGGCATTCCCGTGCTGGATATGATGCGCGTCAAGCGCGCGCTGGTCGGCTCGAAATGCCGCCTGATCGGGCCGAACTGCCCCGGCGTCATCACACCGGACGCCTGCAAAATCGGCATCATGCCCGGCCACATCCACAAACGCGGCACCGTCGGCATCGTCTCCCGCTCCGGTACGCTGACTTATGAGGCGGTCGCACAGACCACCGCAATCGGCAAAGGTCAAAGCACCTGCATCGGCATCGGCGGCGACCCCATTAAGGGCACAGAGCACATCGACGCGCTCGATCTGCTGCTCGGCGATGACGAAACCCAATCCATCATCATGATCGGCGAAATCGGCGGCAGCGCCGAAGAGGACGCCGCGCAATTCCTGATCGACGAAGCGAAGAAGGGCCGCAAAAAGCCCGTCGCGGGCTTCATCGCGGGCCGCACGGCCCCTCCGGGCCGCACGATGGGCCACGCGGGGGCGATTGTTTCAGGCGGCAAAGGCGGCGCGGAAGACAAGATCGAAGCCATGCGTGCGGCGGGCATCATCGTATCCGAAAACCCTGCTGGCCTCGGCGAGGCGCTGATCGAAGCGATTGGCTGACAAACAAAAAAAGCGGGAACCGTATGGTTCCCGCCTCTCACACCACTCATGAACTGATAAAAATTTACTCGGCAGCCATCTGAATAGGCTGCGATGCAGCCTCACGATACCATTGCTGTGCAGCCGCAACGCCCGAACCTAGCTCAATCCGCGCACCCGCATCACGCAACGCCATCTCCGCACTGCCAATCGCCGCAATGCACATCACTTCGTTCAGCGATCCGAGGTGACCGATGCGGAATACCTTGCCCGCAACTTTCGTCAGGCCCGACCCGAACGACGTGCAATAGCGGTCATACCCGATCGAGATCACGTCACGCGCATCCACATTTTCCGGCACAACAATCGCCGAAACCGTATCCGAGTACCATTTCGCATCCGTCGCGCACAGATTACA
>CALFAK010000013.1 GCA_937948985.1 uncultured Neomegalonema sp. | reverse complement strand
ATCATAAACTCCCGTTTGTGATCTTTTCGTATGGAATCCCGGTATATTTGACGTGAGAACTGATGACGGCTCTCCCTGCAATTGCGAGGTACTATATGTGCCTTGCAGAGTTTCTTACGCTCACCGCAAAATTTGCATACTGACACGGCTTATCTCCTCACCCCACCATCGCCACCGCCCCGTGGGCGATTGCGCCCACGGCCATTGCCAGCAGCGGCCAGAGGGTCAGGTGCATTCCAAACTTACGGTAGGTGTAACCTGTGCGGGCGGTGATGAAGTGCCAGGCGTGCAAGATGCGGCCTGTGACGAACAGCAGGGCGATCAGGTGCAGAACAAAGCCCGGCGCGCCCAGCGATTCGACACCCGCCATCATAATCAGGAAAATCGGGATATATTCGGTGGCGTTGCGCATCGCGCTGTTCAGGCGCAGCATATGTTCATCGCCGCCATCAGAGAGGCTGATCTGCTTGCCGCGACGGCGTTTGATCGACTGGATTGCGATCCAGAAGATCAGCAGGGCCAGAATTCCGGCGTAGAAGGTGGTAATGGCGAGGGTCATGCGCGTTCCGATCTTGTTATGCCTTCGGGAACCATAACCATGCCGCCACGCAAAAGAAAACGCCGACAGCGTGGCTATCGGCGTTCTTTAAATCAACAAGCGTTATCTGCGACTCAGGCGGCCTGAGCGGCAATCGCTTTTGCGATGTCTTTTTTCACTTTCAGCGCGTTAGCCGAAAGCTCTTCATCTTTCGCCTTTGCCATGAATGCGTCCAGACCGCCACGGTGATCGACCGTGCGCAGTGCGTTGGCGCAGATGCGGAAGCGGAACGAGCGGCCCAGCGCGTCGCTGGCGAGCGTCGTGACGTTCAGGTTAGGCAGAAAGCGGCGGCGTGATTTAATGTTTGAGTGGCTGACATTATTGCCTGTCATCACACCCTTACCGGTTAGTTCACAACGACGGGCCATTGCAGTACCTCAAAGAAAAACAGTTGATGGAAGGCGCAACTCGCGCCTGAATTCGGAACCGCCTTTTAAGCGGGGCGGTTGGGTTCGTCAAGCCGCGATTGCGGGGATATCGGGGTATTGTGAGCGATCCGGCGTTCAACACCCGCCTTCGTAAACTTCGAGTTCCTGAAGTGCGGCATTCAGGGCAAAATCGCCGTAATCGAGCATCAGATCATTCACCACACCATTGGCGTAAAGCGTGCCCGTGAACCGGAATTCGGGGATAGCGGTGTCCGCTGTATCGCCGGAGGGTGGGAAGTAGACCGAATCGATGCGCCAGCTGTCGATGCCCTCGAACTGCCCAACGACATCTTCGGCGGTGTTCTCTGCCACCGCATCATTCGTTGCGATGCGGGTGACGGCGAAGAAGACGGGTTTATCGACATCGCCATCAAACACCGTCGCCGCGTGGCGGTCTTCGCCCGCATTGGCGGCTTCGAGAATTGCCCGTATGTGAGCCAACGGGGCAAGCACTTGCTCGTCAAACTTCACATCATCGGCGGTTTTATAATCAACCTCGGCACTCTCGCCATCGACACTGAGATTGCCTTCGGCGGATTGTCCGGTCAGGCCGTTGAACTCGGTTTCGGTGGAAAAACGGTACAGCTCACCATCGGCGGCCTCGTAAGCGGACAGACGATAATCGGTGAGAACCGTATCCCCCTCGCGCGCAAGCCGCACCACAAGGCGTTCGTTGAGGGTGTAACCGCTGCATACATCTTCAAGATCGAAGACATAGCGTCCCTCGGCCCCGACCACCGTGGCGTTATTTTCAGACTTGCCCAAAGATAATTCATACACTGCACGATGACCGGGCAATGTGATCTCCTCCGCACCGGCGAAAGCCGGAATGATCGCGATAATCGACGCTTGAATTATCAAAAAGTGTTTCATTATCATGCCCTTCTGAATATTTATTAATGTTACTCTTTTGTCGGTGTACGTCAAGTCATGTTGTCCACCGCTGCGATTTGCTCTGTTAAAGGCGTGTAAAAGAAGAATGTGCATTTGCCGTAAAAGCGTTTAACCAGAGGCAAATTTCAGTGCGCCGCTAATAAGACCAAACTATGGTCATGGCACGCGATAAAGGGGGATGACGGATGAGTGAACAAACAATTGAAGAGCGCCTGATCGAATTGGGTGTGACGCTGCCCGAAGCGCCCGCTCCGGCAGCGAATTATGTGCCTTATGTGGTGTCCGGGCTGAACGTGTTTATTTCCGGCCAGTTGCCGATGGAAAACGGCGAGTGCCCGAACAAGGGGTTGCTGGGCCGCGATGTGGATCTTGAAGATGGTGTTGCCGCGGCGCGGGTCTGTGCGATTAACATCCTCGCGCAGCTGAAAGCGGCGTGTGGCGGGGATTTGACGCGGGTTGTGCAATGTGTGCGGCTTGGCGGATTCGTCGCCGCGACCCCTGATTTCGAGCAGCATCCGGCGGTTATCAACGGCGCGTCCGATCTGATCGCGCAAGCGTTGGGTGATGCGGGGCAGCATTGCCGCGCGGCGGTTGGCGTCGCGTCGTTGCCATTCGGGGTTCCGGTCGAGGTTGAAGCGACCTTTGAGATTACCGCAGCGGCGTGATGCGGTTGGCGCCGGAATTTTGGGCCAAGCCCTTCGCGCATCGCGGGTTGCACGACACAGCGTCGTTGCGGCCTGAAAATGCGATGTCGGGTTTTCGTGCGGCTATCGCGGGGGGGTATGGCATCGAATTGGATGTGCAGCCTTCCGCCGACGGCGAGGCGATGGTGTTTCATGATTATGAGCTGGCCCGCCTGACCGGGCGGGACGGGCGTGCGGATGCGATGTCGGCGCGGGAGTTGGGCGCTGTCACGCTGTTGCACGGGGATGGCGAGACGATCCCGACATTGCGCGATGTGCTGGTGGAGATCGACGGGCGGGTTCCGGTGCTGATCGAGGTCAAAGATCAATCCGGCGCGTTCGGCCCGACGGACGGGGCGCTGTCCAGGCGGGTTTGCGACATTGTGCGCGAACTGGGCTGTGTGGAAACCTCGGCGATTATGTCGTTCAATCCGTTCGAGATGGGCCATGCCCGCGAAGCACTTCCGGAGCTGGCGCGCGGGATTGTGTCATATGATTTTGAGCATCCCCATGACGCCCATGTGAGCGCCGCGCATCGGGCGGCGTTGGCGCGGTTGGCGCATTTTGAGGAGGTTGAGGCGGATTTCGTCTCCTACGGTGTCGATAGCCTTGGGCAAGGGCGGCTGACGGCGTTGCGTGAATTGGGCGTGCCGGTCTTCTGCTGGACGGTGCGCTCGGCGGAACAGGCCGGGACGGCGCTGGCCCTGTCGGATCAAATCACGTTTGAAGGCTTTTTGCCTTGAAGCGCGGGTGGTGAAGGCCACTTGCAGGGCATGGAAGCCGAAGACCGGATCAGCATAAGCCTGCTCAACAGCATCAATGATATTGACGCCGCCGATTGGGATTCCTGTGCCGCGCCCGAAACCGCTGATGGCGGGCGGGCGATGCATCCGTTTTTGACGCATCGCTTCTTTAAGGCGTTCGAGGACAGCAGGTCGGCTTGTCAGGTGACGGGCTGGGACCCCAAGCATTTGCGCGCGGACAATGAGGCGACGGGGCAGTTGCTGGGGGTCATGCCGCTTTATGCGAAATATCATTCGCAGGGCGAGTATATCTTCGACCACGGCTGGGCGAACGCCTATGAGCGGGCGGGGGGGCAGTATTACCCCAAGCTGTTATCCGCCGTGCCGTTCACCCCCGCCACGGGGCCGCGATTGCTGGTGCATCCCGATGCGGACAGGGCGCTGGCCGGGGGCGCGCTGATCGCGGGGGCGCGGCAGGTGACGGCGGAAAACCGATTGTCATCGCTGCATGTGAATTTCTGCACCGAGGCCGAGCGGGATGTGCTGGCCGAAGCCGGGTTCCTGAGCCGTCGCTCGCAGCAATTTCATTGGCTGAACCGCGATTATGCGGATTTTGACGGGTTTTTGGCTGACTTAGCCTCCCGCAAGCGCAAGGCGATCCGTAAGGAGCGGGCGAAGGCGGTGGAGAATGTGTCGATCCGTTGCTTCACAGGAGATGAGATCCTGCCCGAACATTGGGACGCGTTTTTCGTGTTTTATCAGGATACCGGCGCGCGGAAATGGGGCACGCCTTACCTGACGCGGGCGTTCTTCGAGATTGCCCACGAGACGCTGCGCGATGATGTGCTGTTGGTAATGTGCCAACGGGACGGGCAGTGGGTCGCGGGGGCGCTGAACGTGATTGGCCGCGATACGCTCTACGGGCGCTACTGGGGCTGCATCGAGGATCACCCGTGCCTGCATTTCGAGGTGTGCTACTATCAGGCCATCGATTACGCGATCAAGCACGGTCTGCGCAGTGTCGAGGCGGGCGCGCAGGGCGAGCATAAGCTGGCGCGCGGGTATGTCCCGACCGAAATGTACGCTGCGCACTACATCCCCGATCCGGGCTTCAGCGAAGCGGTGGGCCGCTTTCTGGCGCAGGAGGCGGAGATGGTGGGGCAGGAGATGGATATTCTGGGGGAGTATACGCCGTTTAAGAAGGGTGGGTGAGTTATCGATCCGGAAAAAGAAGTACGTGCTGAACTGATAAGTATATTAGGCGACGCATTCGATTGTTACGAAGAAGTCTGGTTGGAAACTGAGCTAGGCGATAGAGTCAGATGTGATGTACTTGCTGTTGTGCGCCAAGAAGGATTTGAGCAATATGTTTTTGCATTTGAATGCAAAAGACCAGACTCAACTTGGGATACTGCCAAGTGGTCGAAGGTAATTTTGCAAGCCAGCTCATATGTAAATTGCAAAATAACTGATAAAAAATACCAAGGCCCATCTAGCAAGGTGAAGCTCTCGTTTTTATATCCATCGCCCATCGTTCACATAGGCCTAAAAGATTTTGATAATGTAGTTTTTGCCGATGCCGAGGAGGCGGAAGCTATAGGTGGGGCATTCCATTTGGCCCTTTACTTTGGCGTGGGTAGGTTGCTATTTCGATCTGGTTCTCGCGGGTACTATGAGTTAATTCTTGGACCAAATGAAGTGTGGCGTTCGGACTATGGTATACGCGGCTCCGGAAAAGCGGTGCTTCAAAAAAAGAGACGCATTGGCTCACAGCAAAAATAGAATGTGATTCTCTTTCTTGGAGGGACGAAGTCCCGACACGCGCCTGCCCGCCCAACGGCGGGCGCGTTCTGCGCGAAGCGCAGTCCACTCCCGCCTCGGTCAGGCGCTTGGTGATTTTTGCGATAGATCGGTAGCGCTTACGCCGCCACCGATACGCTCCTCGACCTCACCTGCATCAAAACCACAGGCGCGAGCAGCACTAAGCCGACCAACATCGGCGTTAGCCCTGGTGCGATGAACAGGAACGCCACGACTGAAACGTAGATGCGGGTGAGCATTCCGAGCCTTGTGAACAGATATCCCGAAAACGCCACACCAAGGCTGGCGATGCCGAGCATGGCCCCCGCCAATGTGATGAAGAACGCGCTCCATGTGAAGCCGTCGACGATCAGCAGCAGGGCGGGGGAGTAGACGAACACGAACGGCACAAGCGCTTTGGCAATACCGAGGCGGAAGGCGGTGTTGCCTGTTCGGAACGGGTTCGATCCCGCGATCCCTGCGGCGGCGTAGGCGGCCAGCGCTACGGGGGGCGTGATGTCGGCGAGGACGCCATAGTAGAATACGAAGAAATGCGCGACAATCGGCTCGACGCCGAGGATCTGGAACGCACCGGCAGTGACGGAGACGAGGATGATGTAGGTCGCCGTGGTCGGAACCCCCGCGCCCATGATAATGCACGCAATCGCGACCAGCAGCAGCGAGAAGAACAGCGACCATTGTTGCAGGCCGAACATGTTCAGCAGCGGCAGGGACGAAACGAAGCCCGCGATGTCTTGCGCGGTGGTGATGACGATTGTGCCGACGCGGAAGCCTGATCCGGTGGCTGTCACAACGCCGACGATGATGCCGACACAGGCCGCCGCCGCGCCGATGGCGATGGTCCCGCGCGCCCCCGCCGCCAGCGACTCCCACAGGGCGCGGATGCCGAACAGGTTGTCGGGGACGGGACGGCCTTGCAGCTTTGCGGCGCTGCGGGCGGTGGCGTTTTTGATGAAGCCGACGCTGACACAGCCGATGATCGCGTAGACGGCGGCGAAGTCGGGGGTTTTGCCCGTCAGGATCAGGTAGATCAGCATGAATAGCGGGACGAGGGACAGCCAGTTTTCGCGCAGGACGCGGATGATCTGGGGCATTTCGTCAGCGCGCAAACCGCGCAAGCCGAGTTTCTTCGCCTCCAGATGCACCATGATGAAAATACCGAAATAGTGCAGGAAAGCGGGGAACAGGGCTGCGGCCAGCACGTCTTTCAGCGGGATGCCGAGGTAGTCGACCATGATGAACGCCGCCGCCCCCATGACGGGAGGAGTGATCTGGCCGCCCGTTGAGGCGGTTGCCTCGACTGCTCCGGCGAAATGCGGGGGGTAGCCGACGCGCTTCATGGCGGGGATGGTCAGCGCGCCCGTGGTGACGGTGTTGCCAATAGACGAGCCGGAGATGCTGCCCATGAAGGCGGAGGCGCAGATGGCGACTTTGGCGGGGCCGCCCGCGTAGCGTCCGGCGATGACGGTGGCGAGGTCGATGAACAGCTGGCCCAGTCCGATGCGGGTGGCGAGCGCGCCGAAGACCACGAACAGGAACACATATTTGGCCATTGCGCCGATGGCGACGCCGTAGATGCCTTGGCCCGTCATATAGATGTGGTTGATGAACGCAGTCCAGCTCATGCCGCCGTGGGTCAGCGGATAGGGGGTTTTATCGCCGAAAAGGGCGAAGAGGATGAAGACCAGCGATATGATAGGCAGGGTCGGGCCGATGGAGCGGCGGGCGACTTCCAGGGTGATGAGCAGTAGCGAACTGCCCATGAACACATCCATCGGTGAGGGGTTGCTGACCCGCTCGGAGACGATCTCAGGCGGCAGCAGCGGCAGGTAGAGCGCCGCGCCTATGGCGAGAAGGCACAGGCAAATGTCGAGATAGCTGACCCCGTCAAAATGCAGCCGGCTGTTGGCAATGCCCGCGCCCACGGGCGGTCTGCGCCACGAGAACAGCAGGAAGCCGAGTCCGAGGACAAAGGCGAGGTGGATGCCGAAATGCAGCAACTCGCGGATCAGGCCGAAGCCCGACGCATAGAAATGATATACCGCCATTGCGACAAGGGCGGTTGAAATGATCGTGCCCATAATAGGGCCGGTACTGCGATAGGCGGTTTCGGGATCGAATTTCCGCTCGATCTCCGCGAGTTCCTCAGCGGTGAGTTCGGGTCTGATGTCAGCCATTGAGGAAGCCTTTTTCGGAGAAAAATGAAGCTGATTTTAAATCCTTGAGCGCTGTCACCTTCGGACTTGTTTCGAAGGTCGGGTCCTATCGGGAAAGGCTGCTCTGGATTATCAGCACGTCGCTGTGCTTGTGCTGAACAAGTCCGACAATGACGTTTGTCATAATGTGGGTAGCGATAGTATGCCCCGGCAATCGCAGGGGCATACTGGTAATGAGGAGATAGTCGCGCTCACAGGCAGAAATTACTTAATCATGCCCATGAGTTCTTTGATGCGCGCTTGCATCATTTCGACCTCTTTCAAGATCTCCTCATTTGTCATTTTGGGGAGATCAGGCCCGCCTCTTCGTAAAAGCGCTTTGCGCCGTCATGAAGAGGGACGCCAACGCCGTTCAGCGCGGTGTCCGGGGTGATGGTCTTGCCTTTGGCATGGCCCACGTCTAGCAGTTTGCGGGATTCTTTGTTCCACAGGGCTTTTGTAATCTGGTAGATCAGCTCTTCGTCCTCTTTAGCGCTGGTGAACCACTGTGCGCCAACCGCGACGGTTGGGGTGGTGCCGACGCCTTCATACGCGCCTTCAGGGATTTCACCTTTGGCGAAGAAACCGTATTTGTCGGTCAGCGCGTTTGCGCCCGCACCGTCAATCGGAACCAGCTTGATGTCCGCTGCGGAGGCCAGTTCCACCAGTGAACCGGTCGGGTAGCCCGCGACAACGAAGAACGCGTCGATTTTGCCGTTGCGCAGGGCTTCGGAAGCCGCGCCGCCTTTGAGCGCTTCAGCGGTCACATCGTCTGTGCCCATGCCGTTGGCTTCGAGGATCAGCTTGGCATCAACATAGGTGCCCGAACCCGGCTCATCGAGGGAGACGCGCTTGCCTTTGAGATCGGCAACCGAGTTGATGCCGCTGTCCGCGAGGGCGACGAGGTG
>CALFAK010000012.1 GCA_937948985.1 uncultured Neomegalonema sp. | reverse complement strand
CTTTGAACTTAGACATGACACTCCCCTTAGATATTAACGAATACTGCGCTATTTTACACTGATTGTCCAAAACTGGAACATGTACAGCAACACGTTTATGCGCCGAACTCAACCGAAACGCTTACGAAATGTACGAAAAGATCGTGAAAGTAGGGCGCGCTATACTCTGTCGATGAGGGTGGAGGCGTCGGATTTGGCATTGTTCACAGCGGGGCCGACGGGGTGGAAGGCGAAATAATCCTCCGCTGCGGGCCGCATCAGTCTGGCCGCGCCTTTACCTCCCTCGCCCAACCACAGACCGAAATCGGCGGGCTGTATGATGACGGGCATCCGGTGATGGATGGGGGCCAGCGCGGCGTGTGCGGCGCAGGTGACAATCGCGCAGGTGTCGAGCGGGGCCGCACCGGGGGCTTCCCACCGCTGCCATATGCCCGCAAAGGCGAAGACGGCGGCGCCGGGCGCATGGAAATAGACGCTTCACAAAATACGCTGATGGATATGCCGCCATGAGAGCGTGCGTCTTGACAGGTCAATCCGCATCAGGTCTTCGCCAATTATGATAGGGCCGTCATAGGTTTCACCGACCTCTGCAATCAGGGCCGCGCGGTCGAATTCGGGCGGGACAAAATGGGTCAGGGTGAGGGTTCTGGCACCCATATCACGAGCGATGCCGCCAACTTCCGAGGAGAGGGTGTGGTAGGTGGCGACGTTGTCCATCGTCTTCGCTGAACGATGCTTGCCCGGCGGGGCATCGCGGTGGAGCATAACTTCATGGATCAGCAGGTCAGCCCCCTGCCCCGCTTTTATCAATGCCGGACAATGCGCGGTATCACCGGAATGAACAATGCTTTGACCATCCGCGCGAAAGACAAAGCCGAAGGCGGGTGCGACGGGACCGTGATCGACTTCCACCGCTGTCACTTCGATATCGCCGACGGTAAAGACATCGCCGCCCGCGACCTCCGTCTGTTCGATCTCAAAACCGATGGTCGATGTCCGTTGCTCGAAATCGATCCGCTGGGCGCGCTCGGCCTCCCATGCCGCCATGACCGCTTCGATATGGTCCAGCACCGGGCGCGGGGCGTAGATGCGCCACGGTCTGTCCCTGCCCTGATGCCAGCTTGAGATGACAAGCTGGTAGAAATCCACAAGATGATCGGTGTGAAAATGGGTAATGAGCAGGGCGTCAATCTCCGCGCCCTTGATGCCCGTTTCGACAAGCCTTTGCGTGACGCCGGAGCCGCAATCGATCAGGATTTTTGCATTATCCGCTGCGATCAGCGTCGCCGCTCCGCCACGTTCGGGATGAACGACGGGGCAGCCTGTGCCTAGCAGGATTGCCTCCATGTCTATTCGTCGGCGGGTTTATCGGCCCGCACGCGCACATAGGAACCCGGCGCCGGTTCGATAATACCGTTGACCGCGCCCGGCTCGCGCGGGTCGACTTTTTTACCGGACTTCTTGGCCAGCCATTCGGACCAGTCAGGCCACCATGAGCCGGGGGTTTCCTTAGCCGCCTCAAGCCATTCCTCCAATGTGTCAGGCCATTTGGATTTGGCGGCGGGGTTGGTCCAATACTGGTATTTCACCTTGTTGGGGTCCGGCGGGTTGATGACGCCCGCGATATGACCCGATCCGCCCACGACCAGCTTTACCGGACCGCCGAACAGGCGCGCGCCGCGATAGACGGACCCGGCGGGGGCGATATGGTCCTCGCGTGCGCAGATTGAGTAGACAGGGGTTTTCACCGCGCCCAAATCCAGCTTCTCGCCCAGCAATTCCATCTCACCTTCAGCCAATTTGTTGTCACGGTAATAGTCTTTCAGATACGACAGGTGGCACTTGGCGGGCATGTGTGTGGAATCGGCGTTCCAGTAGAGCAGATCGAACGCGGTGGGTTCTTTACCCAGATAGTAGTTGTTGACCACATAGCTCCAGATCAGCTCGTTACCGCGCAGCATGTTGAAGGCTTGGGCCATATGCCGCGCGCCGATCACGCCGCCCGCGCGCTCGGATTCTTCCTCCATCGAGGCCAACGTCTTGTCGTCGATAAAGATGCGCAGGTCGCCGCCCTTCACGAAATCGGCTTGCGCGGTGAAGAAAGTGGCCGATTTGATGCGTTTGTCGCCCGTCTTCGCCATATGGGCCAACGCGGTCGAGAGCATGGTGCCGCCGATACAATAACCGACGGTGTTGACCGATTTCGCGCCCGTCTCGGCAATTACCACGTCGAGCGCGTTGTACAGCCCCTCGGTGACATAGTCGGGGAAGTCGAAATGGCGGCGTTTGTTGGGTTCGGGATTCCGCCATGAGATCATGAACACGGTGAAGCCCTGCGCGGTCAGCCAGCGGACGAGGGATTTTTTCTCGTTCAGATCCATAATGTAGAATTTGTTGATCCACGGCGGCGCGATCAGCAGCGGGATTTCCTGCACTTCATCGGTGGTGGGGGCGTATTGGATCAGCTGGAACAGCTCGTTCTGGAAAATTACGCTTCCCGGTGTGACGGCAATGTTTTTACCGACCTCAAACGCCTCCATATCCGTCTGGCTGATCCACAATTCGCCATCGCCGCGCTTCATGTCTTTGAGCATCTGGCGCATTCCGCGCACGATGTTGCCGCCCTGCTCCTCTGCGGTCGCTTTGAGGACTTCGGGGTTCATGGCGAAGACGTTGCTGGGGGACATCGCCTCGGCGAAGCGTTCGGTGAAAAACTCCAGCTTTTTGCGTTCGTCTTCGGGCAGGGACTGGTCGCCCTTGGCCACCGTGTCACGCATCCAGCGCGACGCCAGCAGATAGCTTTGCTTGAGATAGCTGAAGACGATGTTGTTGTCCCACTCCTCGTCTTTGAAACGCTTGTCCTTGGCGGCGTTAGCGAGGCCTTTAACCGGCTTAGGCTCAACCCCGGCCATCTGGGCGAGGGCGTTGGTCCACAGCGTGGCTTGCTGATGCCACATATCAATTCCCGCCTCGACCAGCGTTTCGGGATTTTCTAGCATCGCTTTTTGCAGGTCTGCCAAAGCGGGGGCGAGGTTATAGGGGTCAGGGTTTTGCCCCTGCCCATCCGCGTGTTTTTGCAGGTAATAAGCCCATGTTTCCTGCGCCAGCGCATAGGCATTTGCCATATTCTCGGCGGCAACGGTGGCGGCCCGGACAGGATCGTCGGATGTATGTGTTTGTTTGGAATTATCGGTCATGGTCATCAACACCCATTTGCTTATGCGCTACAATATTGCATTGTTACCTTGTGAACCCGCTTAGCGATAGGCGTGCTCAGAGCATTCATGCGGAGGCCGTTTTGTAAGATGATAACGCTGTATCTTCGGAAATCGATCCTTATCGGCACTTTACTCGCCTTTAGCGGATGCGGGGGTGAGATCAGCCGTATCGAAGGTCTGCCCCAAACGATGGATACATCCGGCGTGCCGTGGCCGCAGCTTGTGGATGTGCCCGATGCGCCGACCGAAGGTCTGGAGATTGCAAAGGGGCGCACGTTGCTGGCGCAGTTGAACGCGGAAAGCACACAAGTGCTGGAACGGCGCGCGGCGGCTCCGGTACCGCTTGAGGCTGCCATCCTGCAATCGCGTGCGGCGGAATCACAGGCACGGCAGACGGTGCCCACAGCACAGATTGATGCCGTGGCGCTGACGCAGCGGGGGCAGAGGCTGAGCCGGTTGCGCGGTGTTGAACCGGTTGCCCCTGTCGATACAGCAGCTTTGCGGCAACGGGCTGCGCGCGTGCGCGATGCGCAGCGATTTGCTCAGGACGTGAACACACCTGACCTGCTGCAACGCGCGGAGCGGGTTCGCAATGCGGGGCTGTACGGGCAGAAAGTGGACACGCTCGGTCTGCAGGATCGCGCGCGGCGGGCGCAGGCGTCCGGCAATGTACCAAGGCCAAAACCCGCCACGATTGCACGGCCTGCCGCTGATAACCGCAAGGCGCTGGATGCGCCGGTATTGGGGCAAGGCTTCCTCGCACGGGCCAAAGCAGCGCGTGAGCGGGCGCAAAAGGAGGCGGCGGTGCGGGAGTAGCGGCTCGTTTGAAAAAGACTCCCCGATAACGCGGCGCGTTAACGGGGAGAGGGAGTTTTTTTCTCTCACTCGAACTGTTTGAGATACTCGATCACGGCGGCGCGATCGTCTTCGTCGGACAAGCCTTTGAAGGACATTTTCGTGCCTTTCATGTAGGTGCGCGGGGCTTCGAGATACCAGCCGAGGGTTTCGGCGTTCCAGATCAAGCCTTCGGCGGCGGCTTTTTTCATGGCTTTTGAGTAGCGGAATTTTTCAACCGCACCCGCTTCTTTGCCGATAACACCGTTGAGCAAAGGCCCGGTGCGATTTTTCGCCTTTTCGCCGACTTGGTGACACGCGCCGCATTTTTTGAAGACTTTCTTGCCCTTTTCGGCCAGCCCGGCATCAAAAGCGGGGGCGGCAGCCGCTACCATGACGGTTTCGCCTTCGTCTGTGGTGGCCTCGGTTTGGGGAGTCACATCCAGCACAGCGGCGCGCATGGTGATTTTGACGGGACCGTCGGTGCAATCGCTCATGCACGGCTCGCCCTTGGCAAGCGTCATGGTGTCGGGACGTTCATCGGCGATGAAGCCGCCCTCGTTGGGCATTTCGATCTCGCCGAACGTCTCGCGGGTCAGCTCGAAATCCTCATCGTCGATGATGTCGTTCATGTAGAGGACGTACGCCGTAAGGGCGTAAACCTCGTCATCGGACAGCGATTGGGCATCACCGAACGGCATGGCGCGATGGATGTAATCCCAGACGGTCGAGGCGTAGGGCCAGTAGGAGCCGATGGTTTTGACGGGGCGGTCATCCTGCAATGTTCCGTCACCGCCCGTCAGAACGGGCCAGCGGCCCTCGCCCTCGCCGAAGACGCCGTGGCAGCTGGCGCAGCGGTCGTTATAGATCGGCTCGCCATCGGCTGGGGTTCCGCCGCCCTCCGGCAAGCCCTGACCGTCGGGACGGATGTCGATGTCCCATGCGGCGATCTCGGCGGGGGTTGCGGGGCGGCCAAGGTCGTTGGCAAGGGCCGGGGTGGTTAGGAGGAGTGTTGCGAGGGCGGTGAAAAGCCCTCTCGCTTTGGAAGAGGGTCGCGTGAGGGTTGTTCGTGTTGCGATACCCTCACCCCGGCCCTCTCCAGGGGGGAGAGGGAGAAGAGGGGCAGCGGGGAGAGGGAGAAGAGACAAATCAACCGACTTCAACATTTTCGACCTCCCCATCCTTTTGGACATACCAAGTCTGGATGCTGTTATTGTGATAGATGGATTCCGTGCCGCGCACGTCGCGGAGGGCGTTTTTGGTCGGCTGGACCCAGCCTTCGGAATCGATGGCGCGGGATTGCAGCAGCAGCGGCTCGCCGTCCCAGTCGAACTCGTGGTAAAAGCGGTGCAGTGCCTTGGTGTGGCTGGGACCGTCAACGCGAGCGGTGGTCCAGTTGCTGCCCCCGTCGAGCGAGACATCGACGCGGTCAATCGTGCCGCGACCTGACCATGCGAGGCCGCTTAGGACCGTGCGGCCTTTGCCGTGGGTGATCGGCGCTTGCGGGGACGGGCTGGTGATGACGGATTTGACATCCATCTCCCAAGTGAAGCGGCGGGCTTTGCCGGAAGCGAGCAGGTCGGTGTATTTCGAGGTTTCCTCGCGGTGATGCCACGGCTCGTCGCCGACTTCGATGCGGCGCAGCCATTTGACCCACATATTGCCCTCCCAACCGGGCACGACGATGCGCAGGGGATAGCCCTGTTCGGGGCGCAGTGCCTCGCCGTTCATGGCGAAGGCGACCATGCAGTCATCGAGCGCCTTCTCGATCGGGATAGAGCGGGTCATGGCCGAGGCATCCGCGCCTTCGGGCATGATCCATTTGGCGTTGGTTTTGACGCCCGCCTCCTCAAGAATGTGCTTGAGCTTGACCCCCGTGTAGACGACGCAATGGACCATGCCGTGGGTAAACTGACAACCGTTCAGCTGCGCCCCGCGCCACTCCATCCCGCTGTTCGCGGCGCATTCGAGGAAATAGACGTGGTTCTCGCGCGGGAAGCGTTTGAGGTCTTCCATCGTGAAAACCAGCGGCTTGTCAACGAGACCGTTGATCATCAGGCGGTGTTTTGCCGGATCAACCTCGGCAACGCCGCCGTGGTGGCGCTCGAAACACAGGCCGTTGGGAGTGATGATGCCCTCCAGCTTGTGCAGCGGCGTGAAGTTGACGGAGGAAATCGGATCGGCGGTCAGCCAAGGCACATCGCGGCGCACGGCATCGGCCTCATACGGTGATGGTGTGCCGTAGGGCCGCGCATCGACGCCGTCGCCAAGGCTTTGCATCCACGGTTGCAATTCCGTGATCGCCGGATCGTTGGCACGGGCGGGGACGGTGAGCGCCGCACTGCCCGCAACGGCGGTGGTCAGAAGGGAGCGGCGGGAGAGGCCGCTTTTGCTCAGAGGATCAGTCATTACACTCTCCGTCTGTAAAATAGGGGCGTGATTGTGGGGGATTTTTACTGATTTTGTCATACCTCGCGCAGGCGGGGTATCCATTCATCAGCGCGCCTTGGCGTCCGCTATTTACAAGATCAACGGTCGGGGCTTGTTGAGAAATGGATTCCGGCCTTCGCCGGAATGACACCGTCTTTTGTTGCGGCAAACCCATCACGTCACCACCTTAATCGCGCTGTTTTCGCGGGGGGAGACGGTTTTGTGTTCGGCCAGATGCGCCTCGACCACGTCCCAGACGGGCGGGCCTTCGGTTTCCTCGTTGACGGAGGCCCAACCCGCGACATTGTATTCGCGGGCGGGGTCAATCGGGTCGCCCGTCTTGAGCAGGGTCATCTCTGAAATACGCTCGCCCACAGCGGCGTTCACATCAATGCGGTAACCCATGCCGCCGACGCGGACCATGTCGCCGCCTTGCTGATAGTAAGGATCGACGTTGAAGATGTTGTCGGCCACGTCCTCAAGGATCACTTTGATGAATTCGCCCGTCATTGCGGTGCGGTAGGCAGCCGGATAGGTCATTGCCGTGGCGCTGTGCAGGTCTTCGACGGTGATGTCGGACCCCGGCAGTACACTCGGACCCCAGCGGAAACCGGGGGAGAGGGCAATATCAGCCTCGCGCTGTTCAAGCAAAGCGTCGCAGATCAGATCATCCCATGTGCCGTTGAAATTGCCCCGGCGATAGAGCGTGCCGTCGGTCTTGCCGATCACACGGGCCAGCTCATCCGCATAGGGTTCGCGGACCTGTTCAATCAGGGCGGTGATTTCGGGATCAGGGGCGATCACATCCGAGAAGACAGGGATCAGGCGGTAGCCGATGTCTTTGACCGCGCCGCCCCGCACATCGAGGTCAATGCGCGAGACGAATTTGCCGTGCGAGCCGGACGCCACGAGATGGGTATTACCGACCTGTACCATTTGCGGCAGGGCGTCATGGGTGTGGCCCGTGAGGATAACGTCAATACCCTTGACGCGCCCCGCCAGCTTTTTGTCCACGTCGAAGCCGTTATGGGAGAGCAGAACCACCAGTTCGGCCCCCTCCTCCCGCGCCTCATCGACAACCTCCTGCACCCGCGCCTCGCGGATACCGAAGCTGAGATCCGGGAACATCCAGCCGGGATTGGCGATGGGCATGTAGGGGAAGGCCTGACCGATAACAGCGATTTGCACCCCGCCGCGCTCGATCATGGTCATCGGCTCGAAGGCGGGTTCGTCCCATTCTTTGTCGAAGATATTCGCGCCCAGGAAAGGGAAAGGCAGGTCTTCGATGACTTCGCGGATATAATCGCCGCCATAGGTGAACTCCCAATGCGAGGTCATCGCGTCGGGTTTGAGGGCGTTCATGACGGTGATCATGTCCTGCCCTTTCGTGGCGTTGGCGGTATAGCTGCCCTGCCACGTGTCGCCGCCATCCAGCAGCAGCGCACCGGGGCGGTCTGCACGGATACGGTTGAGGATGGTGGAGACGCGGTCGAGGCCGCCCATGCGACCGTATTCTTCGGCCAACGCGGCAAAATCCGGTGCGCTGAGGGCGTAGGCTTCAGCGCTGCCCGCCTCAATGCCGAACATTTTCTGGAACGCGGTGCCCGTGACATGGGGTGGTTGGCCCAACGCGCCGCCGACTCCGAGATTGACTGACGGTTCACGAAAATACATCGGGTTAAGCTGGGCGTGAATATCGGTGATATGCATCAGCGTGACATTGCCGACGGGCTTCATATCAATCAGGCCGTTTTCGGTGAGGCTTTGCTGCGCGGCGACACGGGAGAAGCCACCGCCCGCGCCCGTCAATGCGGCAGCGGCGGCGCTTGCTTGCAGGAATTCGCGACGGGTGATCATGGCAAAGCTCCGGGCATGAGGGGGCCGTTCACGCGGGGTGCGTGATGACGTAAAGGAGTCATTGTCTGCGCAGGCAGACAATCCAGACTCGAATGACGGAGAGTTATTTTCTCAAGAAAACGAGGCTGGATACTCCGCATTCGCGGAGTATGACGCTGTTACTTGTGAGTGCAACCGGTCAGCCGACCTTGATCTTCTTTTCGGCTTCAAATTCGCCGTCATTATCGGTCTTCCACAGGAAGCCGACCGTACCGCTTTCAGGCACTTTGAGGGTGAATTCGATATACGGGTTGGTCGACACAGCCGCGTCGATATCCGTCTCGAAAACCGTCTCGCCATTGAAGGTGGCTTTGAAGTAGTTGACGATGTCCTGCGGGATAATCTCGCCGGTTTTCTTGTCTTTGCGCTGCCCGGATTCCATCGGATGCGAAATCAGGGTTTTGATCGTGACGATCTCTCCTGCTTCGGCTTTTTTCGGGACTTTGACGCGGGGTTTGATCTTAGCCATGACTGTTCCTTAACCTCCACATCCGCCGATGGTGACTTTGACTTCGCGGGACGCGCTGTAGACCGAGCCGTCCTTCATTTTCGCAACCGCAACCACGTTCTGCGTCTTTGCCAGACGGATACGGGTGGAGGCGGAGGCCTCGCCGCTGAGCGTGCTGAATTTGAAAGTCGCGACGCCGGGATTGGGATTGCCGTCGGCAAGGATCATGATTTCCTCGACCATATCATCGCCTTCCATCGCGGATTCGACGGAGACTTCGATGGGCACGGAGTTGCCGTTCTCAGCGATTTCCGGTGCGGTGACGGTGATCTTACCGCTCCCGACCTTGGCGTCACCGGCAAAAGCGGAGATCGCGTCATCGACCCCCTTGGCCATCGCGGGCAAACCGACCGTAGCGGCGGCGACCCCGGCGACGGTGAACACAAGCGCATCACGGCGCGTGAGCTGCATCGTCATTCCACATCCTCCCAATTTAAAGCTGCTCTTGTGACAGAAACATATTCAATAAAATAAATACACGGTTGGGAGAGGAATGCAAGGGGGGAAAGTTACGCCGAATGCTGCGCTGTGGCCGCGCGGTTGAGAACATCCTCCGCCCATTGATTGAGGCTTTTGCCGGAAAGCTCCGCCGCGAGGGCCGCTTTACGGTGCGTTTCGGGATCGACACGGAACATGACCCGCCCCGAATAGGGCTTTTGCGGGGATTTACCGATTTTGGCGCACGTCGCTACATAATCGTCAACCGCTTCGCGGAACGCCTGTTTGAGATCTTCAACGTTATCCGCGTGAAAGCCAACGCCGTCGCGGATGCCCGCGATCTGCCCCGTGAAAATGCCGTCCTCATCATCGTATCCGATGCGCGCGGCGTAACCTTTATACGTCATGGTATTGGTCATGGGGTGATACCGATCCTCTGCAAAAACGCGCGGGCGGCGCGGACTTGATAGCGTTTCGCCTCCTTGGCGGGGTGCGGCCGGTGAAATATCTCGACCTCGCCGTCTTTCTAAAAACGGACGCGGGAGCCGCTGCCCTCAACCACACGCGCACCGCAGGCGATAAGCAGCCGCTCAATCGCTGACCATTCCACTGTGCCTGAAACAGGGTCCGTGAAAACAACGACCAGCGTTTTGCGGTGCTTGCTGTTCATGGACGATCATCGCATATGCTTTCATAAAATGCAAGCATATGCGCCTCGGCCATGTAAATGTCTGGCCACACATCATCGATATGCTAAACCCATCCCCATGACCCCAACCCCCAAAATCCAACGCCTGACCGAGGCTGTTATCAACCGCATCGCTGCGGGGGAGGTGATTGAGCGTCCGGCGGCGGCGGTTAAGGAGTTGGTGGAGAATGCGTTGGATGCGGGGGCTTCGCGTGTTGATATTGCTATTCGCGACGGGGGGCGGACGCTGATCCGGGTGGCCGATGACGGGCATGGGATGGGGCCGGAGGATTTGCGGCTTGCGTTGGAGCGTCATGCGACCTCGAAGACGGACGGGGCGGATTTGCTGGACATTCGCAGCTTCGGCTTTCGGGGCGAGGCGTTGCCGTCAATCGGCTCGGTGGCACGGTTATCGTTGACCTCGCGGGCGGCGGGGGCGGCTGAGGCCTGGCGGATTGCGGTGGAGGCGGGGCATGTGGGCGCGCCGGAGCCTGCGGCGCTGGGCGCGGGGACGGTGGCCGAACTGCGTGATCTGTTCTTTGCTACGCCCGCACGGCTGAAATTCCTGAAGTCCGAGCGGGCCGAGACGGGCGCGATTGCGGAGGTCGTGCGGCGGCTGGCGATGGCGCATCCGATGGTGGGGTTCTCGCTGACCAGCGGGGATCGCACGGTGTTCGAGGCGCGGGCGGAGACGGGCGACCTGTTCGATGTCCGGCGGGCGCGGCGGGTCAAAGCAATGGGGCGCGGGTTTGCGGATGCGGCGATTGCGATTGATGCGGAGCGCGACGGCCTGCACCTGACGGGCTATGCCTCGCCGCCGACGGATCACAGGGCGACCGCGCTGGCGCAGCATTTGTTTGTGAACGGGCGGCCTGTGCGCGACCGGATGCTGGTGGGGGCGGCGCGGGGGGCCTATGCGGATGTGGTTCCGCGCGGGCGGCATCCGGCGCTGGCGCTGTGGCTGGATCTGGACCCGCAACTGGTGGATGTGAATGTGCATCCGGCCAAGACAGA
>CALFAK010000011.1 GCA_937948985.1 uncultured Neomegalonema sp. | reverse complement strand
TTTGATTTCAGATACAGCATCCACCCGCAGCCTATACTCAAAAGGATGCCGCCGCTGATGCCGAACAGTTTGGGCAGGGAAAACAGCGGATAAGGCGCGGGAATATCGAAAACATAATGCAAGATCGTGCCCGTGCTTGTTGAGGCAAAGCACAGAAGGAACCCGTACATCACCGCATGATGCGCCCACTTGCGGGCTGCGGTAAAACGTTCGCCTTCCTCGAAATTACAGCCCTCTCCATGTCCGCCGCTCAGGTTACGCATCGTGGCCGCTTGTGTAACGGCGTCGCGAATATGCGCCAGCCGTATGGATGCTCCGCCGATCTCTTGCCAATACGCGCGCAACCCCGCGAGCATCGCCAGCAAGGGTAGCACAAATGCCGGCGCAAAAATCGCCACCATCGCGCCATGCGATAACACCGCATAAAAGCCCTCTCCATCCGCTTGCGCACCAAGCGCCCGGATTGCGAGAAACAGCATCGCAAAACCGACGATTGTGGCGGCTATCGTCGCCCATGCGTGCGTATGAAACAGCCGCGCGAGACCGCCCGGCCACGCATAACGTTGCCAGCTTTCCGTACGTATTTCCGCCAGCGCGCGCGGTAGATTAATCGCGAAATCATGCGGTTCAGTGTATTGGCACGCGTAATAGCAGCCCCGGCAATTGTGACACAGATTGGCAATTTGGCTGATGTCGCCATCGGTAAAGGCCCGCAATCGCGTAATGGCCGGAAAAGCCGAGCAATACCCCTCGCAATAGCGACAGGCGTTGCATATTTGAAGCTGTCGGCGGGCCTCTTGCTGTGCGGTGGAGGAGATGGAGTCAGCGAACATAGGCGGCGGCCTCCCGACCGGCAATGCGGCCAAATACGGTTCCAATGGTCATGCCGAACCCGGCAAGATAGCCTTGACCCAAGATCGACCCGGCCATGATTTCCCCGGCGGCCCACAGATTCTCCATCCGCCCGTCCGGCCCTGAAACGCGGGCCGTTTCATCGACTTTCAGCCCCAGATAGGTGAACGTGACGCCGGGCCGCAGGGAATAACCATAGAAGGGCGGCTGCACAATGGGGCGCGCCCAATTGGTTTTTTGCGGGCTGAGGTCTGTCGTGGCCAATCCGTCAAGTTCCGTGGGATGAAAATCGCCTTCGGTGCAAGCGGCGTTGAACGCTTCGACGGTGCCGCGCAGCTTCCCGCCGTGCAGGCCGAGTTGCTGGCCCAATCCTTCAATCGTGTCGGCCTGTATCGGCGGAAAAACCGAGGGCATGAACAGATCTAGGCTTTGGGAATCGATGATCGCATAGGCGACCTGATCGGGCTGTGCGGCGACCAGTCGTCCCCATATCGCATAGCGTTTGGGCCATACATCCTCGCCTTCATCATAGAAGCGCTCAGCATTGCGATTGACCACAACAGAGAACGGTACGCAGTCAAGACGGGTCACGATACCGCCGTCAAATTTCGGTGCGCGCCCGTCGATGGCAACCGCATGACACTGGGTCGGATCGCCCACAGATTGTACGCCTTGATCGAGCAAATCGCGCAAAGGAACGCCACGATTATAGGGTGTCCCGCGTATCAGGAAATTGCGCGCCGCCGGACCCCATGCCTGTGCGAGCCAATCTGTATCCGCCTGAAACCCGCCTGAGGCAACAACCACCGCGCCGGGGGTGAAAACATGTTCGGCATTTTCGATGGTTGCCACAACCCGGGCAATGCGCCCCTCTTCTAAAGCGATATGATCGACATGCGCGTCGTAATGGATTGCAATATCGGCATCCTCAGCCCTCGCGTAATACGCATTCATCAGCGCCTTGCCGCCACCCAGGAAGAATGCGTTGGTACGCGACAGGGACAAGGTGCCGGATAAAGCGGATTGAAAACGCACGCCATGCGCCTCCATCCAGGCATAGGATTCCTCCGAGGCGTTAATGGCAAGCTGCGCGAGGGCGGGGTCGGTGTTGTTCTTGGTGACCTTCAACAGATCATCGTAATATTCATCGGCATGATACGCGCCGCTCAGCACACCCAAAGGACCGCGATGCATACAGCGGAAATTGCGGGTATGACGCGAATTCCCGCCGCGATAGGGTTTCGGCGCAGCCTCTAAAATCGTGACTGAAGCGCCGCCCTCCCGCGCACTCAAGGCTGCCGTCAAGGCGGCATTGCCACCGCCGATGACAAGAACGTCCGGCTTTAAGGGGTCTGCAAGCGGCTTCGGCATCGGGGGAGTATTCCTTTACGATATGGTATGCTGCCGCCGGCCCGTGCCATCATAATCGGCATTGTGGTTTGATCGCTTCCGCCTACGATCCGCCATAGACGGCACGGGGAACGAAAACCGTTCCTGAGGCCAGCTTGCGCGCGGTGCGGGTCAGGCCGGCTGAGATCACCTCGAAATCTGTGCCATTCCGGCTGTAATCCATCGACACGTCCAGCAAACCCATCGGATGTTCCAGCCGCAGAGCGAGCGGTCCGGTATCGGGTGTCTTGGCGATGCCTTCCGCCACCGTTCCGGGGCAGAGCATACACGCGGCAAGGCATTGCGATCCGGTGACGGCGAGGCTGGGGTGGCAGTTCTTGGGCATAAAATACCGCGTCAGCATATGCCCCCCGGCCACGGGCGGCGCGACCAGACCGACTTTGGGCGTGACGGAGGCGGATACGTCACCCATGCCCATGCGCCGCCCGGCTTCGACACGGATCGGTTCCATCCGGGCATAAAAATCACGGTTGGCGTCCAACTCAGCGGCGCTCTCGGTTCCTGTCAGCCCGAAATCCCCGGCGCGGGCGATCATCATTGGCATGGCAACATCCAGGCAAGTCACCTCGATACCGTCAATGGTATCAATCCGGTTTCCTGTCGGAAACATCGCCCCCGTCGCGCCGCCGGTCACATCACGGAACATCAGCTCGACGGGGGCTGCGGTTCCGGGCACACCATCGATGGCCGCATCGCCGTCATAGATGACCGCGCCATTTTCTGTGCACACACGGGCCAGCACTTGCGCGCCCGTATTGACCGCCCGTATGCGTATTTCTGTCTTCGCACCCGTCGCTGTCACAAGGCCCATCTCAATGGCGGCGGGACCGACCCCCACGAGAATATTGCCGCATGTCGGTTTGAAATCGACCCGCCCGTCCTCAACGCCCACTTGGGCGAAGAAATAATCCACATCCGCACTGTCATCCTCCGACGGGGACAGCATCGCCACTTTCGTCGTTACCGCCGCGCCCCCGCCAATACCATCGATGTTCAGCGGATGCCCCGACCCGACCATCGCGACCAGCACCCGCGCCAGTGTTTCCTGATCTTCTGGCAGGTCCGCGCGGTTCAGATACGGCCCGCGCGACGTGCCGCCGCGCATGAAGTGAAAAGGGATCGGTGTCTGGGTCATCCTAAAGGCCACGGTAATTTAGCGACATCCTGGAGCAGGCCCGCCGGAAAGTCACGATTCAGCACGCCCGCCATCGCACAGATAAACGCGATGCCCGCCGCTGTATAGAGTATCGCGAAGCGCCAGGACCGTCCTGCGCGGAACCTGATGAACGTGAGCAAGAACACCGCCAGCGCAAGCACAAATCCGACCACCGCTGTCAGCGCAAGCAAAGCGGCGAACCACGCGAGCGTTGACCACAATCCGTGACGGCTGTCGTCGCTTGCCTCGCGGTCGGCAAACAGGGCGTGCGTTTCGGGCCGCATCATCATCTGCGCCAACAGTATCAGACAGCCGATAACCGCCAGACCGGAGACAAAACGCGGGAAGACGCGGTCGGCGGATGCGTAATCAGGGATGGTCGCGGCATCGATGAAGGCCACGAGCAGATAGGCGAGCACGGCCAGCAGGAACACCATCGGCGCGCGCTTGGCACCGCTCTCAACCGCCCCCTCGGCCATGATCGTCTTCGCTTGCCGTAGACCCAGCACCACAGAGATCACAGTGATGATGATCAATACGATGACGATGGGCGAAAATATGTACTCGATGCCCTCGCCGAAACTCTTGCGAAAGCGCGAGGCGGCAATTTGCACTGCCTGATTGGCGTAAGTCTCCGCAGGATTCGACAGCACGAACCCGATCAGGAACGCGGGGCGTGACCAGTCAAACCGCCGCATCAGGATGCCGAGCAAGCCGATGCCGAACAGGGCCACAAGGTCCATGATATCCTGCCCCGACTGGAACGCGGCAAAAGCGATGATCATGAACAGGAACGGGGCCAGCAGCGAAAACGGAATCGTTGTCAGCCGCGCGATGCCCCCCGATGCCGCAATGCAGATCAGCGTGCCAACCACATTGGCCAGCGCCAGCAGCCAGACGATCGCATAGGTGATATCGAGGTTGTTTTTGAGCATCGACGGCCCGACCTCGATATCGCCCGATCCTAACAGCGCTATTGCGCCGATAAAGATGGCCATCGATCCCGAACCGGGGATGCCGAACAGCAGCGTCGGCACCAGCCCGCCGCCCTCTTTGGCATTGTTTGAGCTTTCCGGCCCGATCACGCCGCGCACTTCGCCCGAACCGAATTTTGATTTGTCTTTCGTTGTCTGCACCGTGTGGCCATAGGCGATCCAGTCCACAACCGACCCGCCCAGACCGGGGATCACGCCCACGACGACCCCGATGATCGAACACCGCACCGAAAGCCAGATATTCGCGAACCAGTCGCGCACGCCCGTCATCCAGCCGCCCCCTAACGGCTTGCGGTCGGAAATTGCGCGGTCCTGGCGCAGCAGGGCGATGATCTCAGGGATGGCGAAAATGCCGAGGCCGACGATGACGAGTTTCAACCCGTCCACCAGATACGGCATGTCGTAGGTCGCCATGCGCAATTCGCCCGCGCTGTCGCCCTCACCGATGGTGCCGATCATCATGCCCAGTCCCGCCGCGACGATGCCTTTGATCGCGACACGTCCGGCCAGAATGCCCACCATGGACAGGCCGAAAATGGTGATCATCAGCAATTCAGGCGTGCGGAACTCCAATACAATAGGGCGGGCAACGAGAATGAATACCGTCAGAAAAGCCGCGCCCACCAATCCCCCGAACAGGGAGGAAGCGAAAGCGGCGGATAGCGCGCGTGCCGCCTCGCCCTTTTTCGCCATTGGAAAACCGTCCAGAACGGTGGCTTGCGATGCGGATGATCCGGGTATGCCCATCAATACAGAAGCAAAAGTGTCAGATGTCGGCACCACGGCGACCATGCCGATCATAAGGGCCAGCCCCAACACCGGATCCATCCCGAACATAAACGGCAGCAAAAGCGACAGGCCCGCAATGCCGCCCAATCCCGGAAAGACCCCGATGCACAAACCCATTACAACGCCGAGAATGAGATAGCCCAAAACCATCGGCTGGAGGATCAAAGCCGCCGCATCAGACAGAGCGGGCAAGGCGGTGGCGAGCATATCCATCGGGTCCGCTTTCTCTAAGAAGCAACTCTGCCCCGGATCAGATCCGGGGCAGGACAACATCGGTTATTTCAGCGAAACGCCGTAACGCTCCTTCAGCCAGCCAATCACGAAATCCTTCGCTTCTTGGGGTACTTCAGTTGCCGAAGACAGCGCACCGGCCGCCTTGTCCCCTGTCATTTGGGGATACTTGCCGAGGCGTTTGGCGGATATGTCCGCGAAATCATCCCGCGCTTTGATTTTCTCGAATGCTTTCGTGTAGGTCGCGATCGCATCTTTTGAGGCTCCGGCAGGCAGGAACACCATCTTCTGTGCGGGGAAGCCGGCGATGAAGAACGCTTTCCATGCTTCCCATTTTTCGCCTGAGGATTCGCAGCCGTCTGTTGCGTCACAAACTTCCTTGAATGTCGGCATGTCCGGGAAGGTCGGGTCGCGCACAATATCGCCATCCGCATCAAGCGCACCCCAGCTCATCATTGGAACCGCCGTACCTTCTTCAACCAGCGGGGTCACGCCCTTCAGGTAGGATGAGGAGGTTTGGTAATCGATGTTCGCCTCGCCGCGCTCAAACATAAGGCGGCCATCGCCCCGTCCTTTGATGCCAAACACCGGCTCGACGTTGAGACCAAGCATTTCCCAAGCCAGCAACGGCACAAGATCGAGGCGTGTTGCGCCTTGTGAACCATAGATGAAGTCGGTGTCACGCAGAGCGGATGCATCGTTACCATCCATTTCCTTCGCCAGTTCAGGCGGCAAATACGCAACCCCGCCCGTGCCGGACGCCAGCACGACATTCCAGTCGCCATACTCATACCGCACACGCGGGTCGCCCAGCAGGTAAGGGAATTGTGTCGAGCCGGAGGAGCCGAAGATCACAGTGCCTTCGCTGTCCTCGAATTTTTGCTTCTGGAACCAATTCGCGCCCTTGGTCGAGCCGGCACCGGGCATGAACTTGACCACAACGGTCGGTTGACCGGGCAATGCCTCTGAAAGCAGCGGCGCATAGAAGTTGGCCCATTTCGCTGAACCGCCCGTTTCCGAGAACGGGATGATCCATTCCACCGTCTTGCCGCTCATGTCCATGCCATGACCATCGGCGAATGCACCGGTTGCCAACGTTGCAGTGGTTGCGGCGGCGATAAAGGCACCCGCCACGCGGCGCGTGATATTTTTCAAGTCCATGTCTTTCTCCCGGATGGTCGGGATAAACACCCGGCCATTAGTTTTAAACGGGTGATTCCCGTTTTTTTAACGTCAGGTTGGACCACGAAACTTGCATCAAATCTTCATCACCGCAACAGTCTCGCCATGCGGATTATTTGGATCGAAAAGAAAATCAACCTCCGCAAGCCATGATCTATCGCCTTGGGAGTGATTGCCTCTTCATATCGTCAAATGTGGCATCCGCACTTTTATCAGCGCGGATGCCGATGGTCATTTCACGAATTAAGCGCCGCAGAAATCGGCGTGTACTCAAGGCCCAGATCGCGCGCGACGGCCTCGTATGTGACTTTGCCGTCCCACACATTCAGCCCGTTCGCCAGATGCGCATCATCGGCCAGTGCTTGCTTCCAGCCCTTATCGGCAAGTGCCAGCGCGTGCGGCAATGTCACGTTGTTCAGCGCATAGGTGCTGGTCCGCGCCACGCCGCCGGGCATGTTCGCAACGCAATAATGCACAATGTCATCAACGACATAAGTCGGATCGGCGTGGGTGGTCGCTTTGGATGTTTCAAAACACCCGCCTTGGTCAATCGCAACATCAACCAGCACGGCCCCCTTCTTCATCGTCCCCAACATCGCCCGCGTTACCAGCTTCGGCGCTGCGGCACCGGGGATCAGAACGGCTCCGATTACCAGATCAGCCTCCGCCACGCTCTCCTCAAGGTTCGCCTTGTTCGAGAACCGCGTCTTCGCGCTGGCCTCGAAATGAATCGCCAGCTTCTCAAGCGTGAACGGGTTGCGATCTAAAATCGTCACGTCCGCACCAAGACCAACGGCCATTTGCGCGGCGTTAAAACCAACAACACCGCCGCCGATCACAGCGACCTTGCCCGGCATCACCCCCGGCACACCGCCCAGCAGTACACCGCGACCGCCTTGAGCTTTCTCAAGGCAATGCGCGCCCGCCTGAATCGACATGCGGCCCGCAACCTGGCTCATCGGCTTGAGCAGCGGCAAGCCGCCCACATTATCCGTCACCGTCTCGTAAGCGATGCAGGTCGCGCCCGATGCGATCAGGTCTTTGGTCTGTTCGGGGTCCGGTGCGAGGTGCAGATAGGTATAGAGAATCTGGCCCGGACGCAGCATTTTGCGCTCATTCGCTTGCGGTTCCTTGACCTTGATGATCATATCGGCTCGGGTAAAAATTTCTTCCGCATTGTCGATGATCTCAGCGCCGGCAGTGCGGTAATCGTCATCCTCCGAGCCGATCCCGGCCCCCGCTCCGGCCTGCACCAGTACGGAATGCCCGTGATGCACGGCTTCGGCGACGCTTTCGGGCGTCATGCCGACGCGATATTCGTGGTTCTTGATCTCTTTCGGTACGCCGATCAGCATCGGTTCTCTCCCTTTGAATGATGAGAACACGTTTATCCCGTTTTTACTGCCAGTTCTTTTGAAATATCGGTGTGCAGCGGCCTGTTTTCTGATAAATTTCCAGCACTTTCTTATTCAGGCAGGAAATATCATACATGGACAGTATCGACGCCAGATTGCTCAACATCCTGCAAGAATCAGGGCGCGCCACGGCTGCGGAACTGGCGGAGGAAGTGAATCTCTCCGTCTCCGCCGTCCATCGCCGCATCAAAATCTTGGAAGACTCCGGCAAAATCGAGCGCTACGCCGCGATTCTAAACCCCAAAGCGTTGGGCTATACCCATGACTTCTTCGTCGAAATCGCCCTGCAATCCCAAAGTGAGGAGACGCTGGAGGCGTTTGAGGAGGCGGTACGCAACTCCTCCGACATCACCGAATGTCACCTGCTGACGGGCGCATTCGACTACCTGCTGCGCATCGCAACCAAAGGCCCGGAAGACTACGAACGCGTCCACCGCCACGCCCTCTCGGCCCTGCCCGGCGTCATGCGGATGCAATCCAGCCTTGTCCTGCGCACCGTAAGACGTTGGGAAGGCTTTCGGGTGGCATGAGAGGGCTTAGATGTTCGCGCGATTGGCGAGGCATACCTCCAGATTTTGCCTCAGTTGAACGGTGCGCGGATGATCTGCACCAACCGCCGCCTCCATCAACGCAACGGCTTTGCGGTGTAGCGGCTCTGCCTCCTCATAGCGGCCCTGCGCATTGAGATTGGAAGCGACGTTGTTGTAGCTCATCGCTGTGTCAGGATGCTCTTCGCCCAGCGTACGCGCACGGATTTCGAGGCCTTTGCGGAAAAGCGGCTCTGCCTCCTCATAGAGGCCCTGCGCGTTGAAACTATTCGCTGAATGGATATAGCTTGTAGCCGTTTCAGGATGATCTTCACCCAGCGTAAGAACGCAGATTTCGAGGCTCTTGCGGTAGAGGGGTTCCGCTTCCGCATAGCGCCCCTGTGCGGTCAGAATGGAGGCTAATCCGTAGCAGCTACGTCCTGTTCCAGGATGTTTTTCGCCCAGAATACTCAAATTGCGTTCGAGGGCTTTACGGCAAAGCGGCTCTGCCTCTTGATAGCGTTTTTGCGAAGCCAGATTGAAGGCGAGGTCATTGTAGCTGGCAGCAGTTTCAGGATGCTCTTCGCCCTGCGAAACGACACGAATATCGAGGCATTTCCGGAGTAGCGCTTCTGCCTCATTGTGGCGCTTTTTAAAACCCAGAACAGACGCTACGTTGCTATAGCTGTATGCGGTATCAGGGTGCGCCTCGCCAAGCGCGCGTATGCGGATTTCGAGGCCCTTTCGATGAAATAGCTCTGCCTCTTCAATTCGACCCTGCGAAAAGAGGCTGAGGCCGAGGTTGTCATAGCTGGCCGCTGTCGCATGGTGCTCAATGCCATGCACACGCTCACGAATCTCAAGCGCTTTTTTGTGGAGCTTCTCGCCAATGGCATGATTTCCAGCTTTAGTTTCGTAGATGCCTAGCGCGCTTAAGGCCTCAACCGTCGTTTCAGCTTCCGGCCCATCACGCGCAGTCAGCAGATCAACGGCACGTCGATTGAGATCCGCAGCCACCGCATATTGGCCTTCTGCGCCGCGCTGCTCCGCCAGACGCCGCAACTCCTCAGCGCCTTCCGGCCTGATGCCATCTTCCGCTTCGGCAAGTTCGGCGGCGTGCAGCCTGTCGCACAAAGCGTCTACCTCCGCCGCGTGCGCATCATCCCCCGATGCTGCTGCCGCTCCCATCGCCGCCAGATGCGCCGCTTTCAGATCAACCGATGTCTCACTCACCGCGCGATAATCGCGGATCGCCGCATAGCTTTCGGTCAGCGCGGGGCGCAGGTGGTCCAGAAATCCCTGATAAGCTTCAATCTTCGCCCCGATATCCGGCCCCGCTTTGAGCAAATCCTTCTGCAACCCCTTTGGCGAGGCCTCCATAAGTTCCTTGATCAAGGAATTATTGGCCTTAATCTGCCGCACTTGCGCGTCATAGAGTTCCTGCGTGGCTTCTTGATTTTGCTTCAGCTTAGACTGAAATTTCAGCCACAAGATTCCAAGTCCGGGCGCGCTCGCGATGAATCCAAGCACGGCGCTGAAAGCGCTGAACCCCTGAAAAATCTCATTTTCAAACATATGTCCCTCCACTCCCTAAAGTGGGAACAATAACATTTGCGATCAAGACTGTTAGGGCTCTAAGCCGTCAGCCAATCCAACATCGCATCGACCAGCGCGCCATCGGACGCAATGTCGAACGCCGCGAACATCGGGTTGGAGTTTGTTTCCAGATAGATCAGCGCATCCGATGTGGCGCTGGCCTTGAAATCCGATGCCGAATAGCTCAGCCCCAGCTTATTGGTCAGCTTACGCAGCGGCCCCAGCAGGTGCAGCGGCACGGTGACTTGCTTGATCTTCGCTTCACCGCCCACGGTCCGGTAATCCAGCGCATCGGCTTCGATCTCAAAAGCGAAAAACCGCTCGCCAATGCGGAAAATACGCAGGTCCGGTGCCACCAGCCGTTCCTGAAAGATATAAGGGCGCGGCAAATGCGGCTTGCGTACTTTGCGCAGGTCGTTGGTGCTCAACTCGCGGCAGACATCGCCCCCGGCGACAGGTTTATAAACCGTCCGCCCTCCGTCCAGCAGCGCTTCGGCTTCTGATTTCGATGCGTGGATCGAGGTTTTGGGAATCGGCAACCCGACATCACGCGCCCAGACCAGCGCGAGCGGTTTATTCACCGCGTCCTTCATCGCAAAATCGCGGTTGAAGATGCGTATCTCAGGATTTGCCCACAGCCAGCCGTCGAACAGCACTTTCCAGTTGCGCGCATCCGCCTGATCTGTTGCTTTTTGGGAACTGAGATATCGGAACACATCCTGACGCACGAACGCCGATGTCGCGCGGATTTCGACCGATCCGATGCGCAACACACCCGTTTCAAGATCCCAGACGAGCGGCAGGTCATCCGCGCTGGTATGGAGCAGAGTTGTCAGTGCCACGGTCCGCTCTTTAGCGCGCGTGATCAAACGTCCAAGCTGGGAATCGGTGTCACCACCTGCAATCAGAAGCATCGGTCACTACCATACGCGACTGTGCCGGGCGCGAAATTGCAACCTGTTCGCTGGATGAGGCCAATGACCAACATAAGCAATCCCTAAATGCGGATCATGCTGAGAGTATATCTTTGATGATCCAATTTAGGACAGAATTGCGTATTTGTGCGGTTCTAGCAAGCGTAATTGTCTCAATACGGATCAAAAAACTCAATTTTTTCGGCTTGAATGCACTCTTAGATTGCCATGTCTATTTTTTCAGCCAAATTTTTACCCGCTTCAGCAGTGGCTTGTAACAGGGGTGGCCGGACATTTGCCCAGCGGCTATCGCCTGATTTAAGGGCCAAATAGCGTTTAGGGATTTCGATGAAACCACGCTGTTCCATCGCTTCGCGCACAACCTCGATAGAGCCGAGCAGATAGGCTTCATCCATGCTGTTGCCGGCTTCGCGGGCGCTCAACATGGCGCATATTGCGGGGGCGTTTACGTTGGCCGTTGCGCTGATGCACCCCGCCGCACCCGCCTCTATTGCCTGAAGGGCCGTTGCCTCCGATGATGAATAGACAGCCAAACCCTCAATCGCGATCAACGCTTGCAGGCGGGTCCAATCGCCGGAACAGTCTTTGATGCCGATAATCTGATCGGGAAAATCCGCGCGCAACCGCCGCATGAGGGGAACAGACAGGCCGACGCCCGTGAATTCCGGAGCGTGATGCAAGTATGCCCGCAAATCGTCACCGACGCGTGCAATGATTTGCTCGAAATAGGCATAGAGGCCGTCTTCGGGCGCGTTTTTGAAGAAAAACGGCGGCATAATTAGCGTGCCCCCGCATCCCAGATCAAGGCACGCACGGGTGAGGTCCGCCGTTTCGCTGATGGTGCACAGGCCCGTTCCCGCAAGGATTTTGGATGGATCAATCCCCGCTTGTGTGACGGACCATAATGTATTGATCCGCTCATCCTTGCCGACAGACGCCGCTTCGCCCGTGATGTCGAATGCCGTTAGTCCCACACAGCCTTCATCCAGCATCCGCTGCGCATGGGCGGCATACAGGTCTGTCGCAATGCTCAAGTCATCATTGAAAGGGGTGAGTATTGGCGCGATGATACCGCGACCCTGTTCCGTCGAATTCAACATTAAAACACCCGTAAGATTTTAGACCGAACACAAGGCATTGCGAAAACATTTCGCTTTTAAGGGTATTCAATAAACTCGTTAAGTTAGAGTGATACACAATACACTTGGGTCGGGTTTCCCGCTAAAACCCGCTGTGAATTCTGACGCGGTGTGACCCAAGCCGATCGCGCGTCACTCTAATCTTTCGGGCGTTTGCCCATAACATCCATGTGTTGATTGCGCATATTGCCCACACCTTCACCGGCGGGCCACTCGATCATGTCTTCCGCCGGGAGTGGCTCGAACATCCGTTCCACTGAGCGCTGAGAAACATCAAGCCAGCGCTTATATGCGCCGGGGCGGATGATGACGGGCATCCGTGAGGAATGTGCCGAGACCAACGCATTCGCCTCTGTGCTCAGCACTGCAAAAGTGTCGTATTCGGCCCCGTCATAACCCCATCGTTCCCACACACCCGCAAGGCAAAACCAAGGTGCATCGCGGACTCCGATGGAGAAGGCGACTTTGCGGCCCGGTTCGCCGCTCCACAGGTAAAAGCCGCTGACTGGAACCAGACAGCGGCGATAGCGGAAAGCACCCCGAAACGCTGCGCTTTCGTCGATTTCTTCGCAGCGGGCGGTATGGCTGGTCCATTTTTTCTCGGACAATGGCTTGTTCCACCAAGCGGGAATCAAGCCCCAGAGTTTGAGCATAACCTCAAGCCCCGGCGCGCCGTGTTCGCGGGGGCGGATTACAGGAACCAGTGTGTTGGGTGCGATATTGAATTGCGGCGGGGGTGGTGCGACCCCCGGCGGCGGGCGCAGATCCAGCGCATCGGTGTAGTCATCCCATGAGACCGGCCCCCGAAACAAACGCCCCGTCATGATCGGGTATCACGCTTAAAGGCTGGTATCATCCGCGTCATCCTGTCCGTATTCCCGCCCCGTCAGGCAATCCTACACCGCCCTTGCCCATAAGAAAACGCCCCGGAGTTTCCTCCGGGGCGGGCCATATATCACAGGCGCTTCGCAGTCCCCCTGCGATTCTGAGTGTCATGTATGAGCGGTCTGAGACCTGTCATGCGGGTGACGCCCGTTATTCTGTGTTGTCGTCGGTGTCGGACTTAACATCCGGCTCCGCTACGGCTTCCACGTCGTCAGCGGGTGCGGCATCGGTGGCCGGGGCCAGTTCGGTGACAACGGAGGTTGTCGGCTCGGTCCCTTTCAGCGTGGCAACAACCATATCAGCGGCCTCACCGTTCTCGACATTAAAGACGAATCCGCCCCCGTAAACTGCCGTTTCCAGAACAGGTGTCGCGACGATTTTATCATCGACACTTATGGTCAGCGCCTCGCCCGTTGTTCTGCTGGTCAGGTCGTAAAACGCGGTGGCGGCTTCCTCGTCAAGCTGGACGAATACCGACCAGGTATCACTGTCGGCGTCGTGGACGGGTGAAATCATTTCGAGCGACGTGCGTTCCAGGCCGAGCGCGCCGTCTTCGCCTTTGAATTCGATTACGGCATCGATTTCGACTTCCGGCTCGGCGGCGGCGATTTCTTCGGCGGCTTCCGGGGCCGCTTCTTTTGTAACGACGGGCGTTGCGGGTTCTGCGGCGGCGGAGACTTCCTTATCATCCTCGGCCTTCGCATCCGCAGGTTTGTCACCGCAGCCGGAAAGCGCGAACACACTCATCAAAGCGAACACTGAGAGGGTGGTTTTCATCGTTATACTCCTGCGAGGCAATCGGGCGCTGGCCCGTTTCGTGATTAAATGCAGGTGTACGGGAATGATGTTGAGAGAGGGTTATTCGCTGCAACGTTTTTTTCGGCGTTGGCCGAAAAAATGTTCAAATACAATGTAATTGATAGGGGGCGGGCATTGGTGCGCTGACCGCAGATGATGCCCTGCGCCAAACTGAAATGGTGCGAAACGCATTGCGCTTCGCACCATCTATCAGACCGATCATTATGGAATGGAGATCGATGTCACGGTCGATCCGCCAAAATCAATAGGCAGGTGTGTCTGTTGCGGGCAAGCCCTCCGAACCGATGAAGCCCGGATGCACGGTGACCACGCCGTTTTCATCAACACCGGTATTCGGCGCATCCTGATTCAGGAAAGCGGCGTCTTGTTCGGTGTTCACCTCGGTGCCGGCATCCAGAACATCAGCGCCCGTGATCTTAATATCCTCGGCGGTGAAGTTGCCGTGCTCGTCAAATATTTGAATCCCGCGCGGATCACCGGGGGACGAGATGAAGGCATCATTCGACGGGATCACCATCGAGGCAAAGCTGAGGAATTGCGACTTGGCCGGATCGACCGTCAAGACGATAGAACCGCTTTCACCCGTATCGAGTGGCCCGGCGGCGATGCCGTCCGGTCCGGTGATAACCCCTGCTGAACCTTCCGCACCGCTGGCTTCAAAGGCGGCACCGATTGCGTCAACCGAGCCGTCCTCGGCGATGCTTTCCAAGAATTCCGCAGCCGGACCACCTCTGTCATAAATATCAAAGCCGCCGTCTTGAATGGCGACCCACGGTGGCGTCAGGAATGTGCCGCCTTCGGGTGCGCTGTTGGTGAAGGTAATCTCAACATTGCGGGTGCCGTCGGCATTCGCGCCAAGATCACGCACGCCGACATCGGCGATCGGCGCACTGCCGCCGTCACGGGTGAAATCACCCAAGACAGGGTCAATGACCGCGCCCGGTTCGGTGGTGCCGCCGAGAATTTGTCCATTGGTTGTCGGGACGGCGGGGACGGAAGGCGCGCCTTGTGAAGGGGGCGGGATTCTGTTGCCCGGTGCGGATTGTGGTCCGGCACCACGCAGCGCGCGCAATTCTGAGCGGGCTTCGGTCGCGGCGGCGCGTGCTTCACGGATTTCAGCGCGCGCGGCTGCCCGTGCCTCCGGCGATGCCCCTGCGGCTCTCAAGTCGCGGAAATTGGAGCGTGCATCCTGAATGTCCGCCTTGGCGTCGGCCACTTCCGCACGTGCCGCGTCGAGGAGCTTTTCAAAAGACCCCTGTGATTTCGTTTCGCTCAGCGCAGCGCCCTGATTAGATTGAATTTGCATGATGATCCCTCTTATAAGCTTACCGATTGTGGGACAATAATGAAGATTAGGGGACTAAAATCCAATCAATCCGGATCATATTGACACAATATTTTGTGATATTTATTAATTACACAGTACATGTCACTGTGGCATGGCGGAGATTATGGTTTTGTCGGCAAAGCCTTGTAGATCATCATCGGTCATGGCCTTTCCCTAAAGAATTATCGTGATATCCGCATTCAAATTACAAATGTGTTTTGTGCATTATGTTGTGTTACCGTAAAAATATGCCCAGATTATCAATCGACGTCACTTCAGAAGAATATTCACGGCTCAAAGCTATTGCTGCCCTTAAAGGTCAGAGCATCAAGGATTTTGTTCTCGAATAGACCTTGGGCGAAGCCCTGTCTATTTAGGACATGAGCGAGAACGACGCGCTGGCGGCGTTGTCGGATTTTTTAAAACCCCGTCCCGCGTGCGCCCACCTAAACCTGCTCCACATGAAGTACCCCCGGCGCTGCCTTTAGCGCCGCTTTCACCGGACCTGACAGGTCATACGTGCCGGGGAGGGCGAGTTCGACGTCGCAATTTTCGTCGGGGATGGTCATCACGACGGTGATCGGGCCTGTGCCGCGATGTTTGTCGCTGCGGGCGAGGCGGGATTGGATCGAGCTGAACGCGCCCGGCTCGGAGACATAGACCCGCATACTGGTCGCGGCGGCGTCGGCGATGGCCTCGTCTATCGGCTGTGCGCCGACCATGCGGATGCGCAGTTGGTCGCCCTCCTTCGTTGCCTCCACGGTCAGGGCGAGGGCGTTGCCGGCCTCCAGTTTATCGCGGTGAGCGATCAGGACTTCGGAGAAGGCGGAAACCTCATAAAGGCCCGTGGGGTCTGACATCTGGATGAAGGCAAAGCGGTTGCCGCGCGCGGATTTGCGCTCTTGCTTGTTCAGCACGGTTCCGGCGATGCGCACCGTGGTCGGCGCGGCCCCGGCCATGCGCTCAAGCTGGGTGAAGGTGACGAAGCGTTTGCGCTCCAGCGCGGGCATGTAGTCGTCGAGCGGGTGGCCGGAAAGGTAAAAGCCGATGGCCGCGTGTTCCTGCGCCAGTTTGTCAGCTGTGAGCCAATCGGCGGACATCGACAGGCGCGGGGGCGGGACGGCATCGGCATCCCCGCCGAACAGCGAGGTCTGGTCACTGACACGGTCGGCGGCGCGGGCTTGCGCGAAGGAAAGCAGGGTCTCGACGGAGAGGAACAGCTTTTGCCGGTTTTTCTCCATCGTGTCGAACGCCCCCGCGCGGATCAGGTTTTCGAGGGCGCGTTTGTTGATCTGCTTGGGATCGATACGGGCCATCGCGTCGAAAATGTCTTTGTAGGGGCCGTTTTCCTTACGCTCGCGGGCGATGCCGGACATGGCGTCCTGCCCGACGTTTTTCAGCGCGCCGAGGGCGTAGCGGACGGCGAGAGGGTTGGCCTCCTCGTCTTTGTTGGGGGTGTATTCCTCCACGGTAAACATCGCTTCGGAGCGGTTCACATCGGGGGGCAGCACGGTGATGCCCGCGCGCTCAAGCTCTTGTTTATAGACGGCCAGCTTGTCTGTGTTTTGCATATCGAGGTTCATCACCGAGGCCATGAATTCGACGGGGTAATTAGCCTTGAGATAGGCGGTCTGATAGCTGACCAAGCCATAGGCGGCGGCGTGGGACTTGTTGAAGCCGTAATTGGCGAATTTGTCGAGCAGGTTCCAGACCTCGATGGCTTTTTGCTTGTCGACGCCGTTTTCTTTGGCTCCTTCGAGGAATTTGGGGCGCTCGGCGTCCATTGCCTCCTGAATTTTCTTACCCATCGCGCGGCGCAGCAGGTCGGCCCCGCCCAGCGAATAGCCCGCCATCTTACGGGCAATCTCCATCACCTGTTCCTGATAGACGATGATGCCTTGCGTCTCGTCAAGGATCGGGTCGATCAGGGGGTGCAAGCCCTCGCGCTTTTCGCGGCCGTTCTTGACGTTGCAGTATTTGGGGATGTTTTCCATCGGGCCGGGGCGGTAGAGGGCGACGAGCGCGACAATGTCCTCGATGCAGGTCGGGCGCAGCTGGCGCAGGGCGTCGCGCATTCCCGAACTCTCCACCTGAAACACGCCGATTGTGTCGGCGCGGGAGTAGAGGTCGTAGGTTTTCTCGTCATCTAGCGGGATGCGTGCGAGATCAACCTCGATGCCGCGTGATTTGAGGATATTGACCGCGCCTTGCAGGACGGTGAGGGTTTTCAGGCCGAGGAAGTCGAACTTCACGAGACCCGCCTGCTCGACCCATTTCATGTTGAACTGCGTCACGGGCATGTCCGAGCGCGGATCGCGGTAGAGGGGGACAAGCTGGTCCAGCGGGCGGTCGCCGATCACCACTCCCGCCGCGTGGGTGGAGGCGTTGCGGAGAAGCCCCTCGATCTGCTCGCCGATGTCCATCAACGTGCCGACGGATTCGTCATTGGCGATTTCCTCGCCGATGCGGGGTTCCTGCTCGCGGGCTTTGACGATGGAGACGGGTTTGACGCCCTCGACCGGGATCATCTTGGCGAGGCGGTCCACCTGTCCGTAGGGCATTTGCAGCACGCGGCCCACATCGCGGACGGCGGCTTTTGATTGCAGCGTGCCGAAGGTGATGATCTGGGCGACTTTATCATGGCCGTATTTGCGTTGGACGTATTGGATGACCTCCTCGCGGCGGTCCTGGCAAAAGTCGATGTCGAAATCGGGCATCGAGACGCGCTCAGGGTTGAGGAAGCGCTCGAACAGCAGGCCGTAGCGTAGGGGGTCGAGGTCGGTGATGGTCAGCGCCCAGGCGACCACGGACCCCGCGCCCGAACCACGGCCCGGACCGACGGGGATGTCCTGGTCCTTGGCCCATTTGATGAAGTCGGCAACGATCAGGAAATAGCCGGGGAAGCCCATGCCTTCGATGACTTCCAGCTCGTAATCGAGACGCTTTTCGTAGGTTTCAATGTCCGCTGCCGGAGGCTCGAAGGCGAGGCGCTCTTTGAGGCCCGCGTGCGACTGACGGCGCAGTTCCTCGATTTCATCCTCGGCGAATTTCGGCAAGATCGGGTCGCGCAGGAGCGGACGATAATGGCAGCGGCGGGCGACTTCCAGCGTTGTGTCGATGGCTTCGGGCAGGTCTTCAAACAGGGCGACCATTTCGTCGGTGGTTTTGAAGTAATGCTCCGGCGTGACGCGACGGCGGTCATCCTCGGAGATATAGCGCCCTCCGGCGATGCAGAGCAGGGCGTCATGGGCGCGGTGCATGGTGCGGGCGGGGAAATACACGTCGTTGCTGGCCACGATGGGGGCGTTGTTGGTGTAGGCCCAGTCGAGGAAGGCTGGTTCGGTAGCGGCCTCGGCTGCGGTCAGGCGCTCGCCTTCGGGGAAGGGGCCGTGGCGCTGGATTTCGACATAGAGACGGTCGCTGAACACCGATTGCAGCCAGTCGAGATGGGTGTTTGCGTCATCGGAATGGTTTTGCTGAATCATCCGCCCCGCCGGGCCGTTGGGGCCGCCTGTCATGCAGATCAGCCCCTCGTTTGAGGCGGCCAGATCGTCAAGCGTGATGTGGACCACCGCGCCCGTATCTGTGGCCATATAGGCGCGGGAGACGAGACCCATGAGGTTTTCGTAGCCCTGCTCGGATTGTGCGATCAGGCCGATCCGGGCGGGGGGGACGGGCTTGTCATGGATGGTTTTCACCTCCGCATAGCGCAGGGAAATCTGGCAGCCGATAATGGGTTGGATGCCGTCTTTAGCCAGTGTTTCCGCGAATTCCAGCGCGCCGAACAGGTTGTCGGTATCGGTGATGGCCAGCGCGGGCATCCCGTTATCGCGGCACATGCCCGCCAGTTTCTTGATCGTATTGGCGCCTTCGAGAATCGAGTAGGGCGAGTGCAGGCCGAGATGCACGAAACGGGGGGTGATGCCGGAGGCGGGCGTTTCGGTCATGGCGTGGTTCTCCGGCGTGAGTGTTGGGCGTGATAGATCATTATCAGCAATGTCATCATCTGCGAAGGCGGATGATCCGGCCCCGCGTATTGGCGCGTATGAGTGTAAACAGCGCGCAAATTGATCATTGCGGGCGGGCGATGTGGCGGTAAAAGCGATTGGCGCGGTGGTGATTGTGTGGAAGGCTGCGGCGGACGTTTTTGGGAGCGGTACACTATGGCGCAAATGGTTACGGGACTGGACGGCGATGGCGGGCTGCGTTCGCCGGATACCGTGATGCGGTTGGCGCGGATGGGGTCGGCGCATCCCTCGCGATTGTCATTTATGCGCACGCTGTTGCGGCGGTTGAAGGCAGAGGGTTGGACCGTTGCGCGGACGGTTTTTGATATTGATAACAAGGGTGTGGGGCGGGCCGTCTACGAAGCCAAAGGACCGCGCCATACTTATTCGCTGGTCGCGTTTGCCCATGACTTGCCTGATGAACTGCGCAGTGACCGCGTGATCGCAACAGCGTGGGACACAACTTTTACGCTGTTTGACGGCGTGCCGACGGAGGCCGATGTGGATCGGTTGGCGGCGAATGTGCCCTTGCAGGAAGCGGGGCGGATCTCGGATGATGAGCTGACATTGTCCCGTGCGAACCGCTCGGTCCGGCTGTGGCAGCATGTGGTTGAGCGGCTGGCGGCGGGCGAGCAACCGGATTCTGAGCAGATTGAAGCCGTCGGCTATCTGATGCGGACGACGGCTGTATACGGGTCGGGAAAATTCGGGGCGGCGGATCGGGTAAAACTGCTCGACAGGCCGCTGATGTCCGCGCCTTTTCATATCGAAATGCTGACCGTTTGGCTGATCCGCACGTTCACGCTGGACCTTGTGGAGCATATGGCACGGATTAAGGGCGGGCCGGATGCGGTGGCGATTGAGCCTGCGTTGCGGCGGCGGATCGGGGTTGGAAATTCGACCGGGCTGGGCATGGCACCTTTTCTGGTGACGCACCCTGCGTTGCTGAACGCGTGGATCGAGGCGAAAGAGACGGCACTGGCGCGGGTGCGGGCGCTGCCTGAGGCGTGTATGGAAGCGCGGGCGGTTTTTGCGGATTTGTTGGCACGGGCAGCGGCGAATGTGCGGGACTGGCGGTCGGAGCATCCGATCCAGGTCATGAAGCTGGCGCGGCTCCGCAATGATCTGAGCGCGCTGGAAGCCTATCTTGAAGGGCATCCGCTGGGCGGGAAATATCCGTGGGATCGTCTCTATCGCTGGGCCGAAGATGTGTTGTCTTTGGAAGGACAGGAGCAGCTTGTGTCGCTGATGCTCGAACCCCACGGCGCGCTGATCGACGATTTGGCGGCGGGCATGAAGGTCGATGAATACGAGAGCTTCCGCATCAATGGTGCACAGGAAATCGGTGCGTTCCGGGCTGATCTGAGCAAACGCTACGGCTGGGCGTTGAATGTTGATTACGCGAAAGAGGCTCACTGCGCGCGGTTTTGGTATGTCTCCGAGGAGAAACTGGAGCCGCGTCTGGGTGAGCGTCATGCTGAGGATGGCGCGGAGTACGAGCAGCCGCTGGCCATCGGGCGCGATATCCGTGCGCTGGCGGACGCATTGGAAGACTATGAGGCGGGTGCGTTACTGGCGGATTTCCTGCTGGCCCATCCCGAACATCGCCACGTTGTGCGGCGGGTACAGATCGCTGCGGGTCGGCCTTACTCGGAAATCCGCGATAATCTGATCGATGCGGAAATGCTGCCGATTGATATGCTGCGCTGTAAGCTGGCGTTTTTCGGGGCGAACCGGTTTGATCCGCGCTCTGATCGCTGGGTGCGGATTTGTATGTTCCAGAACGCACCGTTCCCGCATGAGCTGGCCGATGCGCCCGATGATGAATGGGCCTATCCGCCGCTGGAGCGGGTATGAGCACGACGGTTTACTCACTGGCAGAGATTGACGCGCAGTGCCGTAAAGCCGCGCGCGGGGCAGGCTGTGAGTGGGGCATCGCCGAGGAGGCCGGTCGCGCCGCGCGGTGGCTGGCGGCCTACGGCTTACCGGGGCCGAAGGTGCTGGCGGCGCTGTTTTCGAGCGCGCGGGCGTGCAAGCTGACCGCGCCGGAGGCGGCGGGTGCGTGGTGTTCGGAGAAGCCGATTTGCCCCCTGACACTGGGCACGGCGTTGGCGGATCGTGCGGCGTTGATGGCTAAGGACGCCGGGTTTTCGGCGGATCGGGTTGCGTGGCCGCTGTTGATGTTGCCCCAAGCCGGGCGCGCGTCTGAGGCGTTGGGCGGCCCTGTGACGGTGCGCTGGGATGGTTTTTCTGCGATTTGCACGCCTGAGGGGCTGTGGGTCGGGGATAACGCGGGGATGCTGGCAGCGGTTGGTGCCGCGTTTCACTGTGCGCCTGTCGCTGCAACTGAGGAAAATCTGTCGGCACCGGGGCGGGAAGCCTATGCGGTTGCGGATGCGGATTGGCGGATTTTGGCGGATTTCGCACATCGCACGTATGCCCCTGCGACCGAAGCGTCGCGGCTGGCTGGAGCAGGAGCGGGCCTGACGGATAATGATTAGAGTGATCAGGACTAACACGCCACTCTCGGAAGCGTTATGAGACGTCATCCGTATCGCTGTTTTTTCTAAACGGTTGCTCCTTATCTATATTCCCGTATTCACAACAAGCGTGCTGGTAAACATGGAATTGGTTCTTGCATATATCGCCGGACTGCTGACGCTGATTAATCCGTGCGTTTTACCCGTGCTGCCGATTGTCGTTGCGGGATCGTTGAATGCGAACAAGCTCGGCCCCGCCGCTCTGGCGCTGGGCATGAGCATTTCATTCATCTTCTTCGGTGTCACAATCGCCGCATTCGGTCATTTAGTTGGTCTGGACGAGCAAAATATTGCGCAGGCCGGGGCGGTCTTGATGGTTGTGTTCGGTGCGGTGTTGTTGGTGCCGCGTTTTTCCGCCCGATTTGCGGATGCGACCAGTGGAATGGCCTCGCAAGCTGATGCGCAGATTGATGCGCTTGATAATAAGTCGCTGAACGGACAGCTTCTGGGCGGCTTACTGCTTGGTCTTGTCTGGTCGCCATGCATTGGCCCCACGCTCGGCGGTGCCATTGCCCTCGCAAGCCAAGGTGAAAATCTGCTTTGGGCCACCGCGATCATGACGGCGTTTGCTGTGGGTGTTTCGACACTGATTCTCGGTCTCGGCTATGGCGCGCGCGGTTTGTTGATGCGCAATCAGGATGCCATGCGCCGGATTGCCAGTGTTTCGAGGCCCGCTATGGGCGCCGTGTTCATCGCGGTTGGTGTCGGCATCCTCTTCAAGGTTCACCACATGTTTGAAGCGTGGGCTGTTCAAAATCTGCCAACCTGGCTGATCGATTTATCTGTTTCTGTCTAACCCTACCAACGAAGGAGTTCTGCCATGAATCGTCGTAATCTTCTTAGCGCCGCAGCCGCCGCATGTGTTGCCCTTGCGCCATTCGCCGCCTCCGCCGCGCCGCTGGACTACACACCGGGTCTGGTGAAAGAGCGTCTCGCCAAAGGGGAAAGCGTCTTTGTGACGTTCAAGGCAAGCTGGTGCAGCACCTGCGCGACGCAGGAGCGTGTCATTCAGTCTTTGAAAAAATCGAACCCTTCTTATGCCGAGAAAATCACGTTTGTGGACGTGGATTGGGATGAATACGGCAAATCCGAGCTGTCAAAAGAGTTGCGCATTCCGCGCCGCTCGACACTGGTGGTTCTGCGCGGTGAGGAAGAACTGGGCCGTCTGGTTGCCGGCACAAGCAAGGACGCAATCCGGGGGCTTATGGATGCCGCGTTAACGCGTTAACCTTGCCCGTTGGAAGCTTTGGGCCTGTCAGAGGACAGGCCCTATATCCGTTGATTATCTGACGCCTGACGTCAAAAGATCAGTATGTCCTCGACAATGTCCGAAAGGGTTGTGCCGATCAGATCGATGCTGTTGCCATCGCCGAAATTGAATCGGATTCCGTCAACGGTGTCAGAGCCATAGGCGCTTACAACTTCTGCCGCGTCCAGCAAGCCCGTCCAAAGGGCATCATCAAGTTTCAGACTGTCTATACCGTGTTGGAAGTCGTCAATACGGTCCGCGCCGTGATTGTCGTGAAATACAAATACGTCCGCATCACGACCACCCGTGAGAATATCATCTCCCGCACCGCCATTGAGCATGTCATTACCTATGCTGCCGGATAAGCTGTCGTTGCCGAGACTGCCGTAAAGGGAGTCATTCCCTTTGTGACCCGAAAGCGCGTCATTGCCACCGCCGCCATTGAGGGTATCGTTCCCGCCACCGCCCAATATCAGATCGTCGCCGCTCTGTCCAAACAGATGATCTGCACCACCCTGCCCGCGCAGGTCATCGGCGTCGTGCCCGCCAATCAATGAATCATCGCCAGAACCACCGCGAAGTCTGTCAGTGCCAGCATTCCCGACAATCCGGTCGTTTCCGGCGTCACCACGCAGCAGGTCGTCGCCAGCGTGGCCGACGATGCTATCATCGCCTGTGCCGCCGCTAACCACATCATCGCCTTCGCGGCCTTTGATGACGTCATCGCCGGTGCGCCCGAAGAGGGTGTCGTTGCCTTCGCGGCCATCCAGTATATCGGCATCCGCACCGCCGTCCAGAATATCGCCACCCGCACCGCCAAGCAGGCTGTCGTCGCCTTGCTCGCCATACAATCGGTCTGCCCCATCGTAAGCGCCCGCGTCTGACAGGCTGCCGATTACATCAAGCTCACCGAGGTGGATGAAGTTGTCAGTATTTTCTATACGAATTTTTGCAGCCGTCGTAGGTGTTTCGAGCGTGTATGTGATCGTTTGTCCGTTAAAGGCATTCGCAATGGGATTGAAGGTTTGAACAACGGACCCGGTTGAATCAAGAACGGTCACGACAGCACCGTTCAGGCGACCTCCCCAGCCATCGCGATTGACAAGAATGATCGATTCAATCGCGTAACTGCCGCCCATATCCAATTCGACCCAGGCATCTGAGCCGAGCGTGTGATTGAATGTTGTATTGTCATCATCGAGGATTTGATGTCCGCCGTAACTGTTTTCATTGTTCCGGTAAGTCGTACTTTGGCTTACGCTCATCCGCTCGCGGAACACGTCTGTCAGGATCACCGTTCCGGTGGCTGTGGTCGCATCGAATGCGGCTTGGCCCGCGCCGCCGATCAGTGTGTCATCACCGATCCCGCCCTTGAGCGTGTCGTTTCCGGCACCGCCGTCAAGACGATCATCACCCCAGCCGCCATCAATCAGGTCATTGCCGAACCCGCCAAGCAAGTGATCATTGTCCGGTGTGAGATCTAGAGCGGGGGTCGTGTCGCGCGTTGTGCCGCCCGTGGCTGTGAGTGCTGTGCTGCCCGCGCTGTCAATGATCGAGCCATCGTTCGCGACTTGCCAATGGTGAAGCAGGCCAGCGGTATCTGGCGCGCTGAAGGCGTATTCGGCAATCTCGGCGGCGGAGTGCGCGCTGTCGAAAATACGGATGTCACCGATTGTGCCGGACAGAATTTGACTGGTGGAGAAGTTCCCGCCGACGGAGTCTTGCTCCTGCCCTAAAATCAGCGTGCCGCCTGTGCCGAGTGTGACGCCTTGCTGGTGGATGCCGCTGTTGAAAGAAATGCCATCGATATAGGTTTCGAGCGCGCCCGTTGTGCTGTCCCATGAGACCGACAGGCGGTGCGGTTGGCCGTCGAGCAAGGTGGCGGTGGCGATGCCTGTGTCATACCGGCTGCCGTCGATGAGGATGCGGATCGTGCCCGCGTTTTTGCCTTCTATCAGGAATTCATTGCTGTTCCCGGCGACCGCGTAGGAGGCGAAGCTGCTGATGTCGCGGGGGCTGCGGATCAGGTCGACCATCATCTCGAAGGTGAACGCCGTGCCCGAGAAAGCATCGATCCCGGTGGCGGCGAGGTATTCGTCTTTGGTCAGGGGATCGGCGTTGATCTCGATGCCTGTAAAGTGGCGCGGGTCTGTTGAGGCCACAGGTGCGGCATTCGCACCGCCCGTTATCACGTCGTTGCCGGAGCCGCCCGTGAGTGTGTTTGCCGCGCCGTTACCGATCAAAAGGTCGTCGTGATTGCTGCCGATGCCGTTCTCAATGACGGCACCATATGCGATCGAGACATTGTAGGTTTGGCCGTTTGTCGAACTGAATGCACCTTCGCGCAGGTCAAGCTCGGTCGCGCTGGTCGAGCCGGAGAAGTCGAGCGTGTCCTCGCCCGCGCCATCCCAGATCGAAAATGCCATGTTCTCGCGATAGCTGAAATCATAGCTTTCGAGGCCCGTCGTGGCGTTCCAGCCATAGACATCATCCCCGGTGCGGGTATTCCAGTTGATGCCGTACTCGATTTGGGTGGCGAGAATGTCGTGCAGGCCGAGCGTGGACATGTGGCCGAAAGATGCGCCTGTTTCGCCCTCGCTCCAATAAGAAAGGTTGGTGAACTGGCGGCTGTCATTCCAGTGATCGGCGTGATCCGCGTAGTTGAACCCGCCGCCGTTATAGGGGCCGGGGTGGGACAGGCCGATTGCGTGGCCAACTTCGTGAAGCAGCAGGCGCATGGCGTAAGTGCCTGGGGTGGTTTCGGGTTCCCAGGTAACATGGCCCACGGCGACTGTGCTTCCGTTCCAGTATCCGCCGCCGTTAGTGCTGCCCTCCTGGAATTTAAGAGTGATGTCGGCGTCTTCTGTTGCGCCGACTTCGTTGAAGGTTACGCCGGAAACTTCGGCGTAGAGGTCGAAGGCGTAGCGCGCCCAATCCTGGTTGGCGGCATCGAAAACCTCGAAGCCTTCACCGATATTGGCGGCGTCTGAAAAGCTGTAATCGACAACCAGATCGGTTTCGTTATTGGCCCATGAATGGCCTGTGCGGGCGATGTGGTTGGCGGTTTGATAGGCGGACCAGATCGGTTTGCCGTTATCGGCGAAAGTTCCGATCAGGCCGGAAGCGTCGCTGGACGCATCAGGACTGTGGTCGGCGGCACAACATTCGGGACATTCACAGCCGTGGATATGGTCGTCGCTGTGATCGTGGTCATGTTGGTGCTCGTGGTCATGCTCTACCGTGCTATCAATCATGATCGTCTGCCTACCCCGTTTTGTCTTGGAAGGCTTTTAATCAATTTCTATTACCCGTAAATTTCTTTTAAGGCGCACAATAATTCAAATGCCGGAAGTAATGCGTCAATTGCAATTCTTAACGGTGGGATGCGAAACGAGATTCACCAATTTGGTAAAACCGTATAGTGAGGGCGTATGAAAAGACTCGCCCTTACAAATGCCCGCCTGATTGACCCCGCCACCGGATTTGACGGTGCCGGGGGAGTGTTGATTGAAGGGGAGCGGATTGTTGACTCCGGCCCCGGTATTTTCTCCGGCGGCCCGCCCGATGATGCGGAAGTTGTCGATTGCGCCGGCAAGGTGCTGGCGCCGGGGATTGTTGATTTTGACGTGATGATCGGCGAACCCGGGGCGCGGCATAAGGAGAGTTTCGGCTCTGCGGGGTTGGCCGCTGCGGCGGGGGGCGTGACTACGATTGTTACGCAGCCCGATACCACGCCGCCGATTGATGATCCGGCCACGCTGGAATTCATCCACAGGCGTGCGCGCGATGCCTGTAAAGTGCGGGTGCATCCCAAAGCGGCGTTGACCAAGGGGATGCAGGGCCGTGAGATGACGGAATACCGTTTTCTGCTGGATGCCGGGGCTGTTGCGCTGAGTGACGGCGATACGGCGGTGGCTGATCCGGTGGTGTTCCGGCGCTGTCTGGAATACGCGCGCTCGGTCGGGGCGTTGGTGTGTCATCATCCGCAGGAGCCGCATTTCAGCGCGTTGGGCTGTGCGACGGAGGGGATTTTCGCCTCGTTGCGCGGGTTGCCGACGGTTCCGGCGGAGGCGGAGGCGATTATGCTGACGCGGGATATTCGCATCGCCGCGCTGACGGGCGCACGCTATCACGCCAGTCAAATCTCGACCGCCGAAAGTCTTGCGATTATCCGGCGGGCCAAGGACGCGGGCTTGTCGGTGACTTGCGATATTTCGGTGCCGCATTTCGCGCTGAACGAATTGGATATCGCCGATTTCCGGACATTCTCGAAAGTCTCCCCGCCGTTGCGCCATGAGGATGACCGTCAGGCGATGGAGGAGGCGCTGGGGGACGGGACGATTGATGTCATCACCTCCGCTCACCGTCCGCAGGATGAGGAGAGCAAGCGGCTGCCTTACGCGCAGGCCGCGTCCGGCGGGGTGGGGTTGGAGACGATTTTGCCCGTCTCGCTCGATTTGCACCACCGTGCGGGAATTGCGCTGACCAGCCTGTTCGAGCGACTGTCGCTGATGCCCGCGCGACTTGCGGGGTTGGAGGCGGGGCATCTGGGCAAGGGGGCGCTGGCGGATGTTGTGTTGTTCGATCCGGATACGCCTTGGCGGGTGGACCGTAAGGCACTGCTGTCGAAATCGAAGAATTCGCCGTTCCATGAGCGGTTGGTTCAGGGCCGTGTGCTGGGCACGTGGGTTGGTGGTGAGCGGGTGTTCGGGGTGTGATTGTGGGAAGCGATCAGATGATTTTTCAAACGAAAACTATTGTCATCATCTGCGAAGGAAGATGATCCAGCCTCGTGTCTTGAGAGATTTCTTTTCAGTCGATCGAGTCTGGATTCTCTGCCTTCGCAGAGAATGACCGTACTTATTGCAACGGCGATTACGTGGTAGGGAATCCGGGATTGAAACGGTAACGTGCATGTGGATAGTGACTTGATGACCTTATTAATCGCTCTTGTTGCCGGATATTTTCTTGGCTCCATCCCGTTCGGGGTGATCCTTGCGCGGGTGTTCGGGCTGGGGGATTTGCGCAGCATCGGCTCCGGTAATATCGGCGCGACCAATGTGCTGCGGACAGGCAATAAGCTGGCCGCCGCGCTGACGTTGTTGCTTGACGCGCTGAAAGGCGTGGCCGCCGTGTTGATCGCCGCACGGTTCGGGCCGGATGCGGCGGCGGTTGCGGGTTTTGGTGCGTTTTTGGGGCATTGCTTTCCGGTTTGGCTGGGGTTTAAGGGCGGCAAGGGCGTTGCGACGTTTTTGGGGGCGCTGCTTGCGCTGCATTGGCCCGCGTTTCTGGCGTTTGCGGTGACGTGGCTGGTGGTCGCATTTGTGAGTAAATATTCGTCGCTGGCGGCGTTGGTTGCCTCGGTCGTGGCGCTGGTGGTTTATGGGGTGAGCGCGGCGGCCGGGTTGATTGCGGTGTTGGCAGTGACGGCGCTGGTCGGGTTGTTGATCGCGCGGCATCATCAGAATATTGGCCGCTTGCGGGCGGGAACCGAGGGGAAAATCTCGTTCGGCGCTAAGAAGTGACGGCTTTCCCGCCCTCCCGCGCGCCTGTTGATGAGGCGGGGCGGCTTGCGTGGCTGCGGCTGGCACGGTCAGAGCGGATTGGCCCTGTGACCTTTGCCGAGTTGATGCGCCGGTATGAGAGTGCGGCGGCGGCGCTGGATGCTTTGCCGGATTTGGCGGCGAAGGGCGGGGCGAAGCGGCGGATTCGCGTGGCTGATCCCAGTGTGGTTGAGAAGGAATACGCCGCCGCGATGGACGCTGGGGCGCAGATGTTGGCGCTGGGTGCGCCGGATTATCCGTTGAATTTGTCGATGTTGGAAGCCGCGCCGCCCTTGCTGTGGTGTTTGGGCGATGCGGGGACGGCGCGGCCTGAGACTGTTGGAATTGTGGGCGCGCGGAATGCATCGGCACTGGGTCTGAAATTCACTGAAACGCTGGCGCGCGATCTGGGGGCGGCGGGGCATACGGTGGCGTCGGGCCTTGCGCGCGGGGTGGATGCGGCAGCACATCGCGGTGCATTGGCAACGGGCACCGTGGCCGTGCTGGCGGGTGGCGTGGATAGTCTGTGGCCGCCGCAGAACGCTGAGTTATATGACGAAATCCGTGAGAAAGGCGCAATTCTGTCCGAGCGCCCGATGGGCTATCAGGGGCGCGCACAGGATTTTCCGCGCCGCAATCGCATTGTCTCCGGCCTGTCGCGGGGAATTATAGTGGCCGAAGGTGCGGAGCGGTCCGGCTCACTGATTACCGCCCGCTATGCCGGAGAGCAGGGGCGGGACGTGATGGCGGTTCCCGGTTCGCCGCTGGACCCGCGTTCGGGCGGCTGCAATCTGCTTATTCGTGACGGCGCGACGCTGGTGCGCGGGGTGGCGGATGTGCTGGAGGCGCTGGCGCATATGCGTGTTGAGCCGCGTTTTTCGGAACTGGATGACGATGAAAGCTGGCAAGCGCCGCTGGATGCCGCCGATGATGCGCTGCGTGACGCGGTAACGGAATTGCTGGGCCTGCATCCGGTTCCGGTGGACGAGTTGATCCGCCGTTCAGGGGCGTCTGCGGGGCTGGTCGCGCTGATTTTGTTGGAGCTTGACCTTGCGGGGCGGTTGCGGCGTGAACCGGGCGGCGGGGTCGCTTTGTCGGAATTGTGAGAAAGCTCACGCCGAATTAAAGCTGCCCTTGTCCTTGCGGCGGTTGCGCTCCCACGGTTCACGGACGGGTTTTGGCGCGGCGATATCGGGTTCGGGGGACAGGTCTTCGTAGAGGGCTTGAGCCTCCGGTGCGGGGCCGCGTCTTGTGCCGAGTGCGAGGATTTTGATGACGCGCACGCGATCTTGCAGCGTAAAGGTCAGCGTGTCGCCGGGCCGGATGGTTTTGCCCGCTTTGGTGAACCGCTCGCCGTTAATGCGCAGTTTGCCCTCTGTCACCAATTTGGCCGCGAGGCTGCGGGATTTCAGAAAACGGGCGTGCCAGAGCCATTTATCGACCCGTAACGCTTCGCTTTCCGGTTCTTTTCGGGTCAACGCTGGTGATCCATGTCAGTCGCCACACAGGCCAGCCACATAATTGAAGCGTTGTTCGTACCACTCATACAGTCACCTTCGGACTTGTTCCGAAGGTCCGGTCCCTGCGGAACCGCTGCTCCGGATTGCCCGCACGGCGCTGCGCTTGTGCTGAAAAAGTCCAGCAATGACAGTTAGAAAACACTAATCAGCGTCCCTGACATCACTTCCCGTCTTTCAACTTTTGCAGGACCGCGAAGGGGGAATCCGGATCCATTGGCTTTTCGGGGCGTTTCGGGGCGGCGGAGAAGTTGCGCTGTTGCTGTTGCGGGCGGTCGCCCTGCTTGGCATTGCGCGGTTTGCCTTTCGGGCCGCCGCGATTGGGGCGGGAATCGCCGTCCGGCCTGCGACCGGAGGGTTTGCCGCCTTCGCGTTTGGGACGTTCACCCTGCTCACCGCCCGCGTTTTGGCCTTGTGGCCTGCGGTTGGCGTTGCGTTGAGGGCGTTCCCCTCCCTGATCGGCGCGTTGACGGCGGCCACGGGGCAGAATGCGGAAGGTATAGAAGGTTTCGGTCTCGACAGGTGCTTGGTCAGCCGGGGCTTCCTCCGCCTCAACGGGAGCGGTGTCGTCGGTTTTCAGTGCCAGCGGTTCGGCATCGGCAACCACGGTCGCCGCGCCTTCAGGGCGTTCAGGGGCTTGATCGACATCCGTGGCCCCGGCCTCAACCGCTTCAATCGCGGCGGTGTCCGAGGTGGCCTCGACAGAGGCGGCGGGGGCATCTGCAAGTGCGGCGGCGGGGGTGTCGGGATCAATCGCGACATCAACGGGAGCGGGTGTTTCAGGCGCGGCTTCTTCTGCCGCCGCTTCCGTTGCGCCAGCTACGGCTTCAACAGCAGCTTCAGGCGCAGGGGTTTGAGCAGGTTCGGCTTCCGCCTTCACGGCTTTCACCTTGGCACGCTCGCCCTTTTCGGCGCGATAGCCCAAACCGTCCATCAGGTCGGCGAATTGCTCCAGCGACAGGCCCGTGATCGACAGCATATCCGCCGTCGCCTCGAACCCTTTACGCGCGTCGAGCGTGCGCATCATATCGGCTAACCGCTCCAGCATATCAAGGCGCAGAGCGCGGGCATTGGCTTTGCGATAACCCGCCATTTGATAGTATTCTTCGGGCAGCGCATCGGGCGCGGCCATGGTCACGACGCCGGGTGGCGGCGGGCTGGGGATGTCATCCATCCCGCCCGCAATGCCCCACAGCACAATCCGCATCCGCGTCGGCGCGGGTTTGAGCAGGGCGGGCATAAAGAGGGTGTATTGGCCGAAACGAACGCCGTGCTTGCGCATCACGGCGCGGGTGTCCTGCTCAATCGCTTTGACATCATTGCCGATGGGGCCACGGGGCAAAACGCCCAGCGCCTCGGCGATTTGGAAGACCACGCCGCGTGCGATGCCCGTGATCGACTCATCATTCTTCAGCGCGTTCAGCGGCTCGAACAACAGCGCGATGCGGCGGTCGATCCATTGCTGAACGCGGCGCTCTGCCCGTTCAATGCTGGTCGCATCCAGCAGATCGTCAGGGAAGATCTTCGCGACCGGAGTCAGGGCATCCGGCCCTTTCTCAAGACGGCCAATGACCACCTTGTCCCAGATGATCCCGCCTTGCTCGGTGAAATCGATCTCGCCATCCGGGGCCGCGTAGAGCTTTTCGACCCGCTGCGTCAGTTCAGCTGCGACGGGAACGGTGCTGGCCGCGCGCAGGGTTTTACCATGCACGCCTTCGGCGTCCTTGTCCGGTTGGAACCGCAAGCCTTCAATCCGGCCCACATGTTCGCCTTCGACAGTGACTCCGCCGTCTTTATCGACTGTGGCCACCAGTTCCTCCTTCTGCTTCAACCGTTGCATCAATACACTCGTGCGACGGTCAACAAAGCGTTGTGTCAGTCTTGTGTGCAGCGCGTCCGAGAGTCTGTCCTCGACCGCGCGCGTTTTTTCCCGCCAGCCCGCTGCATCTTCCAGCCAGTCTGACCTGTTGGCGGCATAGGTCCAAGTGCGGATATAGGCAAGGCGCTTTGACAGAACGTCAATGTCGCCATCGGCTTTATCGATCCGCTGAACCTGCTGCGCAATCCAGTCTTCCGGTATAACCTGAGTTTTATTCGTCAGGAACCCGTAAATCTTACGTAATAAGTCGACATGCTCGCTGATCATGGTTTTGCGGAAATCAGGGATTTGGCAAACGTCCCATAACAGGCGCACAGCGGGCGCGCGGTCGGCGCGCATCATGATCTCAGGGTCCGCCGCCAGCATCCGCAGCGCGGCGACATCTTCGCCCTCGCGGGTGCGTTGCAACCCCTCCACCGGGGCGGGCGCGTCGAGGCTGGCCAGCAGGGCGTCCGGGGTGGCGAATTGCAGCCGCGCGTTGCGCCATTGCAGAGAGCCGACAGGGCGAAACCTGTGATCTTCAATCGCTTCAACGACTTCCGGCTCGAACGGGCGGCAATCGGCGGTGACGCCAAAGCTGCCATCGTTCTTGTAGCGGCCCGCCCGTCCGGCGATTTGTGCCAGTTCTTGCGGTTCGAGGTTGCGGTGTTTGCGCCCGTCGAATTTGGCCTTGCCCGCGAACCAGACGCTTTTCAGGTCGAGGTTCAGGCCCATGCCGATGGCGTCCGTGGCGACGAGATATTCGACCTCGCCGTCCTGAAACATTTTTACCTGGGCGTTGCGGGTGCGCGGGCTGAGTGCGCCCATGACGACCGCCGCGCCACCCTTTTGACGGCGGATCAGCTCGGCAATCGCGTAAACTTGATCGGTGGAGAAGGCCACAATCGCGGATCGTTGGGGCAAGCGGCTGATTTTCTTCGGCCCCGCGTAAGTCAGAACCGAATACCGCTCGCGGATGTGGAAGCGGGCGGCGGGGATGATCTGACCGATTCGCTCGCGCATGGTCATCGCGCCGAGGAACAACGTCTCTTGCATCCCGCGCGCGTTGAGCAGGCGGTTGGTGAAGATATGGCCGCGTTCGGGGTCGTTGCACAGCTGGATTTCATCGACGGCGATAAAGGCTGCACCCGTCTCGGTTGGCATCGATTCGACGGTGCAGATGAAGTATTTCGCGCCGACGGGGACGATTTTTTCCTCTCCTGTCACCAGAGCGACGACGGAGGGGCCGCGCAGGGCGACGACTTTGTCATAGATCTCGCGCGCCAGAAGACGCAGCGGAAAGCCCATGACTCCGGTCTTATGCCCCAGCATCCGCTCGATGGCATAGGTCGTCTTGCCTGTGTTTGTGGGGCCGAGCACCGCCGTAACGGTGAAATCCCTCGGATGATGGGCGGTCATGGTATGGCGGCCTTCACGGGCGGGGGATTGTCGTTGGTTATGGTGTAGCGCGCGCGGGCGCGGGGGGCAAATGGAATGGGGTTAAGCGGGTGCAATGAGGTTTCGTGACGGAGCTTGATGCACCGTCTCCCATTCGCTCAGGCCTTGGTGGGAAAAAGAATTCAACAAATCCTACAGGCGGCTTAGACCATCCTGAACGACATAAGGATCATTCCGGATAGTCTAACTTCTTGTTTTGGCGCGTTTTCCGAGTCGAGCAATGAACCTATTGCCCTTGATAACGCTATAAGCTGGGCTGTCTCTCAACCATCACAAGCGACCGACGGGTGGGAGCGGAACGCTCCCGCCGTGCGGCGGCGGTCGCGTGTCTGTGCTACGCACAGACGGTGCAAACTGGAAGGACCGGAAAAATGTCACTGTTGAAAGCACCGCTGCAAGTCGCGGGCTGGCCTATGAACCCCACCCACCGCGCGACCTGTCATTGCGGGGCGGTTGAACTGGCGCTGACATTGCCGGATGGTATCGAAGATCCGCGCCGGTGTGATTGTTCGATGTGTCGGCGGCGGGGGACGATTGTCGCCTCGGTCACGCTGGACCGGTTGTCGGTGGTGAAGGGGGCGGATAATCTGGGGCGCTATCAGTTCAACACGCACACGGCGCAGCATTTCTTTTGCAAGACGTGCGGGATTTACACCCATCACCAGCGCCGCTCCAACCCCGGCGAATACGGCTATAATGTCGGGTGTCTTGAGGGGGCGAACCCTTACGCGCTTGAGAATGTGCGTCTGGCGGACGGGGTAAGCCATCCGGCGGATGAGGAGAGTAACGCATGACTGACGGCGCGTTGATTATCGGTGGCGGGACGATGGGGTGCGGGATTGCGGCTGTCTTTGCGGGCGGCGGTTGGCCTGTGACGGTGGTTGAGCCGGACCCTGCGCGCGATGTTGCGGCGGGGGTGCGGGCGTGCCTCGCGGAACGGGAGGTGAGCGGGGATTGTGCGGTCGTTCCCGGCTTGTATGCCGTGGATTGGGCGCGCATTGCGCTGGTCGTTGAATGCGTGCCGGAGGCGTTGGCGCTCAAGCGGGATGTGTTTGCGGCGGTTGAGGCGCTGGCCCGTGCGGATGCGATCATCGCCAGCAATTCATCCAGCTTTCCGGTGAGTGCGATTGGCGAGGGGCTGGTTACGCAAGCGCGGATGGCGGGGCTGCATTTCTTTATGCCCGCGCATCTGGTGCCGTTGGTTGAAGTGATCAGCGGGGCGGCGACTGCGCAGGAAACCGCCGCGCGGCTGTGCGATGTGATGACGGCTCTGGCGATGCGGCCCGTGCATGTGAAGAAGGATATTCCGGGCTTTCTCGCCAACCGGATGCAACACGCGCTGATGCGGGAGGCGCTGTCGCTGGCCGATCAGGGGATCGCCTCGCCGGAGGATATTGATGCGGCGGTGCAGTTCGGGTTCGGGATGCGGTTTATGGGGGCGGGGCCGCTGTTGCAAAAAGACCTGTCCGGGATCGACATCCACCATGCGGCGGCCACGACGATCTATCCCGACCTGTGCAACGATACCGCCCCGTGCGATTTTATGCGTGAACGGGTGGAGGCGGGGGATTTCGGGGTGAAGACCGGGCGCGGTTTCTACGCGTGGACCGCTGATACGATTGCGGCGCGCAAGGCGCGGTACGGTGCGTCGCTGCGGGAGGCGTTGCGGGTTTTGCGGGGGTAACTCGCAATGCCAGAGGGCATCGAGCGGGAAGGTGAATCGGGGGCTATTGCGCGTTTCACAGGTTGTCAGATTTGACCGCTATCCGCCAAACCGCTCCGCTGACAGGTTCGCTACGATCTGCGGCGGCAGGGCGGGCGCGCGTTTGGTGATTAAATCCGCTGCCAATTGTGACAGGGCGGGGGCGGTTTGGACGCCATAGCCGCCTTGGCCCGCCAGCCAGAAGAAACCCTGCGCATCGGAGGCGAATCCGGCGACGGGGGTGCGGTCGGGGACAAAGCTGCGCAGGCCCGCCCAGCTGCGCTCGACCCGTGTGACCGGGACCGTGACGGCTTGCTCGTAGCGGTCCAGCCCCTCGGCGAGGACCATATCGTCGGGCCATGCGTCTTGCGGTTCGACGGGGTCTTCATCGGCGGGGGAGACCATGAGGCGTCCCGCGTCGGGCTTGGCGTACCATGTCTCGGAGATGTCGCTGATCATCGGCCAATCGCGCATGTCGCGGCCCTCGGGGGCGGGCAGCAGGGCGGCGGAGCGGCGCATGGGTTGCAGGCCGACGGGGGTGACGCCAGCCAATCCGGCGATGATATCGGCCCATGCTCCGGCGGCGTTGACGAGAATGGGAGCCTCGAAGCGGTCCGCTGCGGTTTCGACCTGCCAATGCGGGCCACGGGTGATGGAGAGGACTTCCGCGCCCGTCACGATTTCGCCGCCAGACATGCGCAGGAGGCGGGCGAAGCCTTGGAGCAGGCGATCCACGTCGATGTCGCTGGCGTCACGCTCGAAGATGGCGGCGGCGATGGGGGCGGGGCGCAGCAGCGGGTGCAAAGACAGTGCCTCGGCGACGGTCAGGCGCTCCATGTCGGGGCATTGCGCAAGATGCGCTTCCATCGCGGGGAGTTCGTGCTCTTTGGCGACCAGCAATTCGCCGCGCGGGGAGAGGACGGAGCCGTCGGTCATATCCGGGTTGCGCAGGACGGGTTCGCTGGCGGCGTTGAGGGCACGTAGCGTGGCATTACCGTAATTGGCGACGAAGATCGCTGCCGAGCGGCCTGTGGAATGGTAACCGATGGCGCTTTCACGCTCCAAGACGATGACTTTCGCATCCGCCACCATGCGGGCCGCCGCGCTGATCCCCGCGATACCGCCGCCGATGACGAGGATATCAGCGGTGCGGGTCACAGAAGATTGCTGCGGCTGAGACTGCGAAGGTCCGCGAGGGGGGCGATGGCTGTTTCCGTGGCGCGGTAGGGTTCGGTCACGGTCGAGACGATGATGGCTGTGGCTAGGGACAGGCCGCTGGCGAACAGGCCCGCTGTGACGGGCATGAAGAAGAAAAGGAGCAATGTTGCGAGCGCGCCCACGGCCACGGATACCATTATTCCTGCAGGGGTGACCCCTGACCACCACAGCACCAGCAGCAGCGGAACCAGCAGCGTTGCGGCGGCGAGGTTGCCGAGCCACAGGAAGCCGTCAACGCTGTCGATATGCACCGCCATTGCGAGGATTGCGGCGATGATGACGCCGAGGAACAGGGACCAGCGGAAGCGGGACAGCAGCCCGCCCGCCGTCTCACGCTCTACATGCTGATCGAACACCGTCGCCGCCGTGAGGGCCGCGCTGCCCGACGCCGCAATGATGGCCGCCAGCACCGCCGCACCCGCCGCCGCGAGCAGCCATGCGGGGGGGCTGAGGGTTTGGATGATTTGTGCGATGCTTTGCATCAGGGCGGGGGCGGTTGTCTGTGCCGCGAAGGCGGGGAGCAGATCGGTTGTGCGGGCGGCAATGGCGATGACGGGCAGCGCGCAGATGATCAGCAGCATCAGAAATACAACACGCATCGCAACGCGGCCCGCGAATTGTGTATCCGGCTCGGCAAGCCAGCGCCCGTGGGTATGTGGCAAGGCCGCTGTGCCGAGCATGACGGTCAAGCCGATCAATGCCGCTTGTAAGGCTTCTATGTGTGAAAAACTGTCCCCTGCGTTGAGGCTTGTCTCCATCACCGCCATTTCATGCAACAATGCGCCGGGGGCCACGTGGGGGAGGGCGATGCCCGCGATTTTCATCGATAGCCAGATCGCCGGGACTAGCGCGCCGAGGCACAAGACGCCGAACAGGGCCGCTTGTGCGGGGATGAGGGTTTTCAGTCCACCGGGTGAGCCGCTGATCAGCACCAGCAACGCCAGCAGGATCACGACGAGGAGGGCGGGGGTGGCGAAGGCCTGGCCCGCGAAGCCGACGGCCAGCGAGAACTGTACCGCAAGCAACAGGACGCAGAGCGCGTAGGTGACCCATGCCATGAACGCGCCCGCTATCGGTCCCGCGCGCCGACCGATCAGGTCAGGCAGCGAACGTGCGCCTGACGCGATGAGGGCGGGTTGGATCAGCGATGCCGAAATCACATAGCCCGCGAGTAATCCTCCGATCACGGCAAAGCCCTCAAACCCCAGTGAGGCGATGGCCATGACCGTGCCGATGATGCCGAAACCGGAAATCCATTCCGCTGCCGCACCGGGGGCGGCGAGGGCGTAGGCGGGCAGGCCGGGGCTGAGAAAAGCATGGGCCTCGCCCACCACTGTGGACCGGCCTATCACGACGAGCATGGTCAGAATTACCAGCGTGTTCAGCGCCATCAACGCTGTGGCACCGACGCCCCAAGCGCTCAGACCCGCTGTTATCGCAAGCCAAAGAAGGGCGGAGGCCGTGAATTTCACGCGTTATCCCCGCTGGCGGAAGGGGCCGCGCAGAAAGAAGCCAGCCAGACAAGAGCGACGGGCAGCCCCAGTGCGATCAGCAGAAAAGGCATCGGAAAGCCGAATGCGCTGCCCTTGGTCCAGATCACGCTGAAAAAAGGGATGGCGATTATCATCACGCATACGGCGGTGGCGGTGATTGCGGCACGGCGCGGTTGGAGGGGGTAGGGCGTCATGGGTGCGCCTTTTCAGGTCGTGCCACGCTGTTAATGCTGATTTTGGTGGAGGCGCGCTCCACACTTCGCGGGGACCGAAAAGTAAAAACATCAAACATCATCACGCTCATCCTCAATCCGGGGCCAGCATGTAGCCCGCACCGCGCACGGTTTGCAGGTAGCGGGGGGATTTCGGATCGACTTCGATTTTGCGGCGCAAGCGCGTGACCTGCACATCGACGGCGCGTTCCTGCGCGCTCGGTTCGTCCTCGCCGCCCATTTCGCCCAGCAATGTGAGGCGGGAGATCGGTTCGCCGGGGGTGCGGGCCAGCACGCGCATCATTGCGGATTCAGACGTGGTCAGCTTCAGGGGCGTTCCCTCGCGCCATAATTCGCCGCGCGCCATGTCATAGCGGCAAACGCCCAGCGAAAGGGCTTTGGGCGGTTCGGGTTTGGCATCGGCGGGGGCGATATCGACGACACGGCGCAAGATCGCGCCGATGCGCAGCAGCAGCTCACGCGGCTCAAACGGTTTGGGCAGGTAATCATCAGCACCGGATTCGAGACCCGTGATCCGGTCGTCCAACCCGGCCTTCGCGGTCAGCAGAAGGATCGGGGTTGTCAGCGTTTCCCGCAAGGCGCGGGTCAGGGTGAGGCCGTCTTCGCCGGGCATCATCACGTCAATCACCAACAGGTCAAATGCCAGCAATTCGAGCAGACGCCGTGCGTGAGAGGCATCGCGCGCCGTCGTCACCGCATAGCCGTTGCGGGAGAGGTATTTCTTCAACAGCTCGCGGATGCGTTCATCATCATCAACGACCAGAATATGTGGCGCATCACTCATTCTTTTGTTTCCACATGTGCTACATCGGCATTTGAGTATACGAAGTCGAGAATGTCATCCCGGCGTTCGCTGTCAATCATCAATGCCATAACACGACGGAAACCTTCAACCGCTTCCGGTCCCGCCTCCCGAAACGCGCTGATCAGGCGTTCGCGTTGGGCCATTGAAAGCTGTGCCTCGAATGCCGCGCCTTCCTCTGTGAGGTACAAAAGGCGCTTGCGGCGGTCATCGGCTCCTGTTTCGGAGCGGACCAAACCGTCCTCGATCAGGGGTTTCAGCACGCGGGCGAGGGATTGTTTGGTGATTGCGAGGATTTCCAGCAACCCTGCCACGCTGATGCCCGGCTGTCGTCCGATGAAGTGCAAGGCGCGGTGATGGGCGCGTCCGTAGTCGCGTCCGGTCAGCAGTTTATCAGCGTCCTCGGTGAAATAGCGGTAAGCGAAAAACATCAGCTCAGCCCCCTGCCGCAGCTTTCGCTCGGTCAGGAACAGGCGGTCATCACCCCGTGGCGGGGCGCGTCTGAGAGTGGGGGAACTCAAATCTGCCATATGGCTTTCACAATTTACGTCAGGAGTGTTGACATAAAAATAGCCGACTGTTAGCCCTCACGCAAGATAAAGTATGAAAATCGTCTGTTTTGATAACAGACGCAAAGCGGGAACGGATACTCCGATGGCTATTGTACCTTTTGATGATCGTGATGGATACATCTGGCAAGACGGTGCGCTTGTCGCGTGGCGCGATGCGAAGGTGCATGTGCTGACCCACGGGTTGCACTATGCCTCGTCGGTTTTTGAGGGTGAGCGGTGCTATTCCGGTGAGATTTTCAAAAGTCGTGAGCATACCGAGCGGCTGCATAACTCGGCCAAGATCATGGGCTTTGAAATCCCGTGGAGCATTGACGAGATCGAGGCCGCAAAAACCGCGACGCTGGAAGCGAACGGGTTGACCGAAGCCTATGTGCGTCCCGTCGCATGGCGCGGATCTGAGATGATGGCGGTTTCGGCGCAGGCGGCGAAAATCCACCTCGCGATTGCGGTTTGGGAATGGCCGAACCTGTTCGGCGAAGCGAGCATTAAGGGTGTGAAACTGGACATTGCCGAGTGGCGGCGTCCGGCCCCCGAAAGCGCACCTTTCGCGGCGAAGGCGGCGGGGCTATATATGATCTGCACCCTGTCGAAACACGCGGCGGAGGCCAAGGGCTATACCGATGCGCTGATGATGGATCACCGTGGCCGCGTTGCCGAGGCGACCGGGGCGAATGTGTTCTTCTACAAAGATGGTGAGATCCATACGCCGGACCCCGATTGCTTCCTCGACGGGATCACCCGCCGGACCGTGATTCAGATGCTCAAGGAGCGGCAGATTCCGGTGCATGAGCGGGCGATTATGCCGGACGAGCTGGGCGGTTTCGAGCAATGCTTCCTTTGTGGAACCGCCGCTGAAGTCACGCCGGTGGCCGAAATCGGGCCGCACA
>CALFAK010000010.1 GCA_937948985.1 uncultured Neomegalonema sp. | reverse complement strand
ATGCCTGGAACAAGCTCATCGGCCAACCCAGCACCATCTCATCAATCGGAATGCGAGATTGGGCACATATCGGTCAGAAATAAATGCCGTTGGTATAACTCACTCCTCGATCAGAAAGACCTCATCCGTGCGGATCAGGCCAAGTTCTTCCCGCGCACGTTCATCCAGTAGATCGAGATCAACACTACCCTGACGCAAGCCTTTGTTCCGATTTAGTTTCTCTTCCAACACATTTTGCAAACGCTGGTTCTCACGCTCTGCGGCTTTCAGGCGTGACAGGGCGTCTTCACGGGCGATACTGCCGTAGTCGCCGATAAAGCTCTGCGTGTAAAAATACAAAATCCCTGCAATCAGAGCGAGCGGAAGCGCGATCAGCATCACAGCTCGAAAAAATCCGCCCACCCGCACTGCCATCAACCCAGCGGATGCCCGCCATAGAGCGCCATATCACCAAGCTCCTCTTCAATACGGATCAGCTGATTATATTTAGCCAACCGGTCCGAACGTGCCAGCGATCCGGTCTTGATCTGCCCGCAGTTCGTTGCAACCGAGAGATCAGCGATGGTCGCATCTTCGGTCTCGCCGGAACGGTGCGACATAACAGCGGTATAACGCGCACGATGCGCCATGTTCACCGCCTGAAGCGTCTCGGACAACGTACCGATCTGATTGACTTTTACGAGGATCGAATTCCCGACACCGCGCTTAATGCCATCTTCCAGACGCGCAGGATTTGTAACGAAAAGATCATCCCCGACCAACTGACACCGCTCACCAATCTTGTCGGTCAGCATCTTCCACCCGTCCCAATCATCCTCGGACATTCCGTCCTCAATCGAGATGATCGGATATGCGGAGATCAGGTCGGCGTAGTAATCAACCATCTCACCCGCCGACAGAACTTTGCCTTCGCCTGCGAGATGATACGCGCCATCGCGGTAGAATTCAGTCGATGCGGAATCAAGCGCGAGCGCGATTTCCTCACCGGGCTTAAACCCTGCCTTCTCAACAGATTTCATAATAAAATCAAGCGCATCACGGGTGGAGCCGATATTCGGTGCGAAGCCACCCTCATCGCCCACATTCGTATTATGCCCCGCCGCTTTCAGCTCGGACTTCAGGGTGTGGAAAATCTCCGCCCCCCAGCGTACCGCCTCCGCAATGCTGCCCGCAGCAACAGGCATCACCATAAACTCTTGAATATCAATCGGATTATCCGCGTGCTCACCACCATTGATGATGTTCATCATCGGGGTTGGCAAAGTGCAGGCCGATACCCCGCCGACATAACGATAAAGCGGCAATGCAACGCTGTCCGCTGCAGCCTTCGCTGTGGCCAGCGAGACACCCAAAATAGCGTTCGCGCCCAATCGGCCCTTGTTATCCGTGCCATCCAGTTCAATCAGCGTCGCATCAATCGCGGTCTGATCGGTCGCGTCCACACCTGCCAGCGCGTCAAAGATATCGCCATGCACATTCGCAACCGCAGACAACACACCCTTGCCTTTATAACGCTCGCCGCCATCGCGCAGCTCAACCGCCTCATGCGCGCCCGTGGAGGCACCAGACGGCACCGCTGCACGCCCAAGCGAACCATCCTCCAGCAACACCTCAACCTCAACTGTCGGATTCCCACGGCTGTCGAGAATTTCGCGTGCCGATATGTCGATGATTGTGCTCATAAGATGCCCTCGTATGGTGAATGCCGTTCCGCGCACGGGATAGCGCGGATGCGCGACGAGGGGAAGAGCAGACTGTCAACCGCGCGCAAACATCGGGTTTATTAAAAACACCGTATTTCCGCCTCCGCCTGTGCACGGCGCAAGTCGGCAACGATGCGTTGCATCATCGGGGCCGTGCGGAACATCGCCATCCGCTCACCGCTGACGACGCTCATCGACATAACGGTTTCGGCCTCAATGTATTGTTCATAAGGCAGGATCGACGCCAGCACATCAATAGAGCATGAGCATTTCTCCAGCGCCTCACGCGTTTGACCATTCGTCGCCATACATCCGAACACATAGTCCGCCCGCGCAACTGTGGGGTAGTCATTCGTGACTGCAACTTGCGCCGACGCGGTTCCGGAAAGCAGGCAAAAGTAAATTGAAAACCATCTCATTTCCGCACCTTCCCCGCCCCGGTAAAGATGATTTGCTCGCGATACCCTTCTTCGTCTTCAGGATCGGCAACAGCAATCAACTCAACAATGCGCCCCGGCACATCTTTTGAGGTCACAAAAGAAATCTCAAAATTCGCAAACGCGCCCAAGCGGGCCTTATTCTGCTCCAGCGCGAACGGGCTATAGCTGGATCGCGCCGCGTTAATTGTCTCGTCGCCGATTTCAACTTCAGTTTCCGCCAATTCAGTCCCGCGCCGGAATGCGTCAGTTATGCGATTTTTAATGTAGAAAGGACTGCCCCCACTCGCATTCGCAACCGATTTCGTGACAGATTCCAAAAAGATCATCAGCACCGGATTACCGCTATCGCCGGAAAAAGCATCCAAATCCCGGCTTCGCTCACCCTCGGTCAATGATACATTGATCTGACGCCCGTTGGACGTATCTTCACGCACAGCAACGTCGATCACCCGGTCGTCAAGAGGCGGCATTTTCTGCGGATCAATGCCAAGGCGGGTATGGGTAAAGCTGATGCGTTGTCCGGTATCGACAGTCTTCATTTGCTCGCTGTCAAAAATCCTGTCAAGCGCGGCATCCGCGAAGGCCGCAGGTGCGGATACCAAGCACATCGCAAGCGCGGTAACAGTCAACATTCCTGATCGCATAAAATCCACCCTCATATTTCAGTCAGAACAAACCCGCGCCCGCGAACGGTACGCAAGGCCACATCAAAATCTTCCAATGGGGCCAGCTTGCGGCGCAAATAACCGATATACACATCTACGACATTCTCAGACGACCCGCCCTCATTCAACCAAAGCGTATCGAAAATCTCTCCCCGTGTACGCAGGGTATTGGCGTTATCGGCGAGGTATTTAAGCAAATCAGCCTCGCGCTCGGTCAATTCGACAGACCGTTTGCCATTACTGACCCGGCGCATGACATCATCATAATGCAAGCGCCCCAAGATATGCCCCGCCCCTGCCGGGGCTGCCTGACTGCGCCGCCGCTCCTGAACCCGCAACCGGGCCAGAAGTTCAGTATATTCAAACGGCTTGGCGATATAATCATCCGCCCCCGCCTCCAGCCCTTCGGTCCGGTCTTCAACACCGGACAGCGCGCTGAGGATAAGGATCGGCCCGACCATACCATCCGCACGCAATTGCCGTACAAGATCGGTGCCCTTATCCGAACCAAGCATCATATCGACTATCGCCGCATCGCAAGGCTTTGCCGCAACCTGCGACAGCGCGGATGCCGCATCATGCGCAACAACCGGCGCGTAATCGTCAGACGATAATCCGCGCGACAAGGCCGATGCGATATCCACATCATCCTCCGCGATCAGAACAGTGATCGGTCTGTCCGTCATTCCTCGCCTTCCACTAAACGCGGCATGGTAAGCACAACATCTGTGCCCGGCCCGTGTGCAGGCACACTCAACGCGCTCCGCGACGGGCTGTAAAGGTTAATGCCGCCCGCTTGAGTTTCCATCACCCATTTCGCAAGCGCAAGCCCCACACCGAAACCCGCTCCCTTGCGCGAGGCCTCGCCGCGTTCAAATCTTTTGAAAACAGCGCTCAGATCATCCGCTCCCATCCCATTGCCTTCATCACTGATGATCAAGCGCAAATGGGCCTCATCCTGTTCGGCATGAACACGAATTATTCCACCTTCGGGCGAATGCCGAACCGCATTTTCGAGCAACCCCGCAATCACTTGGCGCGTCCAATCGACATCGCCGACTGTCAGCAACACGCCGTCAAGCACAGCATCAATCGCTATCCCGCGACGTTTGCTCAGCCCAGCGACATCGTCAATCGCATCACGCGCTGCTGTACCAATATCGAAAACCGCTTCAGCCAGTTCGATTCGCCCTGATTCCGACCGGGCAATGCGCAGCAAATCCTCAACCCGCCGGTTAAGCCGCCGCGCGCGGGAATGAATCACATCGAGTGAAGCGTGAAAATCCTCCACCTCCATCGTCTTCGCGCGCATCCCGATCTCCGCTTCGCTCAGAATAACTGTCAGCGGCGTCCGCAATTCATGGCTGACATCAGAGAAAAACCGCCGGCGGTTCTCGTCAATTCGCTCCAACGCCTCGTTAGCATCACGCAAAGCGGCGGTTCGGTCCTCAACGATCTCATTCAGACGCGCCCGATCCGCAGTGACCTGCGCATGACGCCGATCCAACCGCGCCGCCATCCTGTTCACATTGGCGAACAGCAGCCCCAGTTCATCTCGGCGGTCGATATCCAGCCGCGTTTGCAGCCGCCCGCCACCGATCAGGCTGGCCGCTTGTGAAGTCGCCTGAATCCGCCGCATCAGTGGTGCGATCATGCCCGCTTGAAACAGCACAAACGCCAAAGCCGCCGCAATGGCGACCAATCCGGCAACCCGCATCACCCATCTCCGCAACCGCTCAATCGCCGCAAATGCGGCGCTCCGCTCACGCTGCTCCTCCCCAATCGCCGAATCGAGCAGCGGCGAAAATTGCGTTGCGAACCCATCAAGGCGGGCGCGCAGGTTATTACCCGGATCACGCGCCTCCACCGCCCGCGTCAACGCATTGAACTGTGCCTCCATTCGCGCAAGCCCAAGGCTCCACGTTGCGCGGCGGTTGCTCTCCTGCTCACTGCGCGCCTGTTCGACATAAGACGCCAGCGAGACCTCCAATCGCTCAAACCCCTGCGCCACAACCTCACGGCGTGAGGATAATCGCGCAATCCGCGCATCCTCATCAATCGCCGGAGAATTCGACGCCTCCACCGCAATCAGCGCATAATCACTGATCCGCGCCGATAGCGTGGCGTAAAGTTCCATCCGCATCTGTGCCGCTGTGATCTGATTGATCCGCCGCGACGTTTCTAACGCGCCATAGACCATCAACCCCGCCGCCAGGATCGCCAACAGCGCGATACCACCGGAGCCGAGCAGCATCCGGGCACGCAAAGAATTAATCCATCGACTTGGCACACGCATCAGTCATTTCCCAAATTTGACACGACGCTAACAGCAAAATTCACAAATGTGCTGGACATTTTACGTCCCGCGACGGACCATCGCGGCAGATTATTTATGGGAGAAATGCAGATGGCTTCGGACGTATCCAAACCTCAGAAAGAGGGCGCAAGCCGCCGCAGCTTGCTCAAAGGGGCCGCGGCCGTAGGCGCAGCCGCCGTAGGGTCACACCTTATTCCGGGCCTTGGCCGCTACGCCCACGCTGCCAGCGACGCGCCGATCAAGGTCGGGTTTCAGGTCCATCGCACAGGCATCGGCGCTTCTTATGGCCGCTGGTATGACCGCACGACCAAAGCCGCTGCCAAAGTCATCAACGATGCGGGCGGAATCAATGGCCGTCCGATAGAAATCATCGCCGAGGATGATGGCACAGACCCCAAACGCGGCGCGGAAGTCATCGAGAAATTCGCAACCCAACACGAATGCGATGTAGCGTTCGGCACGCTCTTCAGCCATGTTGTCATAGGCTCATCCCCGCGCGCGGGCGAATTAAAGCTGCCCTATTTTGTCGTATCCGAAGGCCACCACGTCGCCAGCGGGATGCTGAACCGCTACACACTGCAACCCGGCATCACCGATGTGAAGTCACAGGTACAGTCGATGGCCCCGTGGGTGTCGGAAAATCTCGGCAAGAAAGTCACGATGATCTATCCTGACTTCGCATTCGGCCACGATCACCGTGATTTCTTCTCCGAAGCGGTTGAGCGTCAGGGCGGCGAGGTGATTGCCAAAATCGCGATTCCGCCGACCGAAACATCATTCTTCAAATACCTGCCGAAAATCCCCAAAGACACCGAAGTGCTGTACCACGTCATGGTCGGCCCCGGTGTGCTGACCTTTGTTAAGGAAATGGGCGAGTATTTCGGCGATAACCGCCCGGAAATATTCGGCTTTATCGACAGCCTTGAAGCGGTTGACATCAACAGCCCCGGCCTTGAATTCCTCGAAGGCACGTATTTCTGGGAGGGCTACCCGCGCTATGCGGGTGAAAACCAGAGCGAACATGACAAGTTCTTCCGGGCGGCGGTTGGCGTTGACAACAACGGCGCGTCCCTCTCTGACCCCAAAGACATCTCGACCTACTCGCATATGTTCGGCTGTTGGGAGACTCTGCATATCCTCAAGGCGGGTATGGAAGCGGCGGGCTATCAGGGGCCGAAGGACCGTCAGGCGCTGATCGAAGCGGTTGAGAGCATGGACGTGATGCCTGAAAGCCAAGCGCACCCGCAGGGCGGCAAACTGTTCAATGGCCGCACACACCAGGCGTTCGGTCATCAGAGCATCAGCCAAGTCTCCGGCGGTGTCCTCAAACCCGTCCACCGCACGTCGATCTTTGACACGTATTACGAGGATGAGGTCGACTACACGAAGATGAGTTTCT
>CALFAK010000009.1 GCA_937948985.1 uncultured Neomegalonema sp. | reverse complement strand
ATCGTCACGCCTCTGCGCGGACGCGGGCTTCCAGGCTGTCCAGTTCTGCGCCGTGATGCAATCCTTGTGCGGCGTGGCCGAATTCGTGACCAACAAGGCCCTGGAATCTGTCATTATTGCCGGGCGTAACGTTATTGATATTCAAGAATACGCGGCCACCGCCACCCCAGCTGGTGTTGTCGCTGCGCCGACCGACTGTGAAGGTAAGGTCGGAGGATTGGGCATTGTCGATGGATTGTTTAAAACTGGGGCTGGCATTGTACATGCGTTGAAGCTCGGCTGCGGCGGCGTCAACTTCACCTTCGGAGGCCGAACCGTCCCCGCCAACCGTCATGGTTTTATCGCCCAGAGTAATTTCGCGCACATGCTCTGTCGGGTCAGGGATTCTCTCAGACGGGCCATGGGAGCCGCCCAGATTTCCACTGCCTTCCACGGGCATGACACTGCCGTTTTGTTGTAAAGCTGAACCACCTGACGGATTTTTTTGCGACAGCGATTGAATCAGTGACTGAATCAATTGCTGTAGCGTTTGCAGCGTTTGCTTGATCGCATTCAGCGTCGAATCAAGTGAAGCGCCTGTTGCAGAAGAGTCTACAGAGGCAGCCGGCGCGCCGGAGACTGAACTCGATGATGTGTCCACAATCGCGGCATCAAATTTCTTCGACATACTATCGATTGCGGGAGATAAACTTGACGCCTGATCGCTTGAAAGTCTCATAATCACACTCATATCGAAAATTTTGCTCACCCTGCGTAATCTGTACGTAAAAAATGAGTGTGTCAAATTGATACGGTATTTTTTATTAAACGTTATGAAGAGAGACAGCTTTCAATGGCGGCATGAGGTGTCTGCGCAACGTTATAATAATCTTTAAAGCCCGGTTTCATGAAGCCTTGGTCAACGAAGTGATCGAATAAAACCAGCAGCTTATCCCAGTATCCTTCGACGTTTAACAAGGTGAGGGGCTTTTTGTGCATTCCAAGCTGATGCCACGTTAATGTTTCGATGGTTTCGTCCAGGGTGCCTGGGCCGCCCGGCAGGACGATGAAGGCGTCGGCATTGGCGAACATGACCTTCTTGCGCTCATGCATGGTTTCGGTTCGGATCAGGGTTGTGAGGTTCTGAGTCAAACCCTCGATATTCATCAACACATCAGGGATAACGCCGATTACCTCTCCGCCATGCGCGAGGGCGGAGCGGGCGGTTGCGCCCATGAGGCCCAAATCACCCGCGCCATATATCAATCGGCATTCGCGTCCGGCAAGGGCTTTGCCCAAGGTTTCGGCGGCGGCGAGATAGGCCGGATTCGTCCCCGGTGAGGAGCCGCAGTAAACGCAGATGGTGGGCTTGGTACTCATCGTGATTCTGTCCGTTGTTAAGACCTTAACGGACGGTAACTCAATGTACCCCGTCAGGCCACAGGACAACGCGTACCGTGCGCATCATGATAAAGAGGTCGAGGAACACGTTGAAATGTTTGACGTAGTAGAGGTCGTAGCGGAGTTTCTCGCGGGCGTCCTCTTCGGTGGCACCGTAGCGGTATTTGATCTGTGCCCAGCCTGTCAGGCCCGGTTTGACGCGGTGGCGCTCGGCATAGAAGGGCATTTTCTCTTCGAGTTGTTCCACGAAGAAGGGGCGTTCGGGCCGGGGGCCGACGAGGCTCATTTCGCCCCGGAAGATGTTGATCAGTTGGGGCAGTTCATCGATTCTGGTTTGGCGGAGAAAATGGCCGACGCGGGTGACCCTGCTGTCATTTTCTTGCGCCCATTGCGGGGTGCCCCCCGCTTCGGCATCGTTGCGCATTGAGCGGAATTTGATGATCTCGTATGGTGCGCCGTTCAGGCCGACGCGGGTTTGGCGATAGAAAACGCCGCCGGGACTGTCGAGGCGGATGGCGATGGCGGTGAGAAGCAGGATTGGTGACAGCAATAGCAATGTTGAGCCGCCTATTGCGAGGTCCAGCAACCGCTTTGCCTTCATCGACCATGACGAATAACCGACGTTTTTCGAGAAGATGAAACGCGCGGGGTAAAGGTTTTCCAGATCAACCTTGCCCGTCTCTTGTTCGCCGAAATCGAGCGAATCGATAATGCGGATGCCCGCTGCTTTACAATCGAGCAAAGCGGCGGCGGGAAGCGGGGATTTGCGGTCGGCGACGACAATCTCGCTGACATCAAGCAGGTGTGCGTGGTTGAGCAAAGCGTTGGGTGTGACGGCCTCCTCACAAGTGGCGGTGGCGACCACGTTGCTGCCGCCATTGCCGGCGAGGGCGGTCTCGCGGACTTTGGTCTCGCCCGCTTTGTCACCGATCACGAGCACGCGGCGCTGTAGTGGAACGAACCGTACTACGCGGCTGAAAACGTAACGGGCAATGACAACGGCACCATAGGAGAAAGAGGCGCAGGTTATGGCGTAGAGGGGCGACACCCACATATCGCCGAACAGGTAGACAATCGCGAAACCAATGCCGACGCCCGCCACGCAGGCTACTGCGAGGCGTTCGGTCATGATGGCCAAATTCGCGCGGGCGTCCGGCTCATAAATGCCAAGGGCAAGCATGAGCACGATGGTCAATAAAGCGGGCAGAGTGGCCGCAGATGTCAGGCCGGACGGGCCATCGGGTGAGTGGACCACAAGCGTCGCGATCAGAAAGATCGCCGCGTAGACCGTTAGCGCCTCGATCACGCCCAGCAAGAAGACCGTGAACCGGAAGGAATGTCCGAATAATTGAACCATGCGATCTGCACCTTTGATGTTTCGGCCAGTCTACGGGGTTGCAGTTGAACATTTCTGAAGATTTTTAAGTCAGTTTCACAGCAGCGGGTTGAAAAGCGGTATCGGGCTGCGCACGACCTGCTGTGTGAGGTTTTCATATGCGCCTTTCTTTTGCTGTTGTGGTTGCGGTTTCACTTTTTTCCGGTTCAGCCTTCGCGGACGGTGCGTTTTTGGCACGGTTGTCGCCGAATATTGGCGCGCTGAGCGTGGAGCGTCCGCAAGGGGCGGATGCTGTGGTCGGGGTGCGGCTGCACGGGATCAGCGGGCAAGCGGGGCGGGTGACGAGTTTCGGGCAGGTGTTCCGGCAAGGGGATTGGCCGCAAGGGCGCGGGCTGATTGGAGAGATTGGTGGCCGGGCTGTGCCGCTGCAAACGGATATCAAGGCGCGGCATAAGGATGGCTCGGTGCGTCATGCGATCATCAGTTTGCGCAATCCCGATGGCCGTTCGGCGCAGATGGCGCTGCGGGTGACGGATCAGGCGCAGCGGGGTGCGCCGCTGGATATTCGTGAGATTTTAGGGCGCGGGTATGATTTGAGCGTCGTGTTTGACTTCAATGGCCGCAAGGTGACGTTGGATGCCGCAAAGTTGTTGCAGCAGGAGGCGGCGAAGAGTGCGAAGCGGTGGCTGCAAGGACCGTTGGCAAGTGAGATTCGCATCGAACGGCGATTGACACCGCAACTGACGGCGATATTCGATATTCGGGCGCTGGCCGATGGGGCGGTGCGGACATCGGTGTCGATGCACAATGATTCGATGTTCGAGACGAATAACCTCGACATCGACTACAGCTATGCGGTTGTGATGAGCGGTCAGACGATGGTGCAGCGAAGTGTGAAGCACCGCCGTTATGCGAATTGGCGTGAGATTATTTGGGCGGGGGCGCAGCCGTCCTCGGCGCATATTGCCTATGATTATCCGTATATGATCGCGGCGGGGGCGGTACCCGCGTATGATCCTGAATTGCAGTTGGACCGGAAATTCATCGAGGAATGGCCGAACAAGCTGGCCAAGAGCAAGACGGAGCCGTTTGACAATGCGTTGATCCTGAAAGCGATGCCGACGACGGGCGGGCGGGGTGATATCGGGATGTTGCCGGAGTGGACGCTGGCATGGCTGCGCACGCAGTCGCCGCAGCATCGGCTGGTGATGATGGAGACGGCGGATGCGGCGGGGTCTGTGCCGTGGCATTTGCGCGATCCGCAGACGCAGAGCGTGCCGCAGTTGGATAGCCGTCCGAAATATTGGATGGATTATCGGGCCAAGCAGGACAAGAACGGGCATGGGCCTGTTAAAACCAAGGTTGATGGCTGGAAGATCGACAACGCCCACCAGCCTGATCTGACCTATGTGCCCTACATGATTTCAGGTGACCGGTACTATCTGGACGAGTTACATGCGCAGGTGGCGGCAGGATTGTTCATGTATAATCCGCGTTATCGCAATGATGCGGGCGGGAACCTGCGTAACGAGGAAGTGCGCGGGCAGGCTTGGGTAAACCGTACGCATGGCTATGCCGCGTGGATTACGCCCGATGCGGACCCGCATAAGGCTTACCTGAACCGCAAGATGGAACAGCGGCTTGCATGGTATGCGAGCGAGTATCCCAAGGATGACAAGCTGGGCGGCCCGGTCCGGTATGAGACGGCGGGGTGGATCATGGGGTCCAATCCGAAGGGGATTATCTCGAACTGGCAGCAGGATTTCTTCTCTCAGGCGTTGGGGCAAAACGCGCGGATGGGCTTCGCGGCGGCGAGCGGGGTTTATGCCTATACGCGGCGGTATCAGTTGAACCGGTTCCTGCGGGCGGATTTCAACAGCAAGTGGGCCACGGATTATCATACGATCCACGGGGATCGTGAAACGCGCGCGCCGTTTGCGACGTGGCGTGAGATTGTGCAGGCCAATATCGCCGACGGGAAATTTGAGCGGAACCCGCGTGTGCAAATGGGCGACTATGACAAGGCGTGGAACTTTGCCGCGCAGGCGCGGGCGGGCTATGCGTCGCTGATCGGGACGTTTCCTGATCCGCTGATGGCCGAAGCTTATGCACGGCTTGTGCGGGAGACGATGGCGATGCATGGCGGGGCGAATGCCTTCGCGCGCTATCCGAAATGGGGGATTGTGCCGATGTTCCCGGATGGCACGACGCTGGCGCTGCGCGATCATAAGGTGGTGCGCGGGCAGGGCAGCGGCACGGGGCGCAATGAGCTGTTCGTTGGCGGACCGGATGCGGAATCTGTGCAAGGCGAGGGCGGTAACGACATCATCGTGGGGCTTGACGGGGACGATACGCTGGCGGGGGGCTTGGGCTTTAACCTGATCTCCGGCGGGCGCGGGAATGACCGCATCGTTGCCGAGGGCGGGGTGACGATTGCCGCCGGGGGGCCGGGGGCGGATGTGTTCTATGTGGGACGCAAGGCCAGTGGCGGCGTGGCGCCGCCGGGGCGGTTGGAGATTGTGGATTTCCGGCCCGGTACGGATAGGCTGGCGCTGCCGCCGGGGGCGCGCGATGCGTCGGCGTTTCTGCGAGCGGCCAAGGCAACGCGCGGGGGAACGCTGATTCCGGTGGGCAGCGGCGGGACGATCATGCTGCGTGGGGTTCAGCCGTCTGATCTGCGGGCGGATAGTATTGCGATGCGGTAAGTGTAATCCTGGG
>CALFAK010000008.1 GCA_937948985.1 uncultured Neomegalonema sp. | reverse complement strand
CGCCGCCGCCCGGCTTCATGCGGAGAACTGCGGTGCGGGTTTTCGCGGCGAGACGCTTCCCTATGACGTTACCCCGCTGGGCCGTGCGGGCTTCAACGACGATACCGTACTTGAGGGCGCGGTGGCGGATGCGGATGCGGTGCTGCACTTTGCAGGCGTCAACCGTGCCTCCGAAGGCGAGCTTGAAGAGGGCAACCCCGATCTAGCCAAACGCCTCGTCGCGGCGCTGGCGAAGACCCGATCAAAAGCCACCGTTGTTTATGCAAACTCGACCCATTCGACCGCTGATAATCCCTATGGCCGCGGCAAGAAACGCGCGGCGGATGTCTGCGCGGCCCATGCCGGCGACAGCGGCACGGCGTTTGTTGACCTCATCCTGCCGCATATTTTCGGCGAGGGCGGGCGGCCTTTTTATAACAATGTTACCGGAACTTTGTGCCGTCAGATCGTCGATGGCGAGACCCCGACCGTGAACCCCGACGGTAAAGTCGAACTGGTCCATTCCGGCGAAGCGGCACAAACCGCCATCGATCTCGGCCTTGCGGGCGACAGTCTGCAACACCGTATGCAAGGGCGCGCTATCGGCATCCCTGCCCTGCTGGAAAAACTGCAAGGCTACCACGACCTCTACACCAATTTCGTTTACCCTGATCTGAGCGATCCGTTCGATGTTGCCCTGTTCAACACTTACCGCCAGCATCTCTATCCCGACCACTTCCCCCGCGCCGTCAAAGTCAACACCGATGCGCGCGGACGGTTGTTCGAGGCGGCAAAGGGCGGCGGCGGCGGGCAGAGCTTTATCTCATGGACCGAACCGGGCGTCACACGCGGCGAGCATTTCCACTTGCACAAGGTCGAACGCTTCCTCGTCGTCGAGGGCCAGGCCAATATCTCGATGCGCAAAGTGCTAACCGATGAAGTGCACAGCTTCGATGTGAACGGCGACGAACCCGCCTATGTCGATATACCGACGCTGTGGACGCACAATATCACCAACACGGGCGACAAACCCCTCGTCACGCTGTTCTGGACCCACGATATTTTCGACCCCTCGGCCCCCGATACCTTCGCCGATAAAGTCGCACAGGATTCTGCCTCATGAGCAAACTCAAAGTCGCCACCATCCTCGGCACGCGCCCCGAAATCATCCGCCTGTCCCGCGTCATGGCCGCCCTCGACAAACACGTTGAGCATGTGTTGATCCACACGGGCCAGAACTGGGATTACGAGCTGAACGAGGTGTTTTTCAGCGATCTGGGCGTGAAGAAACCCGACTATTTCCTCGGCACGGGCGGGAAAAGCCTGGGCGAGACGATGGGTGCGATTCTGTCCGAGAGTGAAAAAGTCCTGCGAGAAGAACGCCCCGATGCGGTGCTGGTGCTGGGCGATACCAACTCGGCGATCTCGGCGATCATGGCACGACGGATGAAAATCCCCGTCTATCATATGGAGGCGGGCAATCGATCCTACGATATGAACGTGCCGGAGGAGACGAACCGCCGCCTCGTTGACCATATCTCGGATTTCAACATCACTTACACCGAACACGCGCGGCGGCATTTGCTGTCCGAGGGGATGCCGCACCGCCGGGTCTACGTCTCCGGCTCGCCGATGTTCGAGGTGCTGAACCACTACCGCCCGCAGATTGAGGCGTCCGACGTGTTAGAGCGGATCGGGCTGGAGGCGCAGAAGTATTTCATCGTCTCAATGCACCGTGAAGAGAATGTGGACAGCAAGGAGCGACTCACATCGCTTATGCAAACGCTGAACGCGCTGTGCGAAAACTACGGCCACAAAGTCATCGTCTCCACCCATCCCCGCACCCGTAACCGCCTTGAAAATATCGAGGGGCTGACGCTGCATGAGGGGATCGAGACAATGAAGCCGTTCGGGTTTCACGACTATAACAAGCTGCAAATGTCCTGTTTCTGCGCGATTTCGGACAGCGGCACGATTGCCGAGGAAAGCTCGATGCTGGGTTTCCCCGCCATCACCCCGCGCGATGCGATTGAGCGGCCTGAGGGGATCGATGTCGGTTGTCTGATTATGACAGGCCTCGACCGCGACACGATGCTCAGCGCCATTGAGATCGTCACGACCCAACACGCCGAGCGCGTTGCAGCGGGCCTACCCCATCCGATCCCGGCAGAATACCAGATCGCCAACACCTCAGAACGGGTGCTGAACTTGATCGCGGGCACGGCGAAACTGTCAAACGCGTGGGACGGGATCAGGAAGCACGATTATAGCTGAGGGGTGGCTTTTTGCTATATCTCCAAACCGGAGCGCGCAATGCGGGGAAAAATTGCATCGGGCGATAGCGGGCGTTTTGGGCGTTGAGGTGGACGATCTTTCGTAGGACATACCCTTGGATCAAGCGCGCTCTTTCACCCGCACCTTCTTCACCCTCTCGCTCTCGCTTTTCAGCTGGCCACAGGCCGCCATGATGTCTTCGCCGCGCGGGGTGCGGATGGGGGAGGCGTACCCGGCGCGGTGGATGATGTCGGCGAAGGCTTCGATCCGGTCCCATTCCGAGCGCTCATACGGTGCGCCGGGCCACGGATTGAAAGGAATCAGGTTCACTTTCGAGGGGATGCCGTCCAGCAGCTTGACCAACCGCTTCGCCGCCGCGTCACTGTCGTTTACACCCTTAAGCATTACGTACTCGAATGTGATTCGCTCGGAGTTGGATAAACGCGGATAATCGCGACATGCTTGCATCAACTCCTCCAAATTCCACTTTTTGTTAATCGGAACCAGCCTGTCACGCACCGGATCGGTGGTCGCGTGCAAAGAAATAGCGAGCATTGTTCGTATTTCTTCGCCCGCCCGCTCGATCAATGGCACGACGCCGGAGGTGGAGAGTGTAATCCGGCGGCGCGAGAGGCTGATTCCCTCATGATCCATCGCAATCAGCATCGCATCGCGCACGTTTTCAAAGTTATAGAGCGGCTCGCCCATGCCCATCAGCACGAGATTCGACAAAAGCCGCGTCTCATCCTTCGGCGTACCGGGAATCGGCCATTCGCCAAGGTCATCGCGGGCGACCAAAATCTGTCCGACAATCTCCGCCGGGGTCAGATTGCGTACCAAACGCTGGGTTCCGGTGTGACAGAACGAACATGTGAGCGTGCAGCCAACCTGCGAGCTGACGCATAATGTGCCGCGATTCTCTTCGGGGATATAGACCGTCTCAACCTCATGCCCGCCCTCGATTCGCAGCAGATATTTGCGCGTTCCGTCGGCGCTGACCTGCTTTGTCACGATCTCAGGCCGCGCCAGAGAGAATTCCGTGGCCAGCATCGCCCGCAGGGGTTTGGCAATGTTGGTCATCGCCTCAAAATCGGTGACGCCCCAGTGATAAACCCATGCCCAAATCTGACTGACCCGCATTTTCGCCTGCTTTTCAGCGATTCCCCGTGCGATCAGCGCCTCGCGCATTTGTTCGCGGGTCATGCCGTAAATGCTTGGAAGTCCGGTATTTTCGCGCGGCAAGGCGAGCAAATCAGGCGTAATGGCGGTCTGTGGTGCGGCGGTCATGGCGTGGCTGTCCTCAAACGCGGAAAAGCCGCCCGACAGGGGCGGCTGTGATCTCTATATCGTAAAGCGGCGTGTGGCGAAACCGCCGAACGCTTACTTACAAGCGGCTTTCGCGGCGTTGTACGCGGCCGTGAAGCCCAGCAGCGAAAAGTTATCCGTCGAACGCCCGCCACCTGCGGCATAGCCCGTAACGGAGGCTTTCAAACCCTTGCGCATCGCTGCAACAAGCTGCTTTTCCTCAGCCCGGGTTTCGAGCCAAGCCCCGTCAGAGGCCGCGAACAACGAGAATGTATTCGATCCGACTTTGGCCTGAACGGTACGCGTCTCGTCGTATTCGTAGCCTGAAATCAGACTGACTTCACTGTCCACGCCCGTTGCCGGATAAACCGACACCAGCAAGAACACATCGCCACGTTCGCCGCCACTGTAATCGGCGTCCACCGGCGCCGTCGCCGCCCAGCAAATCTTGCCTTGTGGGCTTTCGGTCGTAAAGGCGCTCCAGTATTTGAACGCACCAAGGCGAACCTGTTCCTGTGCAGAAGCGGCGCTGCTCAGCCCCGCCGCACAAACCAGTGCGAGGCCTGTTACGCATTGCATCATGCGGTTCATTCTTGATCTCCTAGGCTGCTCGTTGCCACAAATCATAATCCGGTTCAGGTTCACGTGCCTCAGCACGCGTCCTTCTTCCGCGTTGTTATCTGAACTTGGTTAACAGAGTTTAAGCGCACACTCAATTGGAAGATACCAAGTACGTGATTGTGAACAGCAATTTAGGCTAAATTTTGAACGAATGCTCTGAACATTCGTTTCGTTTCGCTGTTTATTAAGCAAACCAATTTACCTTGCTGCTCAACCAGAATAAATTCCTTAGAGCGGCATATGATACCCGAAAAACGAAATCGACCAAAATCCAGCCTTTGGCATGGTGCGCCAGCCATAATTCGTGATCGGTCACACGCTCGGACGGGCAAAGTTCAGCAAATCCAAAGTCTTAACAGAAAATGTAGAACAGCAGATCAGCGCTGTTCGCACTTTTCTAACATCCCTTTCGTAGGATCGGGCGTGAACAATTTTAAAGGAGAATCGCGATGCGCGGCGTGAGAGTTATGATCCTGGCCTGCGCCTCTGTGGCGGCAATGGCTGCAATGTGGATGATGCGCGGCGCAATCGAAAGCCGCGCCGCCGCAACAGCGCAAGTCACACAGGTGGTGGCCCCTGTTTCAATAAAACCGGAAATCGAAATTCCGCAAACGGTCGATGTACTCGTCGCCGCGCAGGATTTAAACATTGGTCGCAAGCTGACCTTGCAAGACTTGAAGTGGCAGGCTTGGCCCGCTGACAGCACTTCACCTTATTTCTACGTGAAAAGCGAAGATAAGGATGCGATCAGCAATCTTGAGGGCGCAGCGACACGTCTTGCAATGCGTGCGGGCGAACCGCTGACGACTGAAAAAGTGATCAGCCTGGAAGGTGCGGGTGTGATGGCGTCGCTCCTGCGCAACGGAATGCGCGCGGTTGCGGTTCCGATCTCTGATGTGACGGGCGCGGGTGGCTTTATCCTGCCGGGTGACTTTGTCGACTTGCTGCTGACCCGCCAGATCAGCATCGAAGAATTGAACCCCAAAACGGGCGAGATCGACCGGACCATCACGCATAACCAGACTGAAACAGTCATGGAAACAGTGCGCATTCTGGCTATCGACCAACGCCTGTCTGAAGATGACAACGCCACAACCGCCATCGGCAACACGGCGACCATCGAACTCAAGCCCGATCAGGTTGAGTTGATCACGCTGACCCGCCAGATCGCAAAGCAAGAGCGCGGCTTCCTTACACTCAGCCTGCGCAGCTTTAGCGAGATGATCGAGGAATATGGCGAGGATATCGACAAAGTTCAGCCCATAACGGTTCTCGATCTTCAAGCTATCGCCCGCCAAAAGGTGGAGGCAGCGAAAAAACTCCGCATTGAAGCGCAGGAATATCAGCGTGAAGTGGCCCTGCGCGCCGAAGCGCAGCGCAAACAGCTGGCTGTAGAAGAACAAGCGGCCAAGGAAGCGGAACGCGCCCGCATTGCGGCTGAAAAACAGGCAACCACCGTTACAACCGCCCCGAAGCAGGAAGATGAAGTCGTTCTGGTTCGCAACGGTGCGGCAATCAAAGTCATGACGACAATCCCGACGGATGAGAACACCGAGGTGGCGAAATGATGACCATGAGCAAGAAATCAAAACGCGCCTCGTCGCATTTTTCAGGAGTGAAAAGAATGCGTCGTCCCGTATTCATGACTGCAGCCGCTTTCACAGCATTGAGCATCGCCCTGCCATCCTTTGCGGATGAATCGGGCCTGAGCGCACCGGTCGATTTGATCCCGCAAGGGTCCGGCGTTTCGATCACGTCATCTGGCACATCCGCACCGGCAGGGTATTTTGTGGCGGCGGACGGATCGGTTCAGTATCGTGACGAGACCGACACGGCGGCTTTCGGCACGGAGACGACTTTCGGTGCCGAAACAACAGCGACTGTTACAAGCGCACCGGCGCAGACGTTCACCGCGCCGGCAACCGCTGCACCGTCCGTAACGGCCCCGCTTGAAGCGACCATCTTTGATGCCGACGCTTCCGTTCATCAGAGCGGCGTAACGCTGGATGCTTTGCAGCAAGCCTTTGCGCCATCGCCTGAAACGATGCTGCCTGTATCGAGCGAATCCGCTGATGAGATGAGCGCCCCGTCCCTTGATGAGGTGATGCTCGAAGATGTCACAATCGATGCATCGGCTCCGGCGTATTCATACACAACAGAACCTGTGTTCAGTACCGCTCCCGCGCCGGAAATTTCGACACAGGTTGCGTCTGAAACCTACGAATATGCCGTATCGGATGACAATATCATTCAAGAGGTCACGACGACCACCTACGACAGCTATGCCGCGCCTGTGCAGTCCTATGACCCGGCGCCGCAATACGATCCGGCACCGATTATGGCCGAGCCGAGCTACACGGTTGTTAGTGAGCCTGCGCCGGTGAGCGAGGCGGCGCCGCTGCCTTCTCATTCATATGCGGATCAAAACTACACCACGATTGATGCGGGACAGATGCCGGTTCAAACGTTCACAGCGCCCGCCGCTGCGGCGCTTGAATACACGCAGCCGGTTGATCGTTTTGCCAATTTGGAGCCTTCACCCGCCCTTCTTTCAGGCCGGGACTTCGCATCACGCGGTGATGGCTCTTACGGACAATCAACGATCAAACGCAGCGGTGAAGGCCCGTCGAGTCAATCGACCGACCTGTTCGTAGCGAAGTCGACCATTATTGACCTGCCCGTCGAAGCGCATGATATCGTTGTTGCCGACCCGACATCGGTTCGCGCCATCCTGCGCACAGCGAAACAGGTGGTTCTGATCGGTCTCAAAGTCGGTCAAACCAACGTCAACTTCTTCGATGATCGCGGCAATCAGATCCTGAATCTGGAAGTCGGCGTCCGCTATGACCTGCGCCCCTTGCGCACAGCACTCGCACGGACTTTCCCGAATACAAACATCCAGATCGAGTCGGTTCTCGGCGAAGTCATCGTCAAAGGCGCGACAAGCGGTCCGGGAGAGGCCCAAGCCGTGCGTGATTTTGTCCGCCGCTACCTCTACTCGGCGATGATCAGTGCGGGTGTTGAGGCATCGCAGGACGATATTGAATTCGTTGATCGCCTGACAACATCAGGTGATGATCAGGTTCTGGTCAAAGTCCGCATCGCAGAGATGCGCCGCAGTGTGATCAAGCAGTTTGGTGTGGACTTCAACCTCGCCTCCGATGCGGCCTTGTCTGCCGCGACAGGCGGGCTTGCACGAGACCTTACCAATTTTGGCACCATTACCAACGCCTTCGGTGTCAACGGTGCCGCGCTGGGCGGGGTTGCCGCAAATATCGCCGGATCGTTCCAAGATGCCAACTTCGGCGCGCTGGTTCGGGCTTTTGAGCGTCACAACGTCATGCGCGTTCTGGCAGAGCCGACACTGACGGCGGTATCGGGCGAGACAGCCAGCTTCCTCGCGGGCGGACAATTCCCGTTCCCGACTTCGGTTGACGAGGGTGATATCGGCTTCACGTTCCGTGACTTCGGTGTCGCACTTGAATTCACGCCCGTTGTTGTGGGCGACGGACGTATCAGCCTCACGGTGGCCACTGAAATCAGTGAGCTGACAACGGAAGGGGCGCTGTCTACGGGCGAGCTATCGATTCCGGGCATCTCGGTTCGTCGTGCGAACACCACGGTCGAGTTGCCTTCGGGTGGTACGATGTCAATCGCCGGGATGCTGCTGCAACGCGATGCCAATTCGCATAACGGTCTGCCCGGCCTGAAGAACGTACCCGTGATCGGCCAGCTCTTCTCGTCAAGCGACTACCAGAAACAAGAAACCGAACTCGTGATCCTCGTGACCCCTTATGTGGTCAAGCCGGGTCAGGAGAAAGACTTCCGCCTGCCAACAGACGGTTTTGCACCGGCCAGCGACTTTGACTTCTTCCTGCTGGGCCGCTTGCACAAAGTGTATGGCGCCGGAGATCAGGATGTCGCGAGTGCCCGCAAGGCGCTTCAGGCTCCCTTCGGCTTTATCATGCAATAAGAGGGCAACAGAGATGAAATATTCAAACTCAACCATCCGCGCCGCAGCGGTTCTGTCCGCCCTCGCTGTTTTGCAGGGCTGCGCACCGCCTCAGGAAAACGTGTTCTACGATCCTTGGGACCAATACGCACTCGGTCATGTTTATGACTGCGGCAACATTCAGGTTCCCGATGTTCGTCTGAACACCGAAAACTCTGCGACACCCGGCTTTGGCTGCGCGCATCAAAGCAACCTCACCGTGATGATTTCCGATCCGGCGGATCTGCAACGTCCCCGTGCGAGTACACCGCCTGATGCCCAAGCGCGCGCACGCATACTCACCGCATATCGCGAAGGTGATGAGACTTCGACAGCACCCGCCGCAAGCGGCAGTCAAGGTCTGATTGAATAATAGCCGAGTCCAAGGAGCAAAACGAATGTCCTCTGCACAAAACGCCGCGAGAGACGCTGAGTTCGACGAGCAGGGATTTGGTGGTCCGGTTGAGGCCCTTATTCCCCGGATCGATATCGAGTCTTTCTGCACAACATCCGAAATGGCAAGCGCCGTTCAGGAATCCGCTTACGACCGGCGCATGGCCCGTACCTCTATCGCTGTTGCGATGGGCGGTATTAAGCGCGCCATCGAAATGTATACGGACTCCGCGACGCCCCATCTGCTGATCGTCGAGACCGACGAAACAGGGTTGGAAGTCTTCGACGAACTGGAAGGACTTGCAGAAGTCTGTGATCCGGATACGAAAGTGATCGTCTGCGGCAAATCCAACGATGTGACGCTGTATCGTGAGCTGAAACGTCAAGGCGTCGATGAATACATCGTCTCGCCCGCCGCGCCGATCCAGATAATCGAGGCAATCTCGACCGTCTTTTCCGACCCTGCCGAAGCGCCGCTGGCGAAAACAATCGGTTTTGTCGGCGTAAAGGGCGGTTGCGGTGCCAGTACGCTTGCACACAACATGGCATGGAAACTTTCCCGCAATGAAGAGAAAGAGATCATGCTGATCGATATGGACGTGCAGTTTGGCACGGCCGGCCTCGATTTCAACCGTGAGCCGACCCGGAGCATCGTTGATGCCCTTGGCAGCATGGACGAGCTGGACGATGTGAAGCTACAGCGTCTGTTGGTCGAGTATGATGACTACCTGAGCATCCTGGCGGCCCCATCCTCGTTGGAAGTCGAATCCGAATTCGACGCGAACGCCGTCATCGAGATGATCCACATGATCCGTGCCAGCACCGATTATGCGATCTTCGATATTCCGCATATCTGGACCCCTTGGGTGCAGCAATCGATCATGCAGATGGAAGAGATCGTTCTGGTGGCGACACCGGAACTGGCCAGCTTGCGAAACCTGAAAGGCATCTACGACCTTTTGTGCAAGCGCCGGCCAAACGACCCTGCGCCGAAGATCGTTCTCAACCAGGTGGGAATGCCCAAGCGTCCTGAGATCGCCGCAAAAGATGTGGCCGATATCATCGGGCGTGATGTTGACCTCGTGATCCCTTTCGATGCGCCGCTGTTTGGTGAGGCCTCGAATAACGGCCAGATGATCGAAGAGGTCAATCCGAAGCATGAAGCTGTCAGCATGTTGAACAGCCTTTGCACGACGATGGATAAGGCACGCGGGACGGGCAAAAAAGGGGCCAGCAAAAAAAGCGCGCTCAATATGAGCGAAAAAATGCGCGGTCTGAACATCGGCGCGCTCGCAACAATGCTAAAACGTTCAAAGCCGACAAAGAACGCGAAGAAAGAAAAGAATAGCGAAGAATGAGATAGCGGTAGCCGTCTCTAAAACACAGAGAAACTGGCGGGCATCCGCCTGCCGGTAGCAAATTTCGATACTCACGACGGAACGGCGGAAAGACATAAATGTTTAGCAAACGCGCAAATCAAACTCCGGGTGGTGACAAACCATCCGAGAATATGTCTCTCCCCGCGACCGCACCCAATGCGCCGTCGAAACCGCTTGGGGCAAGACGTGCCCCTCCCCCCCCTCCCCCCCGTTCGGGGGCGGCGGGTGGCACACGGCCTGTGCCGAACGTCAAAGCAAAACCGACAGACGCGCTCAAGGTTGATCCGCAGTCGAAAGCACCCCCACCCCGCAAATCGATCATCGAAAGCGCATCGGAAGATCGCCAGGCTCAGCAAGCTCAAAAACTCGCACTTTTGGCGCGTGAAGCCAAAGAGGCGGCTGATAAGGCGAATGTTCCGTCCGACCCGACCCGTGAACGCGCAATGCGTGGTGCTGGTGGCGATGCCGCGTCGGGGGAGACACTTGGCGTCGAGGATATGCGCGACAACAAAGGCGGTGAAGTGGGCTTCGGTGCCACGCGCAATCGCAACAAAAGTAAAAAACCTGAAATTGAAAAATCGGTTGTACCGACATCGCGCCCTGATGGTGAGCGCAACTTCACGCACAACCAGGCCTATTATGCGCTGAAATCCGAAATCTTCGCATCCTTGATTGATGCGATGGATATGAGCCGCATTGTTGCCTTGGCCCGCGACGAGGCCGAAGGCGAAATCACGCAGATCGTGAACGAGATTATCTCGGTCAAAGGGCATATTATGTCCATCTCCGAGCAAAAGCGGCTCGTGGATGATATATGTGACGATGTGCTTGGCTATGGTCCGTTGGAGCCGCTGCTGGCCCGCGATGACATTGCCGATATCATGGTCAACGGTGCCGAGCAGGTCTACATTGAGACCAACGGCAAGATCGAGCTGACCAACATCCGCTTTCGCGATAACCAGCAGTTGCTCGAAATCTGTCAGCGGATGGTGCAAAAGGTTGGCCGCCGGGTTGATGAAGCCTCACCCATCTGTGATGCGCGTTTGCTGGACGGGTCTCGTGTTAACGTTATCGCCCCGCCATTGGCGATTGACGGCGCGACACTGACCATTCGTAAGTTTAAGAAAGACAAGCTGAAGATGCGCGACCTGATTAATTTCGGGGCGCTGACACCGGAGGCAGCAAAAGTCATTCAGGTTGCCGCCGCTTGTCGTTGTAATATCCTGATTTCAGGCGGTACGGGTTCCGGTAAAACGACCCTGCTGAACTGTTTGTCCGGGTTTGCGGGCGATGATGAGCGCATCATTACCTGCGAAGACTCCGCCGAACTACAGCTGCAACAGCCGCACGTGGTGCGCCTTGAGACCCGCCCGCCGAACCTTGAGGGCGGCGGCGCGGTGACGATGCGTGATCTTGTGAAAAACTGTCTGCGTATGCGTCCTGAGCGGATCATCGTGGGTGAGGTGCGTGGCCCCGAAGCATTCGATTTGCTTCAGGCCATGAACACCGGTCACGATGGCTCAATGGGAACGCTGCACGCCAACAGCCCGCGTGAGGGTCTCAGCCGTGTGGAATCGATGATTACGATGGGCGGCTTTGCCCTGCCCTCCAAAACCATCCGTGAGATGATGGTCTCCGCGATTAACGTGGTCGTTCAGGCACAGCGTCTGCGTGACGGTTCGCGACGCATTACGCACGTCTCTGAAGTGCTGGGGATGGAGGGCGACACGATCGTGACGCAAGACCTCGTCCTCTACAAAGTGACGGGCGAAGATTCCAAAGGCAAACTGATCGGCAAGCACGTCTCAACCGGCATCGGTCAACCTGCGTTTTACGAGCGTGCGCGCGGTTACAACATGGATGTCGAGCTGCTCGATGCGTTGGCGTCGATGGAAGAAGATGCAAGCTGATGAGCCATAAACCAAAAAAAGACGGGTTTGATCTATGCTTGGATCAGCGAAACTCCGCGACACTCAGGGAGAGCCATGATGTTTGAAGCGATCAGCGCCGCACTTGGTGACACAGGTACGATCTGGACAACCGGATTTCTGGTTTTCGCCGCCGCTTACGGTTTTATGTACGCCATCTTCGGATTGAAAGTTACCGTCTCCGGAACCAACCGCTTGAATATCGAGACGGCTAAATCCGGGAAGAAAAGCGGGAAAAAGGGCACGGATCGCCGCAAGGAAATCCAGGACCAAATCCGCAAGCAAGAAGAGCAGCTTCGCAAAGATTCCAAAGCGTCGCTTGAGGTCATGATCGAGCGTGCCGCGATGACGACCACACCCGGCAAACTCTACATGATTTTCGGCGGTGTAGGCGCTGCGCTGGTCGCATTTCTAGTGAGCAAAGGCATCCCGTTCATGTTCGCGTCCGCGATCTGGCCTGTGATCACTTTCATGCTGCCGAAGAAATTCGTGAACTTCAAGATTGGCCGTCTGCAAAAGCGGTTCATCGCCCACTTTCCTGACGCGCTGGACGTGCTGGTGCGCGGCGTCAGAACCGGCCTGCCGATCAACGAGGGTATGCGCCTTGTTGCGCGTGAGATGCCCGAACCCGTTTCCACAGAATTCCAACTGCTGACCGATGCGACATCTGTTGGTGTGACACTCGAAGACGCGCTGGCCCGCATGTTCAATAGAATGCCGCTGCCGGAAGTGAACTTCTTCAACATCGTCTTGGCGATCCAAAAGCAGACCGGTGGTAACTTGTCCGAAGCCTTGGGCAACCTGTCGAACACTCTGCGCGAGCGCAAAAAGCTCAAGCAAAAGATCAAGGCGCTGTCGTCGGAAGCAAAAGCCTCAGCGATGATCATCGGCTCTTTGCCGTTCCTGCTGGCCACTGTTTTGTTCGCCGTTGCACCGGATTATCTGGGTCTGCTGTTCACGACACCGATGGGTCACATGATGCTCGGCGGCGGGTTGTTCTGGATGAGTTGTGGTGTGTTCATGATGTACACCATGATCGACATTGAGATTTAAGCCATGCCATCCTTGGTGTTTTGCGGATCAACTTACCTCTGTATTTGAGTAGGTTAGCGACACAAGACCATGAAACGGCGGGACTTAAAAGTCCCGGTTGATCCGCCGGAAACGAAACGATGAGTGAAAATATGTGCGCCATTACCCGGCTTAGAGCGCATGTCAGGAGAGGCCGATGAACGCCATACTTACAACAGCAGGAATTTCGCCGATGTTATTGGCGATTGTTTTTGCAGGTCTCGCCGCGTTCCTGGGCGTCTTGGGTATCATGGCTTTCATACCTGTGGCCCCGACAAGCGCGGTCCCGAAATCCCGGATCAGCGGCGTTAAAGACCGCCGCGAAGCGATGAAGGCAACGCATCAGGTCAAAAAGAAAGACAAGAAAAAAGGCCAGATCGACGACAACACGATCAACATCATGCGCAATACGGTCGAGAAGTTCCGTATGCAGGATTTGGTCGAGAACACCGAATTGCGCATGTCGCTGGCGCGCGCGGGGTTCCGGGGCCGTAAAGCGCCCATCATTTTTCTGTTCTTCCGCATCGTCATGCCATTCCTGCTCGGCATCGGCTGTGTCGCCTATTTCGCGTTCATTTATGCGGGCCAGTTTGATTCCACACGGCACTCGATCATCGGGGTGGTTGTCATGCTGGTCGGGTATGCATTGCCCAATGTCTATCTGAAGAACGTCACGCAAAAACGTCTTGTGAAGATGGGCCGCGCCTTCCCGGACGCGCTCGATCTGACGGTTATCTGTGTGGAAGCGGGCATGTCGGTTGAAAAGGCATTCAACAAAGTGGCCGAGGAAATCTCGCCACAAGGGCCGGAACTGGGCGGTGAAATCGCATTGACCAATGCGGAGTTGTCTTATCTGGGTGATCGTTCGCTGGCGTATGAGAACTTTGCCCGCCGTACCGGGATGCCGCAGGTCAAGGCACTGACCAGCGCACTGATCCAGGCGGAACGCTATGGTACGCCCGTTGCCTCAGCCCTGCGAGTGCTGTCCGAAGAAAGTCGCGGCGAGCGTATGTCGATTGCTGAACGCAAAGCGGCGTCCTTGCCGGCTAAGCTGACGGTTCCGATGATCGTGTTCTTCCTGCCTGTTTTGTTCATCGTGATTATCGGCCCGGCGGCCATTCAGGTTATGGCGCAGCCGTAAGAAATCTTTTTCAGACGGATATGATTTGGCGCAGCTTAGGCTGCGCCATTTTTTTAGGCGCGGTCTGCGAAACCCGTTGATTGCACCGCAACACGCAAAGTGCCATAACCCGCGCGAATGAAAGTCCCAATCCGAGCGCGCCCCCATGCCTGATCTTTTGCTGGAAATCCTGTCCGAAGAAATCCCTGCCCGTATGCAGGCCAAGGCGCGCGAGAATCTGCGCGATGCGATCCTCAAAGGGTTGAAAGCGGCGGGGGTCAGCCACGGCACGGCAACGGCCTACTCCACCCCGCGCCGCCTGACCCTGCATGTCACGGATTTGCCGGAGCAAACCCCTGATCTGAACGAGGAGCGTAAAGGCCCGCGCACGGATGCGCCGGAGAAAGCGCTGGAAGGCTTCTTACGCTCTACGGGCCTGACCAAAGACCAGCTTGAGGTGCGCGCCGATAAGAAAAGCGATGTCTATTTCGCGGTTATCTCAAAACCCGGTGTGCCTGTTTCTGATGCCATTGCGGCGCTGGTTCCTGATGTGATCCGTGGTTTTCCTTGGCCGAAATCGATGCGCTGGGGCAGTGGAGACATGCGCTGGGTCCGGCCTTTGACCTCGATTCTGTGCCTTCTCGACGATGCGGTCGTGCCGTTTGAGGTTGAGGGCTATGCGTCGGGCAATGAAACGCGCGGCCACCGGATGGTTGACCCCACGCCCTTCACCGTCAGCGGTTTTGATGATTACCACGCGGGCCTTGCCGAGAGGCGTGTGACGCTGGTCCCCGATGCGCGCGCCGATGAAATCCACAAGCGCGCCAAAGCGTTATGCGCAGCTGAAGGCGTCACGCTGATCGATGACCCCGCCCTGCTGATCGAGAATGCGGGCCTGACCGAATGGCCGAACCCGATCATCGGTGAGATTGAGGATGCGTTCCGTGAATTGCCCGCCGAAGTCCTGCAAACCTCCATGCGCGAACACCAGAAATTCTTCTCCGCCAAGGACAATACGGGCCGCGTGACACACTTTATCGCCGTGGCCAATGTCGAGGGCGCGGATGGCGGGGAAACAATCCTGAAAGGCAATGCCAAAGTCCTGCGCGCACGGTTAGCGGATGCGAAGTTCTTTTGGGAAAACGACCTGCGCGCGATTGAGCGGCACGGCTTTGAGGGCATGGCCGCCCCGCTGGCGAATGTGACTTTCCACAACCAGCTTGGCACACAAGCGGGCCGTATCGAGCGGATTGCCGCGCTGGCCGCGCAATTCTCGCAGGTTTGCGGCATTGACCCCGCCATCGCACAAAAAGCGGCGCGGGCGTGTAAGGCTGATCTGGCCTCTGAAATGGTCTATGAATTCCCTGAATTGCAAGGGTTGATGGGCCGGTATTATGCGAGCGCGGCCGGTCTTGATCCGCGTATTGCCGGCGCATGTGAGGATCATTACAAGCCGCTCGGCCCGTCCGATGATGTGCCGTCCGAGCCTGTCTCGGTTGCCGTGGCGCTGGCCGATAAGATCGACATGCTGGCGGGCTTTTGGGCCATTGAGGAGAAGCCCACGGGCAGTAAAGACCCGTTTGCGCTGCGCCGTGCCGCGCTGGGCGTGATCCGGCTGATCCTGGAGAATAACCTGCGGTTCCGGTTATCTGATCCGGTGCGCATTGCGCTGGTCCGGCATGTCTACCTTATCGGTCAACGGGATGCGAAAGCGCTTGGCGCACCGTTGTTTGACGCCATCGAAGGGCTGGCGGGCGGTGAAGGCGCAACAGCGGCCAATCGCGAGGCGTTCGAGCAAGCGGTGAACCAGTTGCTGACACCGGGTTCCGGCCTGGCCGAAGCCGTTGACCCTGAATTCGAGCAAGAGATGCGCGATGCCGTGACGGATTTGCTCAACTTCATCGCCGACCGTCTGAAGATTGCCCTGCGTGAGAAAGGCGTGCGGCATGACCTTATTGACGCGGTGTTTGCGTTGGGCGGGCAGGACGATCTGGTGCTGCTGGTCAAGCGTGTCAACGCGCTGCAAGCGTTCCTCGGCACAGAGGACGGGACGAACCTGCTGGCCGGATACAAGCGGGCGGCAAACATTCTGGCCGCCGAGGAAAAGAAGGGCGCGCTTGATCTGTCCGCCGCTGAAGGGGTTGAAGACGATAAGGCCGAGACGGTTGCGTTGTTCAACGCGCTGGCTACCGCTTCGCCGCTGATTGATACCGCGTTGGCGGCGGAGGATTTCGAGGGCGCGATGCGACATATGTCGGGTCTGCGAGGGCCGATTGATGCGTTCTTCGAGGATGTGATCGTCAACGCCGATGATCCGGGCCTGCGCGCCGTGCGCCTGACCCTGCTGATGCAAATCCGCGATGTGGTTGACCATGTCGCCGTGTTCTCGAAAGTTGAGGGATGATTGTGAGGCTTAGAACCGCACCACCTCGCCCTCTCCCCGCTTGCGGAGGCAGGGCCGGGATGGGCGGTCTCGCAACTTACGCAGGCGGATGCACCCCCGTCCCAACCTCCCCCCGCAAGCGGGGAGAGGCGCTGAACGGGACGACTTTCAGAGGCCGGATATGAACATGATCCACCGCTTCGGGGGCGGCATGTGTGAGGGCAGCGCGGCGGATGCGCAGATGTTGGGGCGCAAGGGCGCATATCTGTGCGAGATGACAAACCTCGCCCTGCCCGTCCCGCCGGGTTTTGTTATTAATGTCAGCGCCTATGAACGCTGGCTTGAGAGTGGCGGGTTACCCGATGAACTGAAAAGCCAGATCACCGATGCGGTTGCATGGTTGGAGGGCGTCACCAGCCACGGGTTCGGCGCGGATACCAGCCCGCTGCTTGTATCGGTACGCTCCGGTGCGGCGATTTCAATGCCGGGAATGCTGGACACGATCCTGAATGTCGGTCTGACCGGCACAGCGCATACGGCATTGGCGCGAGACACCTCACCACGCCACGCCGAGGATTGCCGCCGCCGCCTGATCCCGCCATTGGCGGAGGCGATGTTAGAGGTTGAGGCGGAAGACCTTGAGGATTGCGTCGATGATTGGCTGATGGCCAATGATGCGACGGAGTTGGAGGCGCTCGACGCGGAGGGTCTGGCGGCGGTCAACGCGAAGATGCTGGAGTTCATCGCGGATGAGAGCGATGCACCTTTCCCCGAAGATGCACACATACAACTTTTTGGTGCAGTCGAGGCGGTTTTCGATAGTTGGAACAGCCCCCGCGCCCGCCGTTATCGCGCTATTCAAGGCGTTGATGACAGCATCGGGACAGCTGTGACGGTGCAGATGATGGTGTTCGGCAACCGCGTTGACGCATCTGCCACGGGCGTGGCCTTTACCCGCGATCCCAACACGGGCGAGCCGCGCTTGTTTGGCGAATACCTGCCCAACGCGCAGGGTGATGATGTGGTGGCGGGGCTGCGCACGCCCGCTGCGCTGAGTTTGGCCGATGCCCCCGTCTCACGGGCGACGACACCGCCGATGGAAACCGCCCTGCCCGATGCGTTTGCCGCCCTCAAGGCTCATGCGGAATTGCTGGAGAAGCATTTCTCAGATGCGCAGGAGATTGAGTTTACGGTTGATCGCGGGGCGCTGTGGCTGTTGCAGACACGCACGGCCAAGCGCAGCGCGCGGGCGGGGCTGCGCATCGCGGTGGAGATGGCCGAAAGCGGTGCGATTTCGCGCGATGAGGCGTTGCTGCGGGTCAACCCCGGTGATCTTGAGCAACTGCTGCACCCGAAAGTCGATCCCAAAGCCGCGCGCACTGTGATTGCAAAAGGCTTGCCCGCCTCGCCCGGCGCGGCAACCGGTGAGGTTGTGTTCACCCCGACGGAGGCGGAAACCCTTAACGCGAAGGGGCGCGCGGCAATTCTTGTGCGCAGCGAGACAAGCCCCGAAGACATTCACGGCATGTATGCCGCCGCCGGCGTTCTGACCGTGCGGGGTGGTATGACAAGCCACGCCGCCGTGGTGGCGCGCAGTCTTGGCAAACCCTGTGTATGCGGTGCGGGGGATGCGCGTGTCGATGTGAAGACGGGCGTGCTGACCGGATCGGGCGAGCAGGAGATCCGGCGCGGGGATAAGCTGACCATCGACGGAACCTCAGGCGAGGCTTTGCTGGGCGTAATGCCGATGATCGCGCCGGAGACTGATCCCGCGCTCGATACGCTGATGGCATGGGCCGATGCGCGCCGCCGGATGAAAGTGCGCGCGAATGCCGATACCGCCGAGGAAGCGCGTGTTGCAAAGCGCATGGGCGCCGAGGGTATTGGCCTGTGCCGGACCGAACACGCGTTTTTCCAAGCGGGCCGGATTGCCGCTCTGCAACAGCTTATCCTCGCGGACAGCGCCGATGACCGGCGCGCGGCGCTGGCGGTTTTGCTGCCGCTTCAACGTGAGGACTTCATCGGGATATTCGAGGCGATGGCGGGTGCGCCCGTCTGCATCCGCTTGCTCGACCCGCCTTTGCACGAGTTTCTGCCCCGCACAGAAAACGCGATGCGCGAGTTGGCCAAGGAAATGGATACCTCCGTCCATCGGGTGGAAGAGCGGGTCAAGGCGCTTAAGGAATTCAACCCGATGCTGGGGCGGCGCGGCTGTCGCATCGGGGTGCTGCATCCTGAGATTTACGACATGCAGGTGCGGGCGATTTTTCAGGCGGCGGTAGCTGTCGAGATTGCGCAGGGCGCGGCGGTTGATCTGGAGATTATGCTGCCATTCGTTTCCACCGATCACGAGATGGCCCTGTTCGGAAAGCGGATCGAGTCGATGGCCGCCGCCCTGCGCCACGAAAGCGGGCGCGGGCCGAACTATAAGCTGGGCGTGATGATCGAAACCCCCCGGGCCGTGCTGCGCTGCGCGAAAATATGCGAGACAGCGGAATTTGTCAGCTTTGGCACGAATGACCTGACGCAGATGGCTTATGGCCTGTCCCGCGATGATGTGGGGCATTTCGTGCGGGACTACATTGCCCAAGGCGCGCTGACGCATGATCCGTTTCATCGGCTGGATGAGGACGGCGTGGGCGAGTTGCTGAAGATCGGGGCCGAGCGCGGGCGGGCGCAGCGGCCTGATCTGACGGTCAGCGTCTGCGGTGAGCATGGCGGTGATCTGCACACGATCCGCTTTTGCGACAGCCTCGATTTCAACTACGTCTCCTGCTCGCCCTTCCGCGCACCCGCCTCGCGCCTCGCCGCCGCCCATGCTACGATTTTGCGGGACCGTGCGGGATGATCGCGGTGCTGGATGATCTCAGAACGGGCGGCAAACGCGCTCTCGCCCGCGCGCTGGCTCAGGTCGAGAGTGCGCCCGATGCCGATGGGACAATCGCTTTGCTCGACGCCGCTTTTGCGGAACCGCATGGACTGTCCGTAGGCGTGACCGGGCCGCCGGGGGTGGGCAAATCGACCCTCGTGGACAGCCTGATCGCCAATCTGCGCGCGCAAGGCATCTCGGTCGCGGTGATTGCGATTGATCCAAGCTCGATGCGCAGCGGGGGGGCATTATTGGGTGACCGGGCACGGCTTGCGACGCTTGATCCCGGTGATCAGGGTGTTTTCGTGCGATCGATGGCCAGCCGGGGCAGATTGGGCGGGCTGTCCGATCTTGTATTCCCCGCAATGGTATTGATGCAGGCGCTGTATGACATCGTTCTGATCGAGACTGTTGGAGTGGGCCAATCGGAGATTGAGGTCAGCGGGATCGCCGATAGCACACTGCTGTGCGTGCAACCCGCATCAGGCGATTCGCTGCAATTTCTCAAAGCGGGGGTAATGGAGGTGCCCGATTTCGTGGTTGTCACGAAATCCGACCTTGGTGCGGCTGCACGCCGCGCCGCAACAGATTTACGATCCGCCCTCGCCGTGACCCAGGCAAACGGTACCCTGACTCCGATATTGCTTTGCTCTGCACAGACGGGAGAGGGCATTAACGATCTGGTAAGCATTCTTACCGGGTACAAAATAAATTACTTAATGAAATCAGATTATTCCAGCGCTCGCTTAAACAGCGCAACAACATGGTGCAACGCAGCAATCAATGATCAATTCGGGCGCTGGGGTTTGGAGAAAAAGATTGAAAATCATAACAATTTCCAAAACTCATCACCTTTTGCAGCGCACAATGACTTCGTTACAAAATTAAAGATCGCATTGAGAAACCTTGATTTTTGTAGCTAGTTACGCTTTAGACAGCGAAACGTTGAGCAGATGTAAACCGTTTAACGTGTTAAGTGCGCAGTACGACATGAGATTTGGTGCACAGGTCGCAGTCGGTACTGAGCACGCTAACTGGGGCGAATGATGTCAAGCAAGATACAGGGTATCGCTGCGGTTGCCGCCGCAATCGCGGTCTTTAGTATGGATGCACAAGCACGCCGTGACAGCGAGAGTTTTGCTTCACGGGATAGCGGACCTTTCGAGGTCACCGGGCATCGTGTGTCAGAACGCGCTGTGCGCTTTGGAATCGGTGGCGACATCGAATCTTATGCCGTCGGTGCCGTCGGGATTGCGGCGGATGCATCGACCAAGATCCGGTTTTTGGAATCTGATGCCGCAATGGCTTCGGATGTTACGACATCGTTTGGCAGCGCACCTTCGGCGATCTTCACGCCTGAGAGTCCGCGCCGCGATAACACCGCGCAAGAAATTCTGACTTACTACGATAATCTGGCCGCAGGGCGTGCGAAGGTCGGGCAGGAAAAAGCTGACGAGATCGAACAGGTTGTTCTACAATCATCGCAGCGACCCGGACGTGCCGAAAACCGGATGAAGTGGAAAGGGGCGGAGCGCGAACTGCACTGCCTGACCGAAGCCATCTATTACGAGGCGCGCGGCGAGAGCATCGAAGGCCAGATTGCGGTTGCTGAAGTCATCATCAACCGTGTGGACAGCAAGCGCTATCCGAACTCGGTATGTGGCGTCATCTCGCAAGGCGCGGAGCGTCGCAATTCTTGTCAGTTTTCTTACAAGTGCGACGGAACACCCGAACGCATGAGTGATAAAGAATCCCGTCGACGCGCGCGTGATGTGGCAATCCTGATTTTAAAGGGTGAGCGGCGCTCGCTGACCGACCGCGCGACGCACTATCACGCGACATACGTTAAGCCTTATTGGTCCAAGAAACTGAAAAAGACCGCGCAGCACGGAACGCATGTGTTCTACCGCTATAAAGGCAGCTGAAACACCAAGCGCTTTTAAGGAATCATGAAAGGTCGAGCGGCAATGCCGTCTCGGCCTTTATTTCTTCCATAGACATCAGCGACGTGACGTTGAAGATATCAACATCGGCGATTAAACGCTGATAAAAACCATCAAACGCCATCGCATCCTTCACGCGCACTTGCAGGATATAGTCAATATCCCCGGCAAGGCGATGCGCCGCCTGAATTTCAGGGTGTTTCTTGATCGCGCTCACAAATGTTTGCAGCCATTCGGCGTTATGTTGCGATGTGCGGACGAGGACGAAGAAACACGCGCCCAACCCGATTGCATTCGACGAGACAATAGCCACCTGTCTGTCAATCGTCCCGTTATCGCGCATCTTGCGAATCCGGTTCCATACCGGAGTTTTCGATGACCCGACGCGCTTAGCCAGTTCTTCGAGTGGAATGGTTGCGTCCTGCTGTAACGCGGTCAAAATTCGACGATCCAAATCGTCCATAAGGCATCCCCTGCACAGTAAGTGGAGACAATACTATCTTAAACTTTTTGTTTGAATTGTATAAAAATAAAACCTGCCACGGTACGTCTGAATCTTTTTACAGATGTGGTATCGGGGATGATTTTTGCGGATAAACAATGATTTCCTGCCCCTGCAACAGCTTTGACACACTCACCGATAACCCTTGCGCCTCCGGCAAATCGGTCGCATTTTCGTCACACTGGGTCTACACTCAATCTGCTATCTGTGTTGTGATCAGGAAACTTGGCCTGAGACATGCTTAGATCAGCCATGTTAGAGACCACCGAACCGACTTTGTGAACCAGTAGTAAAGTAGATCATGAACGCTCTTCGCAAAGCTCTGTTGGCATCTGTTTCTTTGGCTTTTGCAACGCCTGCGCTGGCCGATAGTACAGCCAATTCTCCTATTTTCAGTCATTACGGCGGCGTCGGGTTGATCAAAACCCGCAGCGCCCGCATGGCCGAGGACTCTACCCTCAATGCCGGGGTTTCGTGGAACCGTGAGCAACAGCGGTATTCGCTTACATTTCAAGCGGCACCTTGGCTGGAGACAACCTTCAGTTATTCCGGTTTTGAAGGCGTCTCAACCGGAGATACGTTTGACCGGCAATTCGATATCAAGGTTCGTTTGTGGGAAGAGTCTTTATATCTGCCCGAAGTCGCGATTGGCTTGCAGGATTTCCTTGGAACAGGCGTTTTCGGCGGTGAATATATTGTCGCCAACAAGCGGTTCGGACCGCTCGATCTGTCACTCGGTGTCGGGTGGGGCTTGTTGGCCGCGCGCAGCGCCGGAAGAAACCCTGTAGCAGAGCTTTCTGATCGCTTTGAAACGCGGGACGGTTTTTCCGGCCAAGGCGGCGAAGTGAATTTCGGCAACTATTTCAGTGGCCGCGATGTCGGGGTTTTCGGCGGGGTCATTTACACCACCCCCATCAAGGGTTTGAGCGTGATCGCTGAATATGACAGCGACCGGAACGACGCGGTTGTCGGTATTGACGATAACAGCCCGTTTAATTTCGGGTTGGTCTACGAACCCGCACCCGGTATACAACTCGGCGCTTCATATCTTGCCGGAGACGAATTCGCGCTGTCCGCGAATTTTGCGACACAGACGGGGGAATGGGCGCAAGACACACCGCCCGGTGATCCGCCGCCGGCATTTTACGTGCGACAGGCGTTCGATGACTCAAACGGGGGGCGTGATGGTCTGATCGCCCCTGTCCAACCGTTGCTGTCGACGCCGGTTGACCGTGGTATTTTGCCTGAAACGTTGCGCGATACGCTTGCGCAAGAGGGCATCACGCTGATGCGCACCCAAATCGGCAGTGATATCATTCGTGTGGTGATCGATAACAACCGATACCGCTCCTACGCGAAAGCGGCGGGCAGAACCGCGCGTGTTCTGTCACGGTTTGCGCCGGATGAGATCGAAACTTTCCTGATCGCGTTCGATCAATCGGGTCTGGAAACGGCGGAATTGGTTCTCAAACGCTCACAGCTTGAAATGTCAGCATCTGAAATCGGGTATTCGATTGCGCCGCCTTCGCTGGCATTTGCATATATAACGCCCGGCAGTGAGCCTGTTGACGGACAGGTTGAAGATTTCAACAAATATCCTGACTTTAACTGGAGTATCGGGCCTGAACTGCGGTTCAATACGTTTGATCCCGATGATCCATTGCGGGTACAGCTGGATCTGGAAGCAACGGCAAGCCTTGAAGTTTCCCGTGGTCTGATTTTCACGGCGACAGTGGGTGCCGATATTGTTGGCAACTTTGACAACAATACCCGTGCTTCTAACAGCGTGCTTCCGCGTGTTCGGACAGAATTCAATCTCTATGATGAAGCGACGGATGTTGGTCTGTATCGTTTGACCGGAGAATATTTCTTCAACCCCGCGCCGAATGTCAGTGCCAAGCTGACCGCCGGGTATATCGAACAAATGTTTGGCGGCTTTGGCGGCGAAGTGCTTTACCGGCCACAAAATTCACGTCTCGCATTCGGCGCGGAAGCCTTCTACGTGAAACAGCGTGAGTTCGACACACGGTTCGAGTTTCAGGACTATGAAGTGGCGACCGGGCATGTGAGCGTTTACTATGACACGCCCTACAATAACTGGAATGTCGCACTTCACGCGGGGCGTTATCTTGCGGGTGATTGGGGCGGCACACTGGAACTGAAGCGGCGCTTCCCCAATGGCTGGGAAGTCGGCGCCTTTGCCACATTAACGGATGTGCCCTTTGATGATTTTGGCGAAGGCAGCTTCGATAAGGGCATCTCAGTACGCATTCCTTTCGATTGGGGGCTGCCGGATGACACCAAGTCTTCGGGCGGAATATTACTGCGTCCCGTTCAGCGCGATGGCGGACAGCGGCTGGCCGTTCCCGGACGTTTGTTTGACGTGACACAACCCACCAGCCGGGGCGAAGTCGCCTCGCAATGGGCAACTTTCGCACATTGATGGCTCTGGAGAACACGATGCGTAATACCGCTCTGAAATTCAGCGCCTTGGCATTTGCAATTGCCGGGCTTGCCGCATGTACCAATGGCAAGTTCGACAGCAATCCCGTGTTTGACTATGGTCTGGAATATGTCGGCCTGGGCAAAAAGGCGGCGCCTGTTGAAGAAACCGCATCCGTCGGCCCACCCTTGATCGTCGGCTATCAAGCGATCCGCGTTGCGATACCCGGTGTCGGGCCAAGGGGGCAGAGCAATTACTTCATTGCACCCGATGGTGTTGAGATCGCTATGAACGGATTGTTTGCCGTGCGGGTTATCGGCTTGGGACTTGATCTGGAAGGCATGTATTTGCCGGCAGACAGTCCCTATACTGGGGATTTCGTTACTGCGGCGCGCGCGAATGAATCTTCACAGCGGGTGGTCGAGTTCTGGAAAAAAGGACGGATCAGCCGTGAGAGTCTGCGTTGTGATTTGAGCTTTGAGACACGCACAGACGGAAAAAATATCATTAATGAACGCTGCAAAAAATATTTCGACGATTTTAGTTTTAACAACCGATATTGGCTGGATGAAAAAGATGAGATCATATGCAGCAGCCAGTGGTTCCACCCGGATGCTGATGTCTTGCAGTTTTTTAAAACGCCACAACAGGCGCTGGCGATCGATCTTCGCACGCAAGATTGCTGAACCGATAAAGTGACCCTTAGCACGTTCGGTGCGGGGTCTTTGTTGCATGATACACTAACGAAGCGACATATGTGACCGAGGAGCGAATAATGGGCAATACGCGTAATCTGTTTGGAACAGATGGCATCCGTGGACGCGCGAACGTTTACCCGATCACGGCGGAAGTCGCCTTGAAAGTGGGCATGGCCGCCGGGCGTCATTTCACCCGTGGCGACCACCGTCATCGCGTTGTCATCGGTAAGGATACGCGTCGGTCATCTTATATGCTTGAGACCGCGCTGACCGCCGGTTTCACCTCGATGGGGCTGGATGTGACGACGCTGGGTCCGGTTCCGACCCCCGCCGTCGGGATGTTGGTGAAATCACTGCGCGCTGATTTGGGTGTGATGATTTCCGCGTCGCATAATTTGCATCATGACAACGGTATCAAGTTGTTCGGCCCAGACGGTTTCAAACTGTCCGATGATGTGGAGCGCATCATCGAAGCCTATATCGCCAATGGTGCCGATGAATTTCTCGCGCCGCCGGAAAGCCTGGGGTCGGTCAAACGGCTGGAAGACGGGCGGGCGCGGTATATCGAGTTTGCGAAAGCCACCCTGCCCCGCCGCATGGATTTTGAAGGCCTCAAGATCGTTATCGATTCAGCGAATGGTGCCGCGTATCGCACAGCCCCCGGAATGCTTTGGGAATTGGGCGCAGAAATTATTCCTATCGGGATTACGCCTAACGGCCTGAACATCAATGCCGATTGCGGCTCCACCAGCCCCGAAGCCGCACAAGCCAAGGTTATCGAGACGGGGGCTGATCTGGGTATTTGTCTGGATGGTGATGCGGATCGGGTCCATATCATTGATGAGAAAGGCCAATTGGTTGATGGCGACCAGATTATGGCGCTTATCACCACGGCTTGGGCGCGCGACGGGCGGTTGCGCGGCGGCGGTTTAGTCGCCACGATTATGTCCAATCTCGGACTGGAACGTTTCTTAGAAAGCGAGAAACTGACACTGGCGCGAACGCAGGTCGGAGATCGCTATGTTGTAGAGCGGATGCGCGCAGAAGGCTTCAATATCGGCGGCGAGCAATCCGGCCATGTCGTCATGACAGATTTCGTGACGACGGGCGACGGCACCATAACCGCGCTTCAAGTGATCGCCGAGTTGGTGCGGTCCGGAAAACCCGCAAGCGAAGTATGCCGCCTGTTTGACCCGTACCCGCAAATCCTCGAAAGCGTCAAGTTCAGCCGCGATTCTGCACCGCTGGAACAAGAATCGGTGAAGCGGGCAATCGCGGACGGCGAAGAGAAATTAAATGGCTCAGGTCGACTCGTGATACGTAAATCGGGTACAGAACCCGTCATTCGAGTCATGGGCGAAGGCGAAAGTCCCATTTTGGTACAAAATATTGTTGAGACTATTTGTGAATCAATACAAGATACAGTTGTTTCCAAAGTGTGAACAATAACCCTTTGAGGGATATTAGATTGCAAACTGGACCTGAAACCTAGACATTTCGCGGAAAAAGGTATACTGCCGAGATGTTGTGAAGTGTGTCGGCGAACTGTATAAGCGGTGAATTCGTTAACGGGTAACGTCGGCGGATTTTCGCTGACAGTGTAAATGGTGGTATTGATAATGTTTTCCGAAAGTGATCGTGTTTTGAATAATCCCGCAAAGCGAGCTGCTGTAGATCTGGTCGTGATCTTTTTGGGCGTCACCGTGTGTTGCCTGCTGGTGCAGTCGCTCAGCGGCTTACCCAAAAATCCGATGCTGATTCTTGCAATGGCCGGCGTAGCAAGCGCTGCTCACATTGGTTTTCTATATTTCCGGGGCGGTTATCGCTCGGCTTGGCGGTTTTTTTCCGCCCATGACGGTTTAACCTGCGCAGGTGCCTCGCTCTTGGCCACGGGTCTTATCGCAGCGATCTGGTATTCGGTTCTTCCGGCGGCAGGATGGTTGGTTATCGCTATCGGAACCACGCTGGCCGCTTTTGTTCCGCGCGTAATGACACGCATTGCCTCCAGTTACAGTCTGGTCGATTTTGCCGCCACACCGGCCGATGCGGCGGCGGAAACACAGGAAACGCAAGACCAGCAAAAACGCGCGTTGATGATCGGTTTCGGCGATAATCTGGAGAGCTTTCTGCGCGCCCAACGTAAACGCCATGTCGATTTTGAAGTGTCGGGCATCATCGATATTAACGGCGTTGACGGTGCAACAAACCTGCGTGGCATCCCTGTTCTCGGGACTATAAACGACCTCAATACAATTGTTGAGAAGATGACGGCAAAGGGTCGTGCTCCCGATATGCTGATCCTGACCCGTGACCAGCTCGGCGGTTATTCAGTTGCGGAAATCCTTGCCAAACTTGATGGTGTTGACGCGCATATAGCGTGGCTGCCGCGTATGGATCAGCTCGAACTGAACGGTGGCGACAAGCTGCGTCCGATTGAGTTGGAGGATCTGCTTCCACGTCCGGCGAAATCGTTTGATGCCCTCGCCTGTCAGGCGCTGCTTGAGGGATCGCGCGTTCTGGTTACAGGTGCGGGTGGATCAATCGGGTCTGAGCTTGTTCGTCAGATCACGTCGCTGATGCCGTCCGAAATCATCCTCGCGGACGCCTCGGAACATGCGCTTTATCAAATCGACCGTGAAGTGAGTGTGTCTTTTCCGTCGGTCAAACGTGTTTCGTCCATTCTGGATGTGCGTGACCGCGATGCGGTAATGCGCCTGATGCAGCGCGAGCGCCCTGAATTTGTTTTCCACGCCGCCGCGCTGAAGCATGTGCCGATTGTTGAAGGCCAACCATGTGAAGGATTGCTGACCAATGTCGTCGGCTCGCAAAATGTGGCCGATGCGGCGTCGGAGTATAATGTCCGCACGATGGTGATGGTCTCGACCGACAAAGCCGTGAATCCGGCCAATGTGATGGGCGCGACCAAGCGGTTGGCGGAAGCCTATTGTCAGGCAATGGATGCGGAAGCCCGTGACAGATCCGGTGCGACCCGCTTTGTGACGGTACGCTTCGGCAATGTGCTGGGGTCAAGCGGCTCGGTCGTACCGCTGTTCCAGCGCCAGTTGGAGCAAGGCGGTCCGCTGACGGTGACGCACCCCGATGTCGAACGCTTCTTTATGACGATCCCGGAAGCCTCGCGTCTGATTCTAGAAGCGATGCTGCAAGGCATGGGCGACGGGAATGCGGAGCAAGGGATTTTCGTTCTCGACATGGGCGAGCCTGTGAAAATCAACGACCTCGCGCGGCAGGTTATCCGCCTGTCCGGCCTGCGGCCCGATGTGGATGTGAAGATCGTTTATACGGGCCTGCGTCCGGGCGAGAAGTTGTACGAAGAGCTGATGCATGAGTCGGAAAATCTGCTGCCGACGGATCACCCGTCGCTGATGGTCGCCTGCCCGCGTTTTGTGCAATTGAAGACCGTGCGCAGTCAGGTTGCCAATATCACAGAAGCGGCCCGCAAAGGCGATGGCGACGAGGTTGTGCGTCTGCTGAAAGTCTATATCCCCGAATTCGACGCCACATCGAACGAGGCGAAGAAGGCTCAAAGCGCACCGTTCGTGCTGCATGAGTTGCGTGATCAGGCTTCCTGATAAACGCTCTCAGTCCAATGCCCCTAACGCTCGCGTCGAGTGTTGGAGAAGGGGATATTTCAAAGGCCAGGCGCTTAAACGTCTGGCCTTTTTTATTGCCCTTAAATGACCGCGCACCTACCACGTGCCGCGCGTATCGATCAGGATTTTGTCTTTCACCAAGTCGCGGTCAACATGCTGGAAAGCATCATGATCGACCAGCAACAGCGCGATGTCAGCTGAGTCCAGCGCGACGTGGAAGTCTGTCAATTCAACGCCGCTGTCGCGGAACGCCGGTGGCAGGCCACTGATGTGAGGCTCCACTGCGAGGATTTTACCCGCATTCGATTGCGCGAGTTTTGTGGTGACTTCCATCGCAGGGCTTTCGCGCAGGTCATCAACATTGGGTTTGAATGCGAGGCCAAAGCAGGCAATCGTAGGGTTCTTGATCGTTGATGCCTTGCTCAGAACTTTGTTAACCACCCAATCGGGTTTGCTGTCATTGATCTCGCGAGCCGCGCGGATCAGCTTTGCCTCCTCCGGTGCGGAATGGACGATAAACCACGGATCAACCGCGATACAGTGACCACCGACGCCCGGACCCGGACTGAGGATATTCACGCGCGGGTGCAGATTGGCCATGCGGATCAGCTGCCACACGTTTATTTTCAGCTTGTCGCAGATGGTTGACAGCTCGTTCGCGAAGGCGATGTTCACGTCGCGGAAGGCGTTCTCGGTGAGCTTTGCCATCTCTGCCGTGCGCGCATCGGTGACGTGGCATTCGCCTTTGACGACGATGCGGTAAAGCTGGACAGCCGCGCTGGCACAGCGGCGGGTCATGCCGCCGACAACACGGTCATTCTCGACGACTTCTTGCAGGATTTTGCCGGGCAAAACGCGCTCCGGGCAATGGGCGACGCGGATGTCTGACATCTCGCCCTTTTGCTGCGGGAAGCTGAGATCAGGGCGCTCTTCAGCCATCCATGCGGCCATCTTCTCGGTCGCACCCACAGGAGAGGTGGATTCAAGAATGACCAGATTGCCCTTTTTCAGCTTTGGCGCGATGCCCTTTGCCGCCGCCTCAATATAACTGAGGTCCGGTTCGTGGTCGTTCTTGAACGGTGTCGGCACGGCGACGATGAAAACTTCCGCCTCTTCAGCGTATTTGGTCGCGCGCAGTTTGCCCGCTTCGACAACACGTCGCAGCAGAGCGCCCAGATGCGGTTCGACGATATGCGGCTCGCCCGCGTTGATGGAAGCGATGGCCGCGTCGTTTACTTCTACGCCGACGACTTCGACGCCGGCATCTGCAAAGACGGCTGCTGTGGGAAGGCCGATGTAGCCGAGACCGATGACAGAGATTCGCGATACCATTGAGGTTTCTCCTGAAGAAGGCATTGAACGATGCGGTCAGCAGCCTGACCATCGCCGTAAGGATTGTGCGCCTGCGCCATTGTGGCATAGGCGGCGGGATCATCGAGCAGGCGCTCGGCTTCCCAAAGAATTGCGTCAGTATCCGCACCCGTCAGACGTACAGTGCCCGCATCGACCGCTTCGGGGCGCTCGGTGGTGTCACGGGTCACGAGGACGGGCTTGCCCAAGCTGGGCGCTTCTTCCTGAATGCCGCCCGAATCCGTGACAATCAGGTGCGAGCGATCCATCAGCCAGACGAACGGCAGGTAATCGAGCGGCGGGATCAGGTGCACATCATCAACCCCCTTCAGGACCGAAGCCGCCGCTTGCTGGACTTTGGGGTTCAGGTGAACCGGATACACAACTTGGATATCACCGCGTGAGGCGAGGCCGCGCATGGCGACGCAGATTTTCTCAAGCCCGCCATGCTGGTTCTCGCGGCGGTGGCCCGTGACGAGGATCAGCTTTTTGTCGGGGTTCAGGAAAGGGAAGCGCGCTTGCATTTCCGCCGTGATCTCATCGCCCGACAGCGCGTTGTCGCGGACCCAGTGCAGCGCGTCGATGACGGTGTTTCCTGTAACAGCGATGCGCGCGGGGTCGATCCCCTCTCGGCGCAGATTGTCAGCGGAGCCTTGGGTTGGTGCGAAATGGAGGGTTGAGAGGCTGCCCGCGAGTTTGCGGTTCATCTCTTCGGGCCAAGGGGAATAGATGTTGCCAGTGCGCAATCCCGCCTCGACATGGCCGACGGGGATTTGCTGATAATACGCGGCCAAAGCCGCCGCCATCGTGGTTGTTGTGTCGCCGTGGACAAGCACCCAATCGGGCTTGATTTCGGTGTAAACGCTTTCCAGTCCTTGCAACACGGCGCTGGTGATATGCGTGAGGCCTTGCGCGGCTTGCATGACATCAAGGTTGAAATCGGCTTTGATCCCAAAGAGGTCGATCACCTGTTGCAGCATCTCACGGTGCTGGCCTGTGAGCAAAACGCTGGTGCGCACGTCATCGCGGCGTTGGAGTGCCTGAACGACCGGAGCCATCTTGATCGCTTCAGGGCGTGTGCCGAAAACACAGACGACATGCGGTTTCGATGCGGTGGGTTGAGTCATCAAAAATACCTTGCTCGAAAGTGGCGTATCGCCGTGGCTCGAAAGTGGCGTATCGCCATGAACGGAAATCTACGCTCAAGCATTTGCGATCGCGTTAAGTCTGCGAAAACTTTGCTTCATCTGCGGCCGAGACGTTTCAGGCGCGCGCCGCGTGTGAGGTAGCACCATGCGCCGCGCAGTTCTCCCGATGCCGAGAAACCGCTGCCTGCGCGTTCATAACCGAAGCGGGAAAGCGCATCACCTGCGGCTTCCTCGATCACATAACGTTCGGAGGATTTCATCTCGCGCTTCCACCGTTCGACCTTGTCCATCTGCGGCGGACGGTCGAGCACGGGCCAAAGATCGCGTTTATCGTCGGGGACTTTACGGGACACATCGCCCGCATAGTCGAGCATGGCGGGTTCAAACCGCTCGCCCGCGAAATCACAGAGGCGGTCGAGGGTTTGTTCTGGCAATGCGATCAGATCCTCATAGCGGATGCGCAAATATCGGTCCGGTCCCAACGCACTGCCAATCCGGTCGGCGGTGACGGTGGCGACGGACCATTGCCCGGCCACTTCCAGCGCATTAAGGCCGCCGAAGCGATAGCCTTTGAATGACAGGGCCACATCGCGTCCATCGCGCACGATCTGAACAAAGCGCGCTGTTGGGAACAGGCGCACCACCTCCTCCAACCGGAACAGGGTTGCGATGTCCATGTTGACCCATGCGGGTTTGCCCTCGGCAGCGGCGGCGGTACGGTGGAAGCCGTCAACGATGTCATCGAAGCGTTCAGGGCGGGTTTTTGAGGCGATTTTGCCGGTGTCGAACGGAACGTTCCACATCTGCAACCGCTCGTGTTCGGCGACGGCGTCGACCATCGCGCGACGGTCGGCGGTGGTTTTAAGGCCGCCGAACTTGTCGACCTGTCCGGCAAAATCCCACCATGCGCCCGTTACTGAGAGCGGGCAGGATAAGCGCGGGTGCGCGCCGACCATCATGGTCAGCAGCGTAGTACCGCTACGCTCGAAGCCGAACATGAACAGCGGCGTGCTCATTTGGCATCCAGATCAAGGGCGAGTTGTTGTGCGTCGATGAAGAATTTAGCCGCCCAATTCGGGTAGCCATAAGGGACGTAATCACCGTGGATCGGGAAGGAACCGGCGACAGCGCCCCGTGTCTCGACCGGACCATCGCTATCAATCCGGCGGCGTAGGTAACCCAATGCGCGGTTTGCACCCTCGCGGTAACCGGGACCGTCATCGACGGTGGAGAGCATCAGCCAGCAATGGGCGACTTGGGCGGAGCCTGTCATGCAGACCCAGTCGGCTGAGTCGCGCCAATCGGCATCAAACCGTCCGCAGAGATAACCGTCCGGGCCGAGGCAGCCGAGCAATCCGCCGCCCAGTTTTTGCGCGGCGGTGAGGTATTTCTCATCGCGCGAGAATTCCCATGCCTCCAAGATGCCACGCAGGGCATAGCCGAGGGTGTGGGTCAGCGGGGCGTCGGGTTTCGAGAGGCAGCAATCGCTCATCCAGCCGTTGGCGGCTTGCTTGGTCAGCGCCCAATCGACTTGTTTTAGGGCGGCATCGGACCACAGTGCGTTGGCTTCGGTACGGGCGGCCTCCAGCAAGCCCCATGAGACGTGGGTTTCATAGGCCTTGTCGTCTTGCGTGGCAAAAGGTGTGCGGTGTTTGCGCCAGCAGCCGTCATCGTCTAGCGAGTTGGCCAGCCAATCGGCGGCTTTGCGCATCGGCTCACGGTAAGCATCGCCGAACACACGGGTTCCAGCGGCGAGGCCCATGAGGATTTGTCCGGTGTTGAAGGTGACGGGGACTTTGGGTTCCTGACCTATGGTGCCGCCTTGGAAGCCGCCATCCTCGAACTGGATTGCGACCAGCCAGTCGAGCATTTTGCGCCCGCTTTCGCGCAGCGCCTCATCGTTCAGCAAGTCCGCCTGCGTCAACAACGTCGGGACAATGTAACCGCTGGTTTCGGGATAGGAGGCGGCCCAACCCGTCGTGTGGCTGTAATCCCGCGCCGCGCCTTGATCGGCGGTGGCGGAGAAGTTTTGCGCGGCCATCAGCCACTCGAGCGAAGCACGCATGGTTGCAACGGCCCCCGCATCAATCCGCTCCGGCGCGTCGAGGTCTCGTTTGCGGGCCGACTTCGCCGCTTCGGGCATTTGTTGGTGCTCTAACCACGTCAAGGCAGGTTGCAAAAGGGGCTTGAGCGGGCGAGCCGCAGATTTGATGTGCGAGAATGACATTGTGAACCGCTCCAAAACCGTTATTCGGAGCAACTACTGACAGAAACTTATTACAAATTTCTGAGAGTGCCGGAGCAAACAGAAAATTAGTCACAAAAACGCAAAATCAACGCTTGCCAAGCCAAAATCACAGCGTTATTGAGACGCCTCTTTGACGCGGGGTGGAGCAGCCCGGTAGCTCGTCAGGCTCATAACCTGAAGGTCGTAGGTTCAAATCCTACCCCCGCAACCAAAGTAATCTCATTAAATTGATAATTCCGAACAACTCACAACGGTGCGTCACGTTGGATGTTGGCAAGACATATTATTCAGGTTACGCTTTTGTTAATATGAATAATTCGAGGCTATAGTCGTTGGCCTCAAGCGGAGGTCGCACGTTGGATCAAACTATAGAACGCCCGCTTACGCCGCTTCTTGATAGGGTTGAATTTCCCAAAGACCTGAAGTCGTTCAGCGATGATGAATTGAAGACCCTCACCGCAGAGTTGCGGGAGGAGACGATTTCGACCGTGTCGGAAACGGGTGGGCATTTGGGTGCCGGGCTGGGTGTGGTTGAGCTTACCGTGGCGATCCATGCGGTTTTTGATACGCCGAAGGACAAGCTGATCTGGGATGTGGGTCACCAATGCTATCCGCACAAAATCCTGACCGGACGGCGGGATCGTATCCGCACGCTGCGGCAGGGCAACGGTCTGTCCGGTTTCACCAAGCGCGCCGAGAGTGAGTATGATCCGTTCGGCGCGGCACACTCATCCACGTCGATCTCCGCAGGGGTGGGGTTTGCGACAGCTGCGGATTTGCAAGGCACGGACGAGAATGTGATTGCGGTGATCGGCGACGGGTCGATGTCCGCCGGGATGGCCTATGAGGCGATGAATAACGCCGGGGGGCTGAAATCGCGGATGATCGTGATTCTCAATGACAATGAGATGTCGATTGCCCCGCCCGTCGGTGCGATGAGTGCGTATCTGGCGAAGTTGTGGTCGGGTGGCACGTATAAGACGTTCCGCGATTTGATGAAGCAGGTCACCAGTATCTTTCCCGAAGGCATCCGCAAGCGGGCGGCAAAGGTGGAAGAATACACCAAGGGCATGGCCGTGGGCGGCACGTTGTTTGAGGAGTTGGGCTTCTACTATATCGGCCCCATCGACGGGCATAATATGGACCATTTGCTGCCCGTGCTGCGCAATGTGCGGGATCGTCATGACGGGCCTGTGCTGATCCACTGCATTACGAAAAAGGGCAAGGGCTATGCCCCTGCCGAGAATTCGAGCGACCGATATCACGGTGTGTCGAAGTTTGATGTCGTTACGGGCGTACAAGCGAAGGCGAAATCGAACGCGCCAAGCTATACCAAGGTGTTCGCTGAATCACTGATCCAAGAGGCCGAGCTGGACAAGGGTATTGTTGCGGTGACGGCGGCCATGCCAAGCGGCACGGGGCTGAACCTGTTCGGCGAGGCGTTTCCCGAACGCACTTATGATGTGGGGATTGCCGAGCAGCACGCGGTGACGTTCTGTGCGGCGCTGGCGGCGTCGGGGATGAAACCTGTTTGCGCGATTTATTCCAGCTTCTTGCAACGCGGTTATGATCAGATCGTGCATGATGTGGCGATCCAAAAGCTGCCCGTGCGTTTTGCAATTGACCGTGCCGGGCTGGTGGGGGCGGACGGGCCGACCCATGCGGGCAGTTTTGATATCGGGTATCTGGCCGCCCTGCCCGACTTTGTGCTGATGGCCGCGTCGGACGAGGCGGAACTCAAGCATATGGTGCGCACGTCGCTGGAAATTGATGATCGGCCCAGCGGGTTCCGTTTTCCACGCGGCGAAGGCATGGGCGTGGATATGCCCGAACGCGGGGAGCCGCTGGAGATCGGCAAAGGCCGCATCGTTCGCGAGGGGACAAAAATTGCGATCCTGTCACTCGGGGGGCGACTGGGTGAAGCGATTCTGGCCGCTGAGGAATTGGATTCACGCGGGCTATCAACCACGATTGCGGATGCGCGGTTTGCCAAACCGATTGATCTGGACATGATCACCCGCCTCGCCCGTGATCACGAAGCGCTCGTGATTGTTGAGGAAGGCGCAATTGGCGGCTTTGGCTCGCATGTGTTGACGCATCTGTCGGATGTGGGCGCGCTGGATCACGGTTTGCGTGTGCGGTGCCTGCGCCTGCCCGATACGTTCATCGATCAGGACAAGCCGGACCTGATGTACCGCCAGGCGGGTCTTGATTCGAGCGCCATTGCCGCCGCCGCGCTTTCTGCACTGGGGTTTGACGAAACGGAAGTGGCCGCGATACGCACCGCGATGATGGGGTGATTGACGCTGTAAATATATCGGTGGCACCGCAGCACTCTTTCTTTCGCCCAAATGATGCGGCACACCGCAGCGGAAAATAAAGTTAGGAATCAGTGATGCGTATAACTCTTCTGATGACGGCGCTTGGTATGGCCCTTTTCACGGCACCTGTAGCAGCGAAAGAAGTTAAAACGATCAAAGCACGGGGCGCTAATGCGGCCGGCGCGTGTGCCGGCGCATTGGACCTGCTGGGACAATATGTTTCACGCGCTGAAAGAGCGACGCCGGAGCAAATAAAAGAAATTAGTGACGCACGGGATTTCTTCGCGGATTTACCAAGATTCGATAGCGCTGAGGTAGCCGCCGCAGCCAACGCGTTTGTAGAGTTCATGGTGGGACGCCTGGAGAAGGCGACAACTGATGCGCAGCGGAATGCGATTAATGGCGAAATTACAAAGGTGGCGGGCGGCTGTTTCACCTCGGCAAAGCATGAGATCGCAAGCCAGCGAAAGCTGCAACAACAAGGCGCGCTTCCGCAAAACCCTGCTCCTGTTGCTCCGTTGCCGCTGGATCAGTACGAAACGGCTCCTCTGACGTTGGATCAATACGAAGCGCTGCCAAAATAACAGTAAACGCAACGATATTGATGCGTTGAAAACTGTTTCGGACTAAGAAGCTCCTGACAGAATGTTGCCAGCCCTACGGAGACGGCCCAATGAGCGTATTTTTTCAGCGCATTTTCCTCGCAACAGCCATCGGATGCATTGCCAGCGTCGGGTTTGCCGATGAGGCCAAAGACAAAGAAGACGCGAAAGCCGCAGAAACCACCGAAATTCCCATCGAAGCCGATAAGGAATATTCAGAAAAACTCAAGAAACGGCACCATGAAGGCGATGTCGCGCTTGGGGTTTGTGGCGGGCGCTTGACCGCTTTGATGTGGTTCTATCAATCCTCTGTCGCCGATGGACGTGATGATTTGCAAAAGTCGTTTGAGGCGATCCGGGATTCCCGTGAAGTGCTCAAGACCGAAGCGGAGCGCCGGGCGGTGGATGATGGTGTGACAACTAGCGTTACCGTGATGAACGAGCATAGCGCTGATTTGTGGGATGAGTTGGTCGAGAACTCTGAAAATGTTGAAGGTTTTCAAGAGGTACACGACAAACTCTACGCCGATGTACAAGAGTGCCTGAACCTGTTCTTCCGTCGTGGCGCGAAGAAAAAGGCGCTGTCCCCGGAGACTGAGGCCACTGAGAGTGACAAGGAAGAAACACCGAAAGAATAAGCGGTGTCTGACCGGATCGAGATCACGCGCATTGACGATGAGAGCGGGCATGGCTTGGGCCGTGTCGGTCACGAATGGGTAGCTGTGCCATTCAGTGCGGTCGGGGATGTCGTTGATGACGCGCTGAATATGGTGGAGGCGGGGTCAAAGGACAGGCAGCAGCCGCCTTGCACGCATTTCGGCACATGCGGCGGATGTCAACTACAGCATTTGGGCGATGGTTTCGTGGCCGGTTGGAAGCGCGGTGTTGTGGGCGAGGCGCTGTCGCGGCAGGGGCTGGAAACGGCTGTTGATCGGACAGTTTCGGTTCCCGCAGCGTCGCGGCGGCGGGCGAAGTTCACACTGCAACGAACGAAAAAGGCAGATCTTTTCGGGTTTATCGCGCAGGGTACGCATACGGTTGTCGATCTTGAGGAATGTCCGATCCTTGCGCCGAAGCTGTTGGAAGCGATCCCGGATTTACGGGTTTTGGCGCGGTTGGCCGCGCCGCGAAAGCGGGCGGTGACGCTGCACGCAACTGCGTCGCTGACGGGGTTGGATGTGCATATCGAGGGTGGCAAAGAACTTGACCTGCCGCTGCGTGAGCGGGTGATTCAGCAAGCCACAGAGTCTGATATTGCGCGGCTGACCTGGGATGAGGATATCGTCGCGGAACGGCGGCGTCCGGCATATAAATTCGGGAAAACGCTGGTCTATCCGCCGCCGGGCACATTTTTGCAGGCCGCAAGGGAAACCGAGCTGATCGTGATGCATGTTCTTGAGCAGGAGCTTGGGGAGGCAAAGCGGATGGCTGATCTGTTCTGCGGCTGTGGCACGTTTTCGGTGCCGCTGGCCGAGCGGGGTAGCGTGGCGGCATATGATGCGGACAAGGCGATGGTTGATGCGCTGCGCGATGCGGCGCGGCGGAGCAATACACCGCTGGAGGCGACCACCCGCGACTTGTTCCGTCGGCCTTTGCTGAAACATGAGCTGGATTTTGAGGCCGTCGTGTTTGATCCGCCACGTCCGGGCGCGAAGGCGCAGGCGGAGCAGATTGCGATGAGCGATGTGCCACTGGTGATCGGGGTGTCTTGCAATCCGCGCAGCTTTGCCCGTGATGCGAAGTTACTGACGGATGGGGGCTATGCGCTGACCCGTGTTGTGCCCGTGGACCAATTCCGCTGGTCGCCGCATATTGAGGTTGTCGGGGTGTTTCGCAGAGGGTGAGAGTCCGGCTGCGTGGGGCTACCCTCACCCTGCCCTCTCCCCAAGGGAGAGGTTCCGGAAGGCATCTTCAAAATCGCGTCGCCTTTCTTTGGCGGGGCGTGTAAGGGCAAGGGGGTTTTTCTTTGCGGGCTTACGGCGATGGCACTTCTTCTGGGGATTGATACGGGCGGCACGTATACGGATGCGGTGCTGTTTAACGAGGCGCAGGGCGAGCCTGTGCGGGCGAAAGCGAAATCGCTGACCACGCGCGATGACCTCTCACAAGGGATTGCCGGAGCCATCGGAGCGGTGATTGCGCAAAGCGGGGTTGATCCGGCGGAGATTGCGCTGGTGTCGATCTCGACCACGCTGGCCACCAATGCGCTGGTGGAGGGTGTGCGACGGCGGGTTTGTTTGATTTATGTGGGGTTTGAGGAAGCGGACCTTGGGCGTTCCGGTTTGCGGGAGGCGCTGGGGACGGACCCTGTGCTGCTGATCGCGGGCGGGTATAAGGCGACAGGGGAGGAGCGCGCGCCGCTGGATTTGGAGGAGCTGCGGGCGAAGATTGAGGCGGTTCGGGATAGTGTGGAGGCGTTTGCGGTTACGGCGATTTTCGGGTCGCGTAATCCGGCGCATGAAATTGCGATCCGTGAGTTGATCCACAGCCTGTGTGATGCACCCGTGACCTGCGGGCATGAGTTGTCCGCCGAGTTGGACGGGCCGCGCAATGCATTGACCTGTGTGCTGAACGCGCGGTTGATCGGGACAATTGCGGCGCTGATCGCCTCGACCGAGCAATCGATGGCGGAGCTGGGGGTGGATGCGCCGTTGATGATTGTGCGGGGTGACGGATCGCTGGTATCGGCGGCATTCGCGCGGGCGCGGCCTATTGAGACCATTCTCTCCGGCCCCGCCGCCAGCCTTGTCGGAGCCGCGCATCTGACCGGATTGCAGGACGCGGTGATCTCTGACATCGGCGGGACGACCACGGATATTGCGGTGCTGCGCGACGGGCGGCCTTTGCTGAGTAAGACCGGCGCGACCGTGGGCGGCAACCGGACGATGATCGAAGCGGTGGAGATGACCACGCACGGCCTTGGCGGGGACAGCGAGATTAATCTGGATGAGCAGGCTTTTAAGGCCGGGTTGATCCTCGGCCCACGTAAGCTGGTCCCCGTCAGCCTGTTCGCGCTGGATCATGCGGCGTTGGTGGCGGACAGTCTGGCGACGCAGATGCGTGTGACGCGGGCGGGAGAATACGACGCGCAATTCGTAGAACCGACCGCCGCGAGCAAAACACTCCCGGACGGGCTGCGCAAAGTTGATCTGAGCGTATTGGAGCGGATTGGCGGCACGCCGCAACCGCTGGATAAGCTGGGCCTGAGCCGTGCGGAGGTGCGTGCGCTGCGCCATTTGGTGAGCCTTGGGCTGCTGCGGCTGGTCGGGTTTACGCCATCGGACGCAGCGCACGTGCTGGGCCTGCATACGGAGTGGGATACGCAGGTCGCGCGGGATGCCGCGACGCTGTATGCGCGGAAAAAAGATCGGCGCGGGGCGATGATTGCGGAGACGCCGGAGGCGCTGGCGCGGATGGTGATCGACACGCTGACGCGGCGCTCGGCGGAGGTGATTTTGCAAACCACGTTTGAGTATGACGGGCTGGGCAAGGTCGATGCGGCAGGGTCGGCACTGGTGCAAGCGGCGTTTGCACAAAGTGCGACGGCGTCGCGGATCAATATCGGCGTGGCGCTGCCGATTATCGGGCTGGGCGCATCGGCCCCGACATACTATCCGGCCATCGCCGCAAAGCTGGGCGCGGAATGTGTTGTACCCGATCATGCGGGGGTTGCGAACGCTGTCGGTGCGGTGGCGGGGCGGGTTTCGATTGAGAAATCCCTGCTCATCAGCGCGCCGCGTGAGGGCGTTTACCGGGTGCATACGGCGAGTGAATCAAAAGATTTCGGCGAGAAAGATGCCGCGCTGGCCCATGCCCGTGCGACGCTGGAGGCCGATACGACGACAGAGGCGCGTGAGGCTGGGGCGGAAAATATCGAGTTGACGGTGACTTACGAAGAGAAAGCACCGATGGTAGAAGGGCGGGAGATGTTCATCGAGGGCGTGCTGACCGCGCGTGCGACGGGACGTCCGAAGATTGAAAGCCGCGATGATCGCGCCACGTAAGTGATATTGTTGTAAAAGATTGAGGTCCAATGCATTCGCTTGTTGTAACTTTTGCCCTGATCGGGGTTCTCGGCGTCGGCGCACAATGGATTGCGTGGCGTCTGCGCCTGCCCGCCATCGTGCTGATGCTGCTGGCGGGGATTCTTGCCGGGCCTGTATTCGGGATTATTGATCCTGAACATGATTTCGGTGATGCGTTGGGGCCAATGGTGTCGGTTGCGGTTGCGCTGATCCTGTTTGAAGGCGGTGTAACGCTCGACTTTCGCGGGCTGCGCGATGCGGGACCGGCGGTACGGCGGATTGTGCTGCTGGGTGCGCCGCTGGGCTGGATACTGGGCACGGCGACGGCGTATTACATCGCGGGGCTATCCTTGCCTGTGGCGGCGGTCTTCGGCGGCTTGCTGGTGGTTACGGGGCCGACGGTGGTGACGCCGTTGCTGCGCCAAGCGAACCTGACACAACGCCCCTCCTCCGTCCTGCGCTGGGAAGCCATCGTCAATGACTGTATCGGCGCGCTGTTCGCCGTGTTGGCCTATGAAATCGCCGTGACGATGATGAACCCGGTCAGCGTGGCGGATGCGGGCATGAAAGCGGTCATCGGGATCGGGATTTCAATCATTCTGGGTGGCGCGGGCGGTTACGCGATGGTCTACGCTTTCCGCCGGGCGATGGTGCCCGAATACATGAAAGTGCCTGTGCTGCTGGCGGCGGTATTGGGTGTGTTCGCGCTATCGAATGAATATCTCGAGGAAAGCGGCCTTTTGGCCGTGACGCTGATGGGCATCATTATCGGCAATGCCGATTTGCCGAGCATCGGCGAAATCAGGCGTTTCAAGGAGCATGTTGCGGTTCTGCTGGTGTCCGGGGTGTTCGTCATCCTCGCCGCGACACTGAATACGGAGATGGTCTCACGGCTTGATTGGCGCGCCGTGGCGTTTGTGATTGCCGTTATGCTGATCGCGCGGCCGCTGGCGGTTTGGTTGAGTCTGGCGGGCACAAAGCTGACTTCCGCGGAAAAGGGGCTGATCGCCTGGGTCGGGCCACGCGGTGTGGTGTTGGTTGCGGTGTCAGGATTTTTTGGCACCAAGCTGACCGATCTGGGTTTTGAAGACGGCGCTACATTGGCCCCCCTTGCCTTCGCACTGGTGTTTGCGACGGTTGTTATACAGGGGTTCAGCGTCAGCGCGCTTGCCAAAAAACTGGGGCTGGTTTCAACCGAGACACCCGGTGTACTGATTGTGGGGGCGTCGAACTGGTCAGGACAACTGGCTAAAGCGTTGCAGGAACTTAACATTCCGGTTTTGGTGGCGGACCGGAACTGGTCTCGTTTGCGCAAAATGCGGCAGCAGGAAACGCCGACATTCTATGGCGAAGTGCTGTCAGAAGCGGCGGAGCACACGATTGATCTCAATCGCTTTGGCACGATTATCGCCGCGACGGAGAATGATTCGTATAACGCGTTGATTTGTACGGATTTCGGGCCGGAATTCGGTCGCAGCCATGTGTTCCAGCTTGGCCGCTCAAAGGATAATGGTGAAGATCCTCATGCGCTGCCCGTGACGTTGGGAGGGCGCAAACTTTTTCAATCGGGCTCATCTTACGAGGGGTTGGAGGCGAAATCTTATTCGGGTTGGATTTTTACCCGCACGCGGATTACCGACGAATTCACCTTTGAAGACTATCTCAACTCACGCGCGGAAGGCACTGAACTGCTTGCTGATTTGGGTAAAGATAACAGCATTTCATTCTGCACCGTCTCCGATCGACCCAAAGGCAAAGCGGGGGATATTTTGTTGAGCTATGCACCGGAAAAAGGGCAAGCGAAACGAGCGCCTGAAACCGAAGAAAGCGACCCCTCATGACCCGGCCCTGCGCGATCTTTGACCTCGACGGCACCCTCGCCCACACGGCACCGGACCTGATCGGCGCGGTGAACGAGTTGATGGCCGATGACGGGTTTCCGCCAATGCCCGTCACGGTAGCCGAAGTCACCGCGGGATTTGGCGGTAAGGCGTTGCTGCGCAAGAGTTTTGAGCTTGCGGAACGGCCCGTTGATGAGGCACGGATCGATGCGTTGTACCATCCGTTTCTGGAGGTATACCGGCGCCGGATTGCCGATGATTCGCACTTGTATGACGGTGTGCTGGAAACACTGGATGCACTGGAAGCGGCGGATTGGTTGCTGGGGATTTGCACGAACAAGCCCGAAGCGCTGGCACTCGATCTGCTGGAACGGCTGGATGTTTTGCACCGCTTCGGCTCGATGGTCGGCGCGGATACACTGCCCGTGCGCAAGCCCGATCCGGTGCATCTGTTCGAGTCGATCGAACGGTGTGGCGGTACGCGGGGCGCGGCGATTATGATCGGGGATACCGATACCGATCTCAACACAGCGCGCGCAGCAGGTGTGCCCTGTATTATGACAACTTTCGGGTATTCGAGCGTTCCGGTGGCAACCTTGAAGCCCGACGCGCAGATCGATCATTTTTCTGAACTTGCACCGATGCTGACGGCGATGGCGGCGGGTGCAAGGTGACGTTTTCGTAAGGGTGCGACCGGTTTTTGGCGTAGCATTGGCCGAGATGGCGCTGACTGAGTTTAAGAGGTGCACTTGCGTACCACGGTGGCATTGGACCTGCGCCGGAATAGCACCGTATTGACGTTCACTTGTGCGCATTCTATGCACTGACAGCACAGGGGCCTGTAGCTCAACTGGTTAGAGCAGTCCGCTCATAACGGATTGGTTGGGGGTTCGAGTCCCTCCGGGCCTACCAAGCGCTTCAAATTGTGATTGTTTTTCATATACTTGACCCTGAAGGTGTCTAACCGATTTTTCAGGGTTAGACACTTTGAGCAGGCCCATGGCCTGTTCGGCGAGTTTCATTTGCTCGGCGGAACGGGTGTAGCGCCCGACCTCTTGAGTGGTCTTGTGGCCCGTGATCGACATGATTTGACGATCCGTGCAGCCTGCCTCAGCGAGGCGTCGAGCCGCAGCCTTGCGGAGCCCGTGCATTGAGCAGTGACTTAACCCAGCTTCATCACATCGTGCGCGGAACCAATTGCCCATACCAGCGCCGGTAAACGCTTCGCCTTTGCGAGTTACGACAAACGTATCACGGCCCTGCGGAACGTCTTTCAAAGCATTTGCGAGCGTCGGCGCGATTGGAATACCGAGGAAAGCTTTCGTCTTTTCTTGCCTCAGCTTGATGAAGCCATCTTCGATATCGCTCCAGCCCATCCGCACGACGTCCGAGCGGCGCTGTCCGGTGTAGAGCGCGAGGAGCATCGCAATACGGGCCATGCTGCCCTGCGGATGGCGTTTCTCGAATTTGGCAATCTCCGCATCACTACAAGCATGGTAGCCGTCGCTGGTGATCTTCAACGGTTTGATGCCGAGGCAGGGATTGTGGTCGAGTAGCTCATTCTCGACAGCGAAGGCCATGAGGCGGCGAACATACTTAAGGAACTTGTTTGCTTCCGA
>CALFAK010000007.1 GCA_937948985.1 uncultured Neomegalonema sp. | reverse complement strand
ATTTCCGGTTTGGTGGAATTTTGCCGCCCCTTCTTCGCCTTCGCAGGTGTCATTATTTTCGGAATGATCAGTTGGGAAAAGACCGAAGGGTCACTGCCAAAAGCATGGGGCAAGCTGACCGAATTGCATTCGGCCAATCTCAATCGACTGTCTTTCGTTCAATTGCCCGATAACTGGCAAAGCCGGGAGTTGGCGTGGCAAAGCTATCAGCGGGAGAACCGTGCGACGGTGATTGATGAGTTGGAGCGGGCGCGGTCGGCCAGGGAAGCTCATACGAAGCCCGAAACGGGCGCGGAGGGCGAGGAGAAAACACCGGAACCGATCCCCGAAAAGGACATCATCAGAAAACTGAAAGACGACTTCAGGAAGGTGCGGGCGGAGGCGGTTACCCGCCTGCCCAAGCAGGATTGGCAAGAGGTTGACTTGCGCCGTGCCAACCTCCGCGAAGCCATCCTGCCGGGGCTTGATCTGCGCAAAGCGAAGATGGAAGGGGCGGACCTCTCATGGGCGCAAATGGAAGGGGCGGCCCTCAGAGGGGCGCACTTGGAAGGGGCGGACCTCACACTGGCGCACTTGGAAGGGGCGGCCCTCAGACAGGCGCACTTGGAAGGGGCGGACCTCACACTGGCGCACTTGGAAGGGGCGGACCTCTGGCAGGCGCACTTGGAAGGGGCGTACCTGATACAGGCGCGCATCCGGGACGCTGTTGCCCAGTATGCGTCCCTGATACGCGCCGATTTGCGCGGGGTCGAGAATTTGACGCCGGAACAGCTTGACCAAAGCTTCGGGGATAAGGCCACGAAACTGCCTGCGGATATGGAGGAATTCCGTCCCGACCATTGGGCCAAGGATGAGATTCCGCCTGATCAGGCCTTTGCGCGTTGGCGGACATGGTTGATTGAGGAAGCGAATGCCCCGTACTGGGCGATGCCGCCTGAGCGTTGATGCTTGCAGTCGTCACCTTCGGTCGCGTCTCGAAGTCACCCCGCGACTTGATCGCGGTCCACTTCTCCATCCACACCGACGGTACGGACTGCGAGATGGATTCCGCGGACAGGCCGCGTAATGACGACACACTTTATTAATGCGATCTGGTCCCCACGAGATTTTCGTGACAAAAGCGGTACTTGCGTGTCAGCATATCCCTTGAACCGTTCAGGGGGAGGGCCGCAATATGAAGCGTCGTATGATCGCCTTTATCGGGATTGCAACCGCACTCGGCTTTGGTGTGGCGGGGGCGACCTCGGATGCGGTGGATCGGGTGCTGGGCGAGGATGAGATCATCACGCTGACCAGCGGCAAGACGTTCCACTACACCCTCAATGGCCGCCCGCGCGGGGCCGAGCAGCACTACACCGACGGGCGCGTGACGTGGCGCTTGCCGGACGGGTTGTGTATGCACGGGGTCTGGGTCGCGAAGGAAGAGACGCTGTGCTATTATTACGGATCGCTGCGCTATGGCTGTTGGAACGTGATCGAGAGCGACGGCGTCTATCGCCACGCGCCGCTGACATGGGACGGAAAGCCCGATTCCGGGCCGTCGGTCTACGTCAAACGTATCTCGGAGGAGCCGGTCGGATGTACGCCGCAACAGCTTGCGTTTTTGCGCTGACCCTGTGGTCCGGCAGCGCGCTGGCCGGGCCGGAGCCGCTGGAAAAGCAGGAATTCTATGACCTGATGCAGGGTAAAACGGCGACGTTCAGCTATCGCGGTGAGCCGTATGGCAGCGAGGCGTATCATGACGGGCGCGTGGTGATCTGGCGCGATACGCAGGGGCAGTGTCAGGAAGGCACGTGGCACAGCATCGCCGATTATCACTGCTTCCGCTATGACCATATGTCGTGCTGGAAGGTGTTTCCAGATGAGGAGGCCGGGGCGGGACATCACGCCGTCTCGACCGACGGGCTGAAGGTGGATTTCGAGACGATCACGGACGGCGTTTTCGATTGTCAGGGGGCGCCGCTGAGTTAGGGGACTTGCGAAACCCCTCACCCCGACCCTCTCCCGCAGGGAGAGGGGGAAGAAGGGCGGCGCATCACCCCGCCATTACCGCCCCTTGCTGCAATTTGCTGCGGTCCAGTTGTGACAGGGATGAGCAGCCCATGAGGATCATGTTGCGTTCGATTTCTGCGGTCATCCGCTCCAAGGCGCGTTCGACGCCGGGTTGGCCCGCCGCAGCCAGCGCATACAGATAACCGCGTCCCATCATGCAAGCCGTTGCGCCCATCGCGATGGCTTTGAGGACGTGGGTGCCGCGCCTTATACCGCTGTCGAGGATCACCTCCACATCATCGCCGACCGCATCGACAATTCCACCCAGCACGTCGAACGGGGAGACGCAGCCGTCGAGTTGGCGTCCGCCGTGGTTCGACACCATGATGGCGCTGGCCCCGGCGTCGCGGGCTTTGATGGCGTCGCCCACGGACATGATGCCTTTGATGGCGAAGGGGCCGCCCCAGCGCTGAATCAATTCTTCGGCGTCTTTCCAGGTGATGGAGCGGTCGAACTGGTTGCTGAGATACTGAATGATTGAGCTGAGGCTGTCCGTGCCCTCGTCGATTTGGCCGGAGACGTTGGCCAGCTCGAACTTGCGGCTGGTCAGGTAGTGGTAGGCCCAGTCGGGGTGGGTGGCGAAGCTGAACAAGCTGCGCGGGGTCAGGGCGGGCGGCACGGTCATGCCTGTGACGAGATCACGCTCGCGATTGCCCGCGACCAGCGTGTCGATGGTCAGGCACAGGGCCGAGAAATCGGCGGCTTTGCAACGGTCAACGAACGCGTTGGTCATGCCGCGATCTTTGTGGATATAGATCTGGAAACATTTCGGCCCCGGCGTCAGCGTGCCGATTGTCTCGATGCTTTCGGTGGAGAGGGTCGAGAGGGAGTACATCGTGCCGAACTTATGGGCCGCGCGGGCCACGGCTTGCTCGCCGTCATGGTGGAACAGGCGGGACATCGCGGTCGGGGACAGGAAAAACGGCCAGTCGATTTTCTGGCCCAGCACGGTGGTCGAGAAATCCATGCTGCTGAGATCGGCCAACCCGTCCGGCACAAGGCGCACGTCGTCGAAGGCATCGGTGTTACGGGCGAGGGTTTTCTCGTCATCCGCCGCGCCGTCGATATAGTGGAACAAAGGTGCGGGCAGGCGGCGCTTTGCGAGGGCGCGGAAATCGGTGGTGTTGTTGCAGCGGGACAGACCCATACGCGGCTCTCCGGTCTTGTGTCGGTGTCTTGGTTGGGGGAGCATAGCGTGGTCAGGCCGGATTTAGGAGACTTCAGATGAGCACACCCCGTTGGAAGACGCGCGGTATGACGGTGCAGCCTGTGACGGGGGCGGCGCTGGTGGCGGCTTTACCGGATGTAGCGGCGCTGCGCATGGCTGTGTTCCGTGATTTTCCGTATCTGTATGACGGTGATCTCGCCTATGAGCGGGATTATCTGGAGGCGTTTATCAAAGCGTCCGGTGCGGTGGTGGTGCTGGCCAAGGATGGCGGGCGGATCGTCGGGGCGTCCACCGGGATGCCGATGAGCGAGGCCGGGGATGAATGGTCCGCGCCGTTCATCGCGGCGGGGCGGGGAATTGAGGCGCTGTTTTACTGCGGAGAATCCGTGTTGCTGCCTGAGTATCGCGGTTTGGGCATCGGGCATTCGTTTTTCATCCACCGCGAGGGGCAGGCGAAGGGATTGGGGTTGTCTGAAAGTTGTTTTTGCAGCGTGGTGCGGCCTGACGATCATCCGGCGCGGCCCCGTGAGTATCGGGCCAATGATGCGTTCTGGCGCAAACGCGGCTATGCGCCTTTGGAGGGCGTGGTTGCCGCGTTTGCGTGGAAGGATGTTGGCCGCGATCGCGAGACGACCAAGCCTTTGCAGTTTTGGTGGCGGGATCTTACCGCGTTAAACCGACAGGAACCTGTCACGCGCCCGTAGCAGGAACAGGGCGATCAACGCGCCGAGGATCGGCCAGTTTGCCCAGAACAGGATGTTCGGAACGGCCAGCGGATCAGCGTGCATTTTCAGGGATACGACCGTCGTTGCGATATGCATCAGCAGCAGCGCGCCGTAGGTGAGGGTTTTGGCGGCGCCGGCGGCGAAGGCAAGCACCAGGATCAACTGCGCCGCGCCCAGCACATAGGGGAGCATGGGTGGCAGTGTTTCGGCGTTTTGGCCGTAAAAGCCGCTCAATACAGCGACCGCGTGATCGGGGCTGAGCAGTTTGTCGAATGCCCAGACCAGAAACATGATCGCCATCCCGATACGCATCGCGAAAAGGGCGTAGCCGAGGGTTTTATCTTCTTGCATGTGATTATTCCTTAAAAAAGTTACCGGAACCGATTAGCGGCGGAATAATCGCTTGCGAAGTCAGGACACGCAGACGTGAAGCGGGGTGATTTATCCGCGATGTGTGGTTTTTAATCATGTCCGACGTACTGGCATTCACTGGCGCTGGTTTGGCACGGTTGTGCTGTCATTTTGTATGTTGACGCGCGCTGGTTTGCGGGCGCATGTTCCTTTTTTGTTTGATTTGAAAAAGGACGTGAGACACTGGATTTGCTGCCCGCCATAGACCGTCAGCGCAACGCGTTGTTGCGGATGATTGCCGCGCTGCTCGTGATGGCGGGCGGCGGGGTGGTGTCTGTGCTGCCACGTGCGGTGCGGGAGCGGATTTTGCGGGTGCTGCGCCCTGCGGAGGCGGCTTTGCGGCGGCTGGTGGTGATTGTGCGGGCGGATATGGATTTTGTGCCGCGTGTTGCCGGCGGGCGCTGTGTCGGCTTGCGGATTCCGCGCGGGGCGGGGGCTGCGGTGCCCGTGTTTGCGCTGTTTGATCCGCGCAAACGGGTCGGGCCGCCGCGTCCGCGCCATCCGGCGGGTTTCGGGCCGCGTATCTGGGAGCCGGGGATGGATTATCCGGTTTTCGAGACCAAGGCAGCGGCGAAACCCGATGATTTGATCGATGCGCGGCG
>CALFAK010000006.1 GCA_937948985.1 uncultured Neomegalonema sp. | reverse complement strand
GACGGTGTTCGACAACAGCTACGGCTCGCCCCGCGCGCCTGTTGAGGAAGCCCTGGCGCAGGGGCGTGATGTGCTGTTCGATGTCGATTGGCAGGGCGCGCAGCAGATCAAGATCGCGATGAAATCCGATGTGGTGAGCGTCTTTATCCTGCCCCCCTCGCTGGAGGCACTGGAGGCGCGGTTGAAATCCCGCGCGCAGGATGATGACGCGACTGTTGCGCGGCGCATGAGCAAGGCACTCGATGAGATCAGTCATTGGCGCGAATATAAGTATGTGCTGGTGAACGAGAATTTGGAGAAATGCGGCACGCAGCTGGCGGCGGTGTTGTCGGCAGAGCGGCTGAAACTGACGCGCCGGGCGGCGGGGCTGGAGGCGTTTGTGTCGGGGTTGGAGAGTAAGACATGACATTCTATGCGCTTGAGGGAATCCGGCCCGATGTTGATGAGAACGCTTGGGTTGCCGACACCGCGCAGGTGATCGGCAATGTCTTGCTGGACGCGGATGCGAGCATCTGGTTCGGGGCCGTGCTGCGCGGGGATAACGAGCGGATGACCATCGGGCCGCGCTGTAATGTGCAGGACGGATGCATGTTGCACTCTGATCCGGGCTTTCCGCTGACGCTGGAAGAGGATGTGACCATCGGGCACGGTGCGATTGTGCACGGGTGTACCGTCGGCGCGGGGGCGATGATCGGCATGGGCGCGATTGTGCTGAACGGGGCGAAGATCGGCGCGGGTGCGCTGGTCGGTGCCGGGGCGCTGGTTCCTGAGGGTAAGGAGATTCCGGCGGGATTTATGGCGCTCGGCTCGCCCGCGCGGGCAACGCGTCAGTTGGACCCCCGCCATATCGACCGCCTGCGTGCGACGGCGATGCACTACGTGCGCAATGCGAGGCGGTTTCGCGAGGGGTTGGAGCGGGTTTGAGTTATTGAATGTCTCTTACTTCGTCTGTGCGCAGCATAGATACGCGATCACCGCCCCACGGTGTGAGCGTTCCGCTCCCGCCCTGCGTCCGCTTGGTGATTTCGGAAATAGTTTAAAGCGCTTCTGACTTCGCTACCCTTCCAACCCCATCCCATCCAACGGCCCGCCCAGCAATCCCGTCACGATCCGGCCCAGCATCGCCGGGGCGGGAGGCACCTTTGACAGCGGTCCGACGATGCGGTCGCGCAGGATGGGGAGGATGCGGCTGTCGGACTGGTAGACGGGCGTGAACAGGCGGCTGAGAAGCTGGAACAGCATGACATGGCGGTGGCGCAGATCATGGAAGGCAGGGCCGATGGCGCAGGGGGCGCGGCCTGTGCTGACGGCCTCGGCCAGCGCATAAGCGTCGAGCAGGGCCATGTTCGCGCCCTGGCCCAGTTGTGGGCTGGTGGCGTGATAGCTGTCGCCGATATGGATCAGGCGGCCTTCATAAGGTTGGCTCAGGGTGCGGTGGCGGTAGGTGGCGAAGGTGAGGTCGTCATGGGTGTTGATCTGATCCAGCAACGGTTCGGTTTCGGGCCAAAGGGCGCGGGCCTGCGCCTTCCATGCGCCGAGCGTGTTGTCTTGCCATTGGTGCAAGGCGTTGCGATGCAGGCTCCAGAAGAATGCGGTTTTGGCCGGGCCGCCGGGGCGCTCTGACCCGATGGGGAGCACGCCGGCCATCTTTGACGCACGGACATAGCGTTGTTCAAGGGCGTTGGGATCGAACGGCGCATCGGGCCAATCAAGCGTAGCCCAAAGCGCGCCATAGGCGAGGGCACGGCCCGGATGCTGCGCGCTGAGGGGAGATTGCACGCCCAGCGCATCGATGATGAGGTCGAAGGGGCCGGCGGCGTCCGCATTGGCGAAATGGAGCGTCTCGCCCGCGTGATGCGTAACCGTGTGCGCCGATTTCACGGGGATCGCGGCGGCGGTGACGGCCTGATACAGCGCATCGAACAGGGCCGCGCGTTGAACGGCGAGACCGCTGTATTTCGCATCAAGCGCGTCATACCGCACGTCGAGAACAACCGCCCCCGATGGCTGCGATTTGCCGAACAGGCGTTCAATCCGCGCGCCGCGCTGGCGCATGGTGTCGGCGAGGCCGAGTTGTTCCAGAACCGCCATGCCGATCGGCTGAAGCATGAAACCGGAGCCTATCGGGCGCGGTGTGTCAAACCGTTCATACAGCGTGACCGCATGACCCTGTCGCGCAAGGAACAAGGCGCTGGACAGGCCGCCGATGCCACAGCCGCATATCGCAATATTCAGGCTCATACACATACCACGCTTGCATTGAAGAACGTGCAGCATAAGGCTGCTTTCGAGAGGATTACAGCACTTGAGTCTCAAGGACAGTTAACAGCGAGGTCACCATGATCGGTTCCGTGGAAATACTTGATGCCGGAAAGGCAATCCGCCTGCGCAACAACGATGGATCTGAAGCGCGGTTTCATGCGGTTTGGCTGCGTGATAACGCGCTCGACCCTGACACGCGCGATGCCGGGAACGGTCAGCGGCTGATCACGGTGAATGGCATCCCCGATGATGTTCGGATCGGTGCTGCCAGTGTTGAGGGCGATGATGTGCTGGTGACATTCGCGCCCGAAGGCAAAAGCGTGCGGTTTCCGTCGCAATGGCTGCGCGCGCACGCCTATGACCGAAGCGCGACCCGGGCGGCGGGGTGGTTGCCGACGGCGCTTGAGACATGGGATGGTGCGCTGAACACGGCTGTCCCCTGTGATAGCTTTGACCGGTTGGCGTCTGATCGGGGGGCGCTGGGCGGTTGGTTGGCCGCTGTACGGCGGTACGGGTTTGCGAAGGTGTCGGGCGGTCCTGTCGAGGACGGTGCGCTGATGACGGTGGCCGCCCTGTTCGGCTATGTCCGTGAGACCAATTACGGCAAGTGGTTTGAGGTGCGCACAGAAGTGAACCCCAGCAATCTCGCCTATACCGGGCTGGGGCTGCAGGCGCATACGGATAACCCGTATCGTGACCCGGTCCCGACGCTGCAAATCTTGTACTGCCTTGAGAACTCCGCCGAAGGGGGCGAGTCGATGGTCGTGGACGGGTTCGCCGCCGCGCTGCGTCTGAAAGATGAAGACCCGCGCGGGTTTGATCTGCTGGCGCGATACTGTGCGCGGTTTGACTATGCCGGATCGGCGGGGGTCAGGCTGTCCGCCCGCAGACCGATGATCGAGCTGTCGCCGGATGGGGAGCTGATCGGGGTGCGTTTCAATAACCGCTCGACTGCGCCGATCACTGATGTGCCCTATGATGATATGGCCGATTACTATGCCGCCTATCGCCGTCTGGCCGATATTATCGATGATCCGGCAATGGCGGTGAGTTTCAAACTGGAGCCGGGGGAGAGTTTTATCGTTGATAACACCCGTGTTCTTCACGCCCGCAAGGGGTATTCGGGGGCGGGGACGCGGTGGCTGCAAGGGTGTTATGCGGATAAGGACGGGTTGTTATCCACGCTATCAGCCATCGAGCATGAAGCGCGTGAGGCGGCGCAATGAAGGAAACGCTGACGCCGGAAACCATCGTCGCCTTCATTGCCGATATATTCGAGCGGCGCGGGGGCGAGGAATATTTGGGCGAACCCGTGACAATGGCCGAACACATGTTGCAAGCCGCGACCATTGCCGAGCGGAACGGCATGGATGAGGAGATCATCGTCGCCGCGCTTTTGCACGATATCGGGCATTTCACCAGCGAGTTCGGCATGTTCTCGATGGATGATACCGAGGATAAATTGCATGAGAAAGCGGGGGCGCAGGTGTTGGGCGCGTTTTTCCCCCCGGCAGTCACCGATTGCGTCCGGCATCATGTTGCGGCCAAGCGGTATCTGTGTGCGACCAAGCCGGAATATTTTAACCGTCTGTCGGAAGCCTCGATTCATTCGCTGAATTTGCAAGGCGGACCGATGAATTCGGATGAGGTGACGGCATTCGCGCGCAATCCGAACCTGAAGAAAATCATCGAAGTCCGCTATCTGGACGAGGCCGCCAAGCGGGCGGATATGGACACGCCACCCTTCGCGCATTTCGCGCCGATGGTGCAACGGATTGTGGATGGGCATTGCGCCAATGGTTGACGGGATGACTGACGGGCGGCTGGACAGGCTGCGGGCGAAGATGGACGGGGCGGGGCTGGATGTCGCGCTGATCACCGATGACGATAACGTCTACTATCTGACCGGATATTACGACTATCTGCATATGGAGTTCGGCAGACCGACCATTCTGGTGGTGCATCGTGAGGGCGGGAGCCTGTTGATTACGCCGACCATCGATCTGGTGATGGCTGAGGCCGCCGCGCGGGTGGACCGGATTGCGCCGTGGAATGATGGTGCGGGAAACGAGTGGCGCGAGGAACTGCCCGCGATCCTGAACGGCAGGGCGCGTGTGGGGATTGAGCCGCAGCATATGCCGCCCCTTGTGCGCGCGTATGTGGACAGGGCGGTTGGCGCGGTTGGTTCGGTCACGCCGCTGCTGGCCGAGATGCGGATGATCAAGACAGAGGAGGAGCTGCGCATTGCGCGCCACGCGGGGCAAGTTGCCAACGCGATGATGACGGCGGGGCGCGCGGCGATTGGCGACGGCGTGCCGGAATTCGAGGTGGCGATTGCGACTTCGCAGGCCGGAACGCGCAAGGCGGCGGAACTGCTGTCGGCACATTACGACGACGCGGCAATGTCGCCGAACACGCATTTCCTGCAAATCATGGCATCGGGGGGTGAGATCGTCAAAACCCACCACCGCGCGACGACACGGGTGATGCGGTACGGGGAGCCTGTTTTCCTGTGCTTTTGCGGGATGACGAATTTTCACCGCTTCAAGCTGGGATTTGACCGGACATTCTGGATCGGTGAAATCGCGGATGCCTCGCAAGCCAAGGTGTATGAGGTGGCGCTGGCCAGTCAGGCGGCGGCACTGTCCGCGCTGCGCCCCGGTGTAACGGCGGAGAGCGTTCATGCGGCCTATGCGGAAGTGATTCAGGAGGCGGGGTTCGACTATCCGTTCCGCTGTGGCCGGGCGACGGGGTTCAGCTTTTTGGAGGCGCCGCAGCTGGTGACGGGGGACACGACCGTTCTACAGCCGGGCATGGTGCTGGCGGTCGATGGTTCGGTCGCGGTCGAGACGTTCCGCGCGCAGGTGGGGGACAGCTTTATCATCACCGGGGACGGGTACGAGGCGGTGACGGACCATCCGAAGGCGCTTGGGGAGGTGGTTATTTGAGGGGCGTGGTATGGATGATCTGCTGACTGCCGGAGAAGTTGAAGCGGTGCTGCGGCGTTTGGCTGAGGTGATGCCGGGGCGCACGCCGGATGCGAAGGGGCCGAAGGGACAGCCGGATGCGTTCCGGTCCTGTATCTCATGCATGTTATCAGCGCAGAGCCGTGATGCGAATACCGCCGCCGCCGCGACCGCGCTGTTCAAGTTGGCGCAGACGCCGCAGGGGATGCTCGACCTGACCGATGCGCAGATTATCGGGGCGATAAAGCCCTGCGGCCTCTATAATATGAAGGCCCGGAACCTGCGCAAATGCTGCGAGGCTCTGTTGGCCGAACATGGCGGGGTGGTGCCGCATACGCGCGCGGGGTTGATGAGCTTGCCTGGGATTGGCCGCAAATGTGCGGATATTGTGCTGAGCTTCACCTTTGGCGAGGATGTTATCGCCGTCGATACGCATGTGCACCGGGTGTGTAACCGCATCGGGTTGGCGCGGGGCAAGACTGAGGCGAAGACGGCGGCGGGTTTGGAAGCACGCTGCCCCGAATGGGCGCTGCGCGACGGGCATTTCTGGCTGTTACAGTTCGGCAAACGCACATGCACCGCCCGCGCTCCCAAATGTGCGGCGTGCCCGGTGAGCGACCTGTGTCTGTGGTATCGCAGTGGTGAAGCGGCGGGGGTGTAATCCCCGGCGTTATTTCTTCCGATAACCAGAGCGGCATTTCCGCGGGGCCGGGCCTTCGGAACGAGTCCGAAGGTGACTTCTATTCTGTTCAAACTTCCCGTATCGCCCGCCCCGCGAAGTCCGGCGCGGCAAGCGCCTCATGGCCGACCCAAATCTCCGTCAGGCGGTCCGTGACAGGAGCCACCAGCGGGCAGGCGCGGGACTCGGCGGTGTTGACGCTGAGCAGCATGTGTTCGGAGGTGGCCAGCACCTCGCCCGTATCGCCTTCGCGCATGATGTGGGCGATGCGGATGCGTTTGCTGTCATGGCCGAGCAATTGCGTCTCGACGCGGATCGGGTGACCCTCATGGGTTTCGGAGACATGCCGCAGGTGCGTTTCGACGGTGTAGACCGAGCGCCCCGCCGCCATGTAGGCGCTGTCCATGCCGATATAGGTGAGGAAGGCGTCCGTGGCGTCGCCGAAGACGTGCAGGTAGCGGAACTCGGTCATGTGGCCGTTGTAATCGACCCATTCCGGCAGGACCGTGGCGCTGTGCAGGGGGAGCGGTTTGCTGAGATCATGCGCCGTGCCGGCCCCCGCAAAGGACAGCTCGCGCAGGCGCTTTTCATGGGCGGCGACCGTCTCGCCCGCGCCCCAGGGCTTGGATTTCAGCGCTTGCATGATGCCGACGAGGTTATCGTCGCGGATGCGCTCCAATTCGCGGATCGTGTGCATCCCGGACTGTTCGTCGGACTGGGTGGCGATCAGATCGACCAGCTCATCGGTGAAGTCGGGCACGTCCATCAGCTTGGTCCACGGCCATTTCAGGGCGGGGCCGAATTGTTCCATGAAGTGGCGCATCCCCGCCTCGCCGCCCGCGACGCGGTACGTCTCGAACAGGCCCATTTGCGCCCAGCGCAGACCGAAACCGAAGCGGATCGCGTCGTCGATTTCGGTGGTCGTGGCCACGCCGTCTTTAACCAGCCACAACGCCTCGCGCCAGACGGCTTCCAAAAAGCGGTCGGCGATATGGGCGTCGATCTCTTTGCGCACGGTCAGCGGCTTCATGCCCACGGATTCGAGCAGGGTGGCGGTGGCGCTGGTAATTTCCGGCGCGGTGGCGTCGCTCGGGACCAACTCTGCGAGGGGGAGCAGGTAGACGGGGTTGAAGGGGTGGACGACGAGGATTTTCGACGGATCGCGCGCCCCCTGCTGCAGCTCCGACGGTTTGAAGCCCGACGTGGAGGAGCCGATGGGGGCATCGGTGTGTTCTTGAATTTGTGCGTAGACTTTATGTTTGAGGTCGAGGCGTTCGGAGACACTTTCCTGCACATGCGCCGCGCCCGTGACGGCCTCGGCCAGTGTCGTGCAGCAGGTGATCGCGCCCGGTGTCGGCAGCGGGGCGACATAGAGACGGCGGGTGGCGGATTCGGCGTTGGCGTAAACCTCGCCGACTTTGCGCGCCGTCTCAGGGTCGGGATCGAACACGGCGACATCGATGCCCGCCAGCGCGAACCGCGCGGCCCAGCCGCCCCCGATAACGCCGCCGCCGATGATGGCGATTTTCTGAGTGGTCATG
>CALFAK010000005.1 GCA_937948985.1 uncultured Neomegalonema sp. | reverse complement strand
ATGCAAAGCCGGGCCATGATGCAGTCGCGTGCTATGATGCAAAGCCGGGCTATGATGCAGTCTAACACGCATGACCATGATCACGACGACGATTAGGTCTTATAGCCATTCGTTTCCCCGCAAGCGGTGCGGGGAAACTGTAACCATCAGTGTTTAAGGCCGTCAGTATCGGCTATTCGTCATCAAGTTGACGGGCATGGGACGGTCGTTTGGTGATGGGATTAATTGTTTCGCGCAGTTGTTGCGTGGTGTGGAACAGCCGCCACGCTAAATCGCGCATAATCTGAACCGCGAGATCGGGGAATTCGCGCACGAGGCGCAGGAAAACCTCCTTCTCGATCTCCAAAGCATCAACGGAGCCTACCGCACGGACGGTTGCGGTGCGGGGTGCATCGGTGAGGATGGCCAACTCGCCAACGAAATCGTTGACCTCAATTCTTGCGATGGTCATCGGACCATGATCCGTTTCGATGATCACATCAGCCGCGCCGGACAGAATGACGAAAGTGGTCTCGCCCACATCGCCCTCGCGGCACAGTAAATCCCCGTCATCAAAGGTGACACTGCGGCTGGTGAAAGCGAGCAGTTTTAATTGCGCCGGATCAAGCGGCTTGAACAGCGGCACTTTCGCCAGTACCGCGATTTCATCTTTCAAGCCCATGTTACAGGTTCCTTAACGTCCATAGCGCTGGCCGGGGTCTCGCCATCCGTTACCAAACGGGGACCATCAAAGTGGATATGACGTGCACTCGCAAGGGTGAATGCGTTAGCGCTTGAAGCAATGTATAACCCTGAGGGGGCGTGTGCAGCGGTGATATTGTCGATGATGTGCGCTTGCTTTTCCGCACTCAGGCCGGACAACGCGTTATCAAGTATCAAAAGATCGGGCTTGCGCAGGATCGCACGGGCAAGGGCGAGGAGTTGGCGTTGGTTGGCGGATATCAAGCGCCCGCCGCTGCCCACACGGAAGGCCAAGCCAGCCTCCAACACGACCGGAAGCAAGCCTTCAGTTTCGAGGACCGTGCGGATCATTGCCTCAATCCGGGGACGGGCCTTGGCTTTATGCTCTGCGATCCTGCCGAAGAGGATGTCGTCAATCAGCCTTGCACCGTTTGTGGGCGCATCGGGCGCGTAGAAGCTGATCGCACCCGAATGGCCGGTATCCACTGCGATGCGAAAACGGTTGCGGGCACGGATGAAGGCGGTGCGGTCGGCATCGGTCAGTAAATCAAGCCTGTGCCGGCTTTCGTTGTATTTAAGCGCGAGATGCAGGAGGCGGGTTCTATCGGCCTCTGAGCGGGTGTCGCGGGAGAGGATGGCTTTGATCTCCGGCAGTTCATCGCCTGACACAAAACTGAATTGTTCGATCAGGGCGTTATCGGCTGAGACACCGCCAAAAATCTCGATCATGAAAGCCGCGATTTCAGAGCCGATTTCGAGCAAGCGCGGCTCCAGTTCTTCGGTGCGGAGGATGTGGCGCAGGGTTGGGTTGTTTGAGATCACCTCCGGGCTGAAGTCAGGATGCGCCGCGACGCCGAATATCAGGTTTTCGGCAATCGAGGCGTTGTGATTGTAGGTGGCGGGGTCGAAGGGTTCGAGGAGCTGATCCAGCCCGTCACGCTTGAGACACGCGGCAACGGCATGGCGCGCTTCGAGTAAGCGGGCGGCATCGACACCATCGCCAATCGGTTGGAGCAAGCCCCAGCGATAGAGGTCTTCATCGAGGGTAACGGCCCGCATGATTTCCAGCATTCGCGCGCGCAAGCTGTGCAGGCCATCGGTTCCGGCCTGTTGATAATGAATCCAGCCATCCGGGCCGGGTGTGCCGCGCATCAGTCCATAGACGAGCACATCAAAGACGCTGCCATCGCTCAGGTAAGCGGATTTGGCGACATGGGATATTCGTGCTGTCATAGCGGATGTTGCAGAGAATGATGTGCCGCCGAGCCGGATTTCGCCGCTGTCGATGCTTTCCAAACCCGCCAGCGTGTTTAGCAAAGCGGATGCGCCTTCGCCGGAAAAAACGACCAGCGCATCGGTTTCCAGATCAAGCGAGACATGGTCGAGAAGCGGTGTATCGGCGGCATCCAAAACGGTGAGATCATCAATCTCGAACATGCCGCTGAGGCGCGTATCGGCGGGGGCGGTCAGCGTGCCCTCCGCCAGCAAATCATCCGGTGAGAATTGGGAGATGACCTGCTCGTATTTCATTTGCGTGTCGAGGCGGCGTTGGTCCCAATCAATCAACTCCTTCATAGGGCCGGGCAATTCTTTATAGGCGACGATGACGGCGAGGAGTTGGCCGACATCAAGCTGGCCCCGGATTGCGAAGTAGCCGCCGACGAGAAAGAACAGGAATGGCGTGAGTTGAGAGAGGAGGTTGTTGACGAACTTGACCATGAATTTCTTGCGGAACAGCGCGAAGCGGATGTCGAAAATCCGTCCCAACCGCCCGTCAACTTCCGCCCGCTCGAATGCGAACGTCCGGTTGGAGCGGATTTCAGCTATGCCATCCACCAACTCACCCACCCGACCCGCAAGGCTGCGGGCGACGAGCTGTCTCTCACGGCTGAGGCGCAGGATCGGGGCGCGCATACGGGGGATTAGGATGGTCTGGATCAGGGCGATACCGCCCGCGACCAGACCGAGCCAGATATTTTGCACCATGATGAACAACAGCGCCGTAATCGCTTGGCCGCCCAAGAAGACGGGTTGGACATAGGCGTCGCCGATGAAGCCGCCCAAGGGTTCGACCTCATCCTTGACCATCGTTGCGAGTTCGGGCGCTTTGGCCGTGCGAAAGTGGCGGAGCGGGAAGCGAAGGATGCGGCTGACAAGGGTGAGGCGAAGCTGTCTGAGAAGCCGCTCACCGAGGCGGCCTTTTGCGGTGTTGATGCGCAGTTTGAACAGACCGTTGAGGATGACAAGCGCGAGGAACAGGAAACTCATCACGATCAGAAACGGGATGCGCTCAAGATCGAAACCGTTGAAAAGCGTGATTTGCTCACCCCACCAATGCCCGGACCACGGAAGGTCGATTTGCAGGGTGCGGCGGGTATCAGCGGATTGGAAGGCAGTGCCCTGAATCGCTTCGTTGACGATGGTGCGGGGCAGGTCGAGACCAATGAAATAGATAGGCAGAGAGGCGAGTACGAGCAGGAGGATCAGGATTTGATCACGCCAGCTGTGCCGCCAGATATAGCGGAACATGCGCGATTCGAGATGATCCTGTCGGGCGAATTTCATTCATAGAATGTATCGGCGGGAGAGGATTCCCGCAAAGGATGAATTTAGTAAGCCATTGGCATAAATGCACGGCCTGATTGTTTGAGGCTTTGCTTTGGTTGAGCAGGGGAAGACTCTACCCGTAAACCGCAACGACCTGCCCCAGCATCGCCTCGTCCGGGATTATGCCGTGGCCCGGTGCGTCGGGCGGGACGGCCACGCCATCTATATTACGCGCGCCCTGCCCCGGTACGGGATCGACGCTGAGATGGTAATGGCAGAGCCAGCTGGCGAGGCGGTTGGCCTCCGGCGTTGCGCTGGCGAGGTGGATCGCTGCGGTATCGGCCAGTGCCGAGCCGCCCAAATCCTCGATATGCATCTGCCAACCGATGCTGACACCGAAGTCGCGCACCTGCTTGGCGCGTGTCAGGCCGCCGAGGCGGTTGGGTTTGACTTTCACGCCCTCACAGGCCCGATGTCGCCACGCTTCGAGGTGATCGCCGAATGTGTGCATACACTCATCCAACATGATCGGATTCGCCACCCGTCCGGCGACATGCGCGCATTGTTCCAGCGTCTCGCAGGGTTGCTCCACCCAATCGCGGGCGGTGACGGAGTTGAGCACTTGTATGGCAACCCCGGGGGTCCATGCGCGGTTCACGTCGAAGGTGACTTTTTCGCCCTTTGGCAGGCCGGCGGAGATCGCTTCGATGCGGGCGATATCGGCGTCTGTATCACTGCCGCCGACTTTCGCGGAGTGGACGCGGTAGCCCTTTGCGCTGGCCTTGCGGATCAGGGCGAGCATTTCTTCGGGTGTGCCGGTTGAGATTGAGGAATTCACCGGGACAGCCTCCGGCGTATCGCCGCCGAACAAACGCCAGAGCGGCATTCCCGATGCTTTGCCGAGGATATCCCAACATGCCATGTCTATGGCCGATTTCACATAAGGATGGCCCGGCAATGCGATATCCATTGCGCGGTTCAGCGCCTCCAACGCGCAAGGATCGCGGCCCAGAACGGACGGGGCCAGCGTTTGCAGCCCCGCACGAACACCCGGACCATGCGCGGGCAGGTAGGTATGTCCCCACGGACACGCCTCGCCCCAGCCCGATACGCCCTCATCAGTATCGACGCGGATAAAAGTGCTGTCGAGTTGTTCAAACTTCAGACGCCCGCCGGAAAGCCAATAGGGTTCGCTCAAGGGCAGATCGAGTTGCCAGACGGTGATGCGGGTGATTTTCATGATGCTCTCATTCATAAACCGCAACAGGCATGCCCAGAACATCCCTGTTAGGTGTTATTCCCAGCCCCGGCACATCGGGCGCAAATGCGCCGCCATCGCGGATTGGTGCATCGAAAACCGCTGTCCTGCGCGTTACCATCGAGCGGGTATCAAGCGCGCAGCGGAGCATTGCGCGGGGTGTCGATTGCGCCATGTGCAGCACTCCCGCAAAAGCGATGTCCGAGCCAACCGTGTCTTGTATGGAGACGACAAGGCCCGCCGCGCGGCAAATGCCGCGCTGTCGGCGTGTCCGGGTCAACCCGCCCTGCTTTGAGATTTTGAGACCGATGCCGTCACACGCGTCATGGCGGATCGCGTGTATGATATCAGCTTCGCTTTCGATCAATTCATCCAGCAGCAACGGTCCGCGCCAGCGTTGGCGCAATGACAAAGTTTCCCGCCACGTGGCGCAGGGGGCTTCCAACACGAAGTCCAGCCCTTGCGGGAGCAGTGTTTGCAGGCGCAGGGCGTGTTCGACTGTCAGGCCGCCATTGGCATCGGCGAGAAACCATTCGGCGTCGGTTTTATCCGCAAGGCAAGCCGTGATGCGCTCGGCATCAAGGGCGGGGCCGCCCTCGGCAGCGGATGCGCCGATCTTGATGGAATGACCCATAAAGCCTTGCGCGCGGTGCCCGGCCACATTTGCGCGCATCGCCTCCGGTGTGTCGCCGCCGATGGAGGAAATCACCGGAATCCGCCCCGCTACGCGTCCGCCGAGCAGGTCACAGACGGGCATCCCCGCCGCTTTGCCGAAAATATCCCAACAGGCGACATCAATGGCCGTTTTAACCGCCGGATGCCCGGTAAGCGCCCCGTCCATCGCATCGTTGATCCGGTCCAAAGCGCGCGGGTCCATACCAAGCACGGCGGGAGCGGCTTCGGCCAGTCCCGCGCGCACGCCGCCCGCATGAGCGGCGACATATGTGCCGCCGAACGGCGTTGACTCGCCCCAACCGTCAGGCCCCGTATCCGTGCGCACGCGCACAATGGTCGCGTCAAAACTGTTATATGTGCGCCCGCCGGACAGGCGGTAAACGCCGCCCGCATAAGGCAGATCGACTTGATAGACTTCGATGCGGATTATCTTCACGCAAACACCCCCACAGGCTCGCCCAACACGTCCCTCTCAGGAGCCACGCCCAGTCCCACACCCCGCGGCGGGGCAATGCGGCCATTGTGGCGGACAGGGGCGTTAGCATCGAGACGTGGCCCGACATAGCCGGACAGGTCACATGTATTCAGAATACTCCGCGCGGGGGTTGCCGCCGCGAGGTGCAGCGAGGCGGCGGTGGCGATATCCGACCCCCATGTATCCTCGATACACATCCGCGCGCCCAGATGCAGACACAGATCGCGCGCCCGCCGTGTTGCAGACAGACCGCCGAACTTTGACAGCTTCAACGCCACCGCATCCATACAATCCAGCCGATGCGCCTTTAGCAGTGACGCGGTGTCATGGGCCGTCTCGTCCTGTTTCATCGGCAGGCCCGTTGCAGCGCGCACCGCCGCGCAATCCCCGATCGTGGCGCAGGGCTGTTCGAGCATCACGTCCAGATGCGCCACCGCGCGCCCGACCCGCGTTGCGGTCAGGCGATCTGTGCCGCAATTCCAATCGCCATAAACCAGCGGCCCCGGCCCCACGGCTTCACGCATGAGAGACAGGCGCGCGACATCCGCTTGCCAATCCGCATCCGCGCCCAGTTTGGCCTGAAACTGCCGCATCCCCTGTGCGTAAGCATCCGCAGCCATCCGCGCCATTTCCTCCGGTGCGATGCAAGTGATCGAGTGATAGAGGGGCATATCCGCCATCTGCCGCCCGCCAAGCAGCGTATAGAGCGGCAGTTGCGCGGCCTTGGCTGTCAAATCCCACAGAGCGATATCAATGGCGGATTTCGCATAGCGATGCCCTTGGAGATGCGCCTCCAGCCGGTCCATAACCGCCTCCGGCCCTATCGGATCGGCACCCAGCAGCACGGCGGCCATCTCTTGAACAGCGGGCAGAACGCCATTGGCATAGGCGGGCAGATAATGCGGGATCGGGCAGACCTCGCCCCAACCGCTCAGCCCCGCATCCGTATCCAGCCGCAGCACCACCGTATCGACTGTATCGCAGGTCTTGCCCTCAGCCATATAATAGGTCTCATGGCTGGTCAGCGGAACGTGCCAGAGTGTGATGCGGGTGATTTTCATCGGGCAGACTCCTCCGGCAATCCGGGCTTGCTTTCCAAATCATCCCCGCGCCAGAACGCCGCCGCGAGCAGCGGGGCTTCGGCCATATCGGCGGCGTGGGGTTGATTACTGACATGCGCAATAATTGCGCCCGGTCCACCGGACACATCAGCCCGACCTTCAGAAATATACCGCGCCGAACCGGCCAACGTCAGATAGATTTCTTCGGGCGCGTGCCAATGCCAAGGATAGTGCAGTCCTTTGCCCCAGTAGCCGATGGAAAGCCGCAGATCATCGCTGACAAACGGTCCTGATGGTGCAATCAGGTTGAACCAGCCGTAATGCGCCAGGTAATGCGCGTCGAAGCCGTCATCCGCCTCGGAATAGCTTTGCCGCCATTGCAGATGCGGCGCGGCGTCCAGCAACGCATCAACAATCGGCAATGTTGCGGGACAGGCCATGCCCGCCAAGCCTGTGAGATATTGCGTTGCGGGTAAATCGGTTACCGCCAAGGCAACTTCACAATGCTGCGCCCGCAATGCCGCGCCACAAAATGCTTCAATATCAGGCGCTTGTGCGGTTACGTATGTGCGAAACGCATCCCGCAATGCGTAAAGCGAAGGATGCAACACGCTCACACCAACATCTCCGGCGGCGTCAGCGTCGGTCTGATGCCGAGATTATTGCGCCACATGACGTAGGCCATGACGGGGTGGTCGTGGGTTTGGGTGGCGTGGGGTTGGTTGGTTGCGTGGAAGACCGTGTCGCCGGGGCGCAGGGTTTCGGGGGCGTGGCCCTTGCGGCTGAATTCGGCTTCTCCGGCGATGATGACATACATCTCCTCCGCCGGATGATGATGCCATGTGTACCACAGGTTCGCGGGCATATAGACCATGTAACAAGCCATCTGCGCGCTGGCCCAGGGGCCACCCGAACCGATCAGGCAATAGACGCCGAAACGATCCATGAATGCGCCGCCGATCTCAGCGCGGTCATAGCTTTCCCGCCACTGCGCGCCGACGCCAGCCGCCAAAAACGCATCGCGCAGGCCCGCATGGGGGGCCGAGTAGAGGCCCGCGTCCGCCGCCATCAAGTCGGCAGCGGGTTGACGGGCGGGCGTAATCGCTTGCGGGGTCAGGTCATCCGGCATTGCGCAGAAGTCCCGCACAGCAGGATGTTCCAGATGCAGCGCGCGGACTTCTTCGAGCAGATAGTCGAATGCCTTGGTCATGGCACCACCACGATGTTCCCTGTGTGCTTCTTGTCGATAAACGCCTGCTGCGCCTCACGCAGCTTGGCCAGCGGGTAGGTTGCCGCCAGCATGGGGCGGATTTCGCCTTGCTCGATATACCCCGCCACATCGCGGAAGATATGCGGCTCGTTCACGGTGGAGCCTGTGAAGGTCAGGTCACGCAGGTAGAAGGTGCGCAGGTCCAGTTCGACAATCGGACCCGCAATCGCGCCTGAGCATGTGTAGCGGCCACCGCGCTCCAGCACGTCGATAACGGTGCCGAAATAGTCTCCACCAACGATATCAGCGACCACGGAAACCGTGTCCCGCCCGATGCTGTCGCGCAAGGCGGCGCGCAGGTTGGCGGGGGCGCGGGGGAGCAAAACGTCCACGCCCAACACAGCCAGATCCGCGTGCTTTGCCTCGGATGCGAGCGCGACGACCTTTGCCCCGCGCCGTTTGGCGAGTTGGATCACTGCCGAACCAACGCCGCCGGATGCGCCCGTGACCAGCACCACGTCCTCCGCCCCGACATGCGCGCGCGATAACATCCCCTCGCCGGTCGCGTAACTGCAAGAGAATGTTGCCAATTCGGCATCGCTGAGGGGGCTGTCAATGACGGCGACGTTGCGGTGATCGGCGGTGGTGTATTCGGCAAAACCGCCATCGCGCTCGGACCCGAAATAGCCCGTCTTGCTGTAATCCATAGGCGTGGACCAATCGCGCAGCCAGCCGTCGGTGATGACCCGCTTGCCCATCAGCGCGGGGTCGGCATTCGCGCCCAGCGCCACAACTTCACCGCAGGCATCGGCCCCTTGGATGCGGGGAAAGGAGATCGGTGCGCCGCCCCAGCTGGGGTCTTCGGTATCGACGGTGTCATACGCACCACCCGTTGTCGCCTCCGTCACCGCTTTTGAATACCAGCCTGAGCGGGTGTTCACATCGGTGTTGTTCAGCCCGCAAGCGCCGATTTTGATCAGCACATCATCGGGGCCGACTTCGGGCATCGGCCAATCGGTGTGGTATTCGAGCTTTTCGAGGCCACCATGTCCGGTCAGCACCATTGCACGCATTGTATCAGCCATCAGTCAGTCCCCCCGGCGGGTGTGAAGTTCCATTGCGGTGCGGCGAGGATTGCCTCGCGTCCGCCCAGTTCGGCAATACGCGCCGCCTGATCGGCGTGAGCCTGTCGGTTAACCGCCTCAGGATCAAGGATTGACCACAGTTTGTCGCGCGCGGTCTGCGCCATATCAGGGCGCTGGTCGATCAAATTGCACGTTTCATCGGGGTCGTGGTCCAAGGCGAACAGTTGCGCGGGTGCGCCCTCGGCATAATGGACATATTTCCAGCGTCCGCCCGCATCGTTCCAGCGCAGCATGGTAATGCCGACAGACGCGCCGCCGTCATGGTATTCGGAGATCACCGCACGATCCGGTCGGGGCGGGGACAGCAGGGAGCGGCCTGAGAAGCCCGCTGCCGTAACGCCCAGCGCATCGCATAAGGTGGGGGCGATGTCGATCAGGCTGACGGGATCATCCCGCCGCCCCTGTGCAATGCCCGCTCCCGCGATGATTAACGGGACACGCACGGATGGCTCATACATGGTGGATTTGCCCCAAAAGCCTTTACCGCCCAGCATCTCGCCGTGGTCGGAGGTGAAGAGGATCAGCGTTTCATCGGCCATGCCGGACGCCTCAAGCGCGTCCAGAACCGCGCCGACCTGTGCATCGATGAAGGACCAAAGGGTATAATAGGCGGCGCGGGCGATGCCGCGCGATTGAGGAGTGAAGTGTTGGTCATGGGCGAAGAAACCCGCAATCTCGCGCAAGATGGGGTGATCCGGCACGGCCTCCGCCCCGCTCTCATAAGCGCAGGGATCGAATTGGGCGAAGAGATCGGCGGGGGCGGTCAGGGGGTAATGCGGGCTGAACCACGAGACAAAAGCGCACCACGGGCGGTTTTTGCGCGCATCATCGCGCATCCATGCGCTTGAGGCGTCCGTGACGCGCCTGTCGAAGCGCAGGTAGTCCGTCTCCCCTGCCCCGATTTCTTCAGCGATGCCCGCCGTCGCATCATAGTCGCAAACGGGGCGGCGCAGCAGGCCGCGCGGCCAACCGATGCCATCGACCACATGCACAGGCTCGGTCTGGCTCTCAAACCCGCAATCGTCGTCAGCTTTGCGGAAATGCAGCTTGCCGAATGAGGCTGTCTCGACGCCCGCATCGCGCAGATGGTGCGCCCAGCCTTGGGGTGTGCCGTCATAGGGTTCCGCCGAGGACCAACATCCGGTCTCATGCAGCCAGCGCCCGGCGGCTATCGCGGCGCGAGTGGGGACGCAGATCGGTGAGGGGGTGTAGGCGGCATCAAAGCTGACCCCGCGCTTGCGGAGGAGGTCGAGATTGGGGGTCGCGGGGGGTGGCCCCCAAGCGGTCATCGGAGCCATCTCATCACAGATCATGACGAGTGCGTTTTTGTATCGGGCGGTCATGCGGGTACGGCGCGTAAGCGATGCGCATAAAGCGCCTGATAGGCGGGCAGCACGTCTTCGTACAAACCCTTGGCGAAGTCCGATGCTTGCGAGATATCCGCATGACGTCGCGGCTGTGGTTTCAGGCCGTCCGAATTGCGCAGGTTGTCGTGAAATGAGCCGCCATCCCACCAGCTGACCTCATCGCGCGCGCCCGGTTCCCATGACAATGCGCTCTCGACGAAGGGGATGCCAACCGCCGCGCACCATGCCGATACGATCCCGTGCGGGTTCTCCAGCAAATCATCAGAATCGATCACAGGAGGCGCGGTGCCGTCGCGGGCGGCCAATCGCTCAAACAACGCGCGTTGTTCGTGGAAGCCAAGCTCTTTGGGGTCCACATCCGGCCAGTGTTTGACGATGGACGCGACCGTTTTAGCCGGATCGCGGATCAGGAAACTGTGCGTGAACGGGGCCAGAAATGCGTCATCCCAAAGCGTTTCGATGTAATGCGGGAAATCTTTTGAGAAGACCGGACGCTCTGCCGCCGCTTCATGCAAAGCACGTGTCACACTATCAAAGGTAAGGCCCGGTGTGCGCAAGCTGTCAGCCGTCAGCCTTGGCCAAAGCGGTGCCTCGCCCTGATACCATGCCTCACCATAGGGTTCATGAAAGCAGGTCATGTCACCGCGCTGGCGCATCATCCACTCGAAAGCGGTCGAGGTTGAGCGCGGCACGGCCCAGAGTTTGACAATCTTATGCATTTTCATGCGTTGCCCCTCCAAGACTGTCCAGCAAGCGCCCGTGAGACCCGGACGGGGCCGTGCCGAGCGTGCGGAAAATGTTCCAATAAAGCGCGGTGTCGGAGGATATCACGGGCTTACCCAGCATCGCTTCCCATGCGGGCGTGTAATAGAGCGCGCGTTTGGGCAGGCCGTTCGCATCGCGCCAGTTCGGCATTCCGTTGACAAGGATCGCCTCGACATCCGGCGCCATCGCGGCCATCTTTTCCATACTGCGCATTGCCAGATCGTTGGGGAATATCCAGACGCAATCATTGACCGCGTCTTGTGTGGTGTAAAAGCCCTGATCAACGAAGTTGCCGACCCATACCAGATCAAGCCCCGCATCGCGCAGGAAGCGCGCAAGCCCATCGCGCCAGTCAGGCCAGTAATAGACGGCGTTGAGCGCCACTTTTTCGACATCCATCGCCCGGCAAGCCTCGACCAGACACATGCCCGCCATGTGCAAGGGCGTTTCATAAGTATCTGCCATGCGATCACAGAAGGCGCGGATATCCTGCGGTGTTTTGCCCCCCGCATGGACCCAGTTTGAGCCGACCTGCCCACAGACATCCGCCCCGTTGTTGCTCATGCATTCAACGAATTCTTCGAGCAGATGGAAATTATCGGTCCGCTGTTTCAACTGATGTTGGTAGCCATCAAGATGCAGCATCCGGCCATGCGCGCCATGATCCTGCGGGGCGATGCGGATGAAATCGGTGCAAGCGGCATCGAAATCATGCGGCGGGGCGGTAAAGCCGACCTGGTGCGTGAAAAGCTTGTTTTCGGCCTGTTTCCAGCGTTCGGGTTTCATATACGCGCCTCGCTGTCGGTTCGGGGGAGCAGGTTTTGCGGATCATAGGCAGCCTCGCCCAGCACTGTTGCGCTGCGCGGTGATCCGGCGATGATGACTTGCAGGGGCGTGCCGGGGGTGGCGGCGCGGGGCTTGATGTAGGCGAAGGCGAGGATTTTTCCGATCGTATGGCCGTAAGCCACTGACGCGGTTGAGCCGACGACCTGACCATCCAGCAAAACCGCCTCGCCGCCATGCCCGTCTGTGTCGCCGTCCGGTTCGATTTGCAGATAGGCGCAGATCCACGGGGATTGGGCCGAGGCGCTTTCGCGGGTTGCCTGTGCGCCGAGGAAATCCTTGTCCGGCTTTACGAAGCGCATAACGTCGGCTTCGGGCAGGGTGACTTCGTTGGTCAGCTCTCCCGCGCCTTTGAAGCCCTTTTCCATGCGCATGACGTTCATTGCAAAGCTGCCGTAATCGGCGATGCCATGCGCCGCACCCGCCGACCAAAGCGCGTCATAGACGGCCGGCGCGGATTGGGCGGGGATGTGCAATTCCCAGCCAAGCTCGCCCGCGTAAGACATGCGGAAGGCCCAGAGGGTCTGACCCGCGACGCTGATCTGCTGCCCCGAAAGCCAGCGGAAATCCGCGTTAGACAGGGATGAATCCGTACAGGCCGCCAATACATCGCGGGCGCGCGGGCCTTGGAGGGACAAGGCGGCCCAGTCGGTTGAGAGATTGGTCACGGTCACCGCGTCATCGCCCTGATGCCGCGCCAGATGATCGAGCAGCCGTTGTTCAAAGAAGGCGGCGCAGACGAGGTAGAAGCGATCCGCCGCCATGCGCACCACGGTCGTCTCCAACTCGATCCGCCCGCGTTCATTCAGCATATGCGTGAGGATCAGGCCGCCTTCTTTCTTGGGTAGACGGTTCGCGACAAGACGCTCCAACAGCGCTGCCGCGTCCGGCCCGCTGACCATCACTTTTGTGAAGGCGGTGACATCCATAATGCCGACGCCCGCGCGCACGGCGGCAACCTCAGCCCCGACAATGTCATGCACGGCGTTGCGGCGGAAGCTGTAGTGATCGCGCTGCGCAACGCCATCTGTGGCGAACCAGCGGGGGCGCTCGTGGCCGTAGACCTCCTCAAACACCGCGCCTTTTGCTTTGAGGCGGTCGTGGAGTGGTGACGGTTTGACCGGACGGCCCGCGAGGCGGTTGAAATGGGGGAACGGGATTTCGTGGCGCAGGCAGTAATCCTCCTTCGCTTTGATGACTTGCCATTCCTTTGTCGCATAGCTGCCAAAGCGGCGGGGATCGTATTCGCGCATCGAGATATCCGCCGCGCCATGCACGATCCAGCGGGCCAATTCCCGCGACAGGCCCGGTCCCCAGCCGATGCCGATCTGAGTGCCACAGCAGCACCAGTAATTGCGCACACCGGGAGCGGGACCGATCAGCGGATTGCCATCGGGTGGGTGCGAGATTGCGCCGTGAACCTCGCGGGAGATGCCCAGTTCGGCAAAAATCGGCATCCGGCCCATCGCGTTCTCAAGCCACGGCATGATGCGGTCGTAATCGGCGTCGAACAGCTCGTTTTCCGCCTCCCACGGGCAATGATCCTCCCAGACGGTATTGGGGTTTTCCTTCTCGTAGATGCCGATCAGGCCGCGTTTTTGCTCCATGCGGATATAGCCGGAAACCAGCTTGTCATCACGGATCACGGGCAGCTCATAGCCCAAATCCTGAAACTGCGGCACGGGTTCGGTGACGAAGTAGTGGTGGGTCATCGAGGTCATGGGCAGTTGCAGGCCCGACCATTCCCCCATCTGACGCGCATAAGTGCCGCCCGCGTTGACGATATGCTCGCAGGTGATTGTGCCGCGCTCTGTCTCGACCACCCATGCGCCATCCCGGTTTTGCGTGATGTTGGTCGCACGGCAACGGCGGATGATCCGCGCACCCAGCTTTCGCGCCCCCGCCGCCATCGCTTGCGTGACGTTTGAGGGGTCCACGTGGCCGTCATCCGGGGTGTGCAGCGCGCCGATGACGCCGTCGAGATTGTAGAACGGATGCAGCGCCGCGATCCGCTCCGGCCCGACAAGCTCAATATTGAAACCCAGCGCCCGCCCGACGGAAAGCGTGTGGCGCAACCAATCCATCTCATCTTCGGTATAGGCCAACCGGAACGAGCCACAACCGTGCCATGTGACGGCCTGCCCTGTCTCGCGTTCCAAACCGCCGCTGTAGAGGCCGATGTTGTAATCGACGCATTTGCCAAGGCCGAAACTGCTGGTCGAATGGGTGATTTGCCCCGCCGCGTGCCATGTGGAGCCGCTGGTTAACTCGGCTTTCTCAAGCAAAACAACCTCCGGCCCCCACCCTTCATGCGCGAGGTGATACGCAAGGCCGCAGCCCATAACACCGCCGCCAACGATGACAACACGGGCGGTGGCCGGGAAGGAGGCGGGATCGGACATGGCGTACACTCACGTGATTGGTTCGGGATCAGACGTCACCGCACATTTGTGCGAATGTCAATGTTCAATGGTACGGATGTTCGGACAGCGGCTTGAGGCAGAAGTTTTCACCACGTTGCAGCGGATGGATTCCGGTAAAAAAGCGCTCGACACGGAAATCACACATCCATACCATCCTGACTTATGGATGATACAAACGTACTCTCGCGCCTGTCGGATGAATGGGATGCGCTGACGCCGGAGGCGCAGAAGGCGGCGCGGTATGTGTTGGAAAACCCGCTTGATGTGGGCGTCTCAACCGTGCGGGAAATTGCGGAGGCCGCGAAGGTAAAGCCCAACACTTTTGTCCGCATGGCACGACAGGTCGGGTTTGAGGGCTATGATGACTTTCGCGCCCCGTTCCGCGAGGCCATCCGCAATGGCACGGTCAATTTCCCGGATCGCGCCCGGTGGCTGCAAGACACCCGTAAGCGGGGGGATCTGGGGGGGCTGTATGCCGATATGGTGAGTGCCGCCCTGCGCAATATCGAGGAGACGTTTGCGGGGATTGACGCCGCCGCGCTGAAAACCGCTGCGGAGGCGATCTGGGCTTCGCGTCAGGTGTTCACGCTGGGTGTCGGGGTGCATAACGCCAACGCGCGCAGCTTTACCTATCTGGCGTCGACCGGGATGAAGCGGTTCCACGCCATTCCCGGACCCGGCTCGACAGCGGTGGATGATCTGGCGTGGGCCGGTAAGGGCGATGTGCTGATCGCAATGACGTGCCGCCCGTACCGCACCGAAGTGGTAGAGGCGTTCGCGCTGGCCCGTGAGCAGGACATGACGCTGATCGGGATTTCGGACAGTCCGGCCAGTCCGCTGATACGCGGGGCGGATCATGCGTTTACGGTTGCCGCCGATACGCCGCAGTTCTTTCCGTCTTCCGTCTCGACAATTGCGCTGCTGGAGACGTTGTTGTCATTTGTGATTGCGGTCGCGGATGATGAGATCGTCGCCCGTGTCGAAGCCTTTCACAAACGCCGCCATGCGTTGGG
>CALFAK010000004.1 GCA_937948985.1 uncultured Neomegalonema sp. | reverse complement strand
ATACACAGAGGATAACTTTGATTTAAAGAGCGTTGAAAAAGTTTTAGACAAAGACCACTTTGGATTAGAAGATGTGAAAGAAAGAATTTTAGAGCACTTGGCTGTTTTAAAATTAAAAGGAGATATGAAGTCTCCAATTATACTTTTAGTAGGACCTCCCGGAGTTGGAAAAACTACCCTATCGCTTGTTATTGCCGCACGCTACCTTGATGATGACTGGGATTTAGTAGCGGTAAACAGCATATCTGAAGCATTAAAGATGTTCTCAACAGCGAAAAAACAGGTTTTTATTTTTGACGATTTTCTTGGCTCGATTAAACTTGACAACGATGCTCTCTCCAAAAGCGATAGTGACTTTCGACGTTTCGTTGAGATTGTTAGAAGACACTCAATTAATACGCGGTTTATATTAACCACACGCAAATACATATATGAAGAAGCGCGTTTAATATCTGAAACATTATCGGACAAAGTGATGCAAATGTCTGATGTGATTCTAGAGCTTAGAAAATATACAAAGAAAATTAAAAGTGAAATTTTATACAACCATTTGTTTTTCGAATTTAGAGGAGGCCTATTTAAAAGAAATTGTTCACTCGGGATTATTAACAAAAATTATCGAACATAAAAATTATATGCCACGCATTATAGAGTGGCTCACTGAAGACTTTAGATTGTCAGGTTGCAAAGCGGAAGATTATCCGAGTTATTTTTTATCAACCTTAGATCGCCCTGATCAAATATGGAGCCATGCCGTACAAGAGCATCTAGATCAAAAAGCACGAACTTTATTAAGATGTTTGTTTTTTATGCCTAACTGGGTGGGAGTAGATCATAGTTTCGTGGATTGGTTCAATTCAACTCTAAGAATTTTGGCGCAAAGATTAAATTTTACATTTTCAGAAAGAGAGGTTTTTCGGTCACTCAAGGTTTTAGAAGGTTCATTTGTTGAAATATCTGGACGTAGAGTAAGCTTTGTAAATCCGTCTTTACGAGATTATATCAACACTGACCTCTGCAGTTCAGCAACTTTAGTCCCTATTGCGGAATGCATCCAAAACCGCAAACAAGCGCTATGGGTGTGGAATTTTATTAGAGCTGAAAATGAAAATATAATTGGAAATGATGTAGCACTACGCGCATTGGCAGATAGATGTTTAGTTCCAGATACAACAATTGCTGGTCGAGTGTCCTTGTATGATTTCTTAAATTTTGCTCATAATGCTGCGTTAAAGCTTAATCATCATGCTTATCGTGAATTGGTAATAACCGAAGATTTTGCTAATTCACTGGATTTAGATATTATTGAGATGCCTAAGCTTTTCGAAGAGTTGGACGCAGACATATATGATTTGCAAGATGCTGAACCTTTTCGAAAATATCTTCAGAAACGGTTCGTTTCTGAACTTGAAGAAACAGAGGTTGATGTCGAGGACGGAACGGCGATTTTGATATCCGCTGATGAACACCCAAACTATCTTGAAGAAGTAGAAAATGAAGCTCTGGTCGAGATGGCTAATTCTATTATCGCAGGTATTTCATTGCCAGCCTACGGAGATGATGAAAGCGACTGGACAAATCTTGAAGAGCAACTTGAGGTGCTTGAGCGTTGGGGCGATGATCCATATGTGCGCTATCTGAAGTCGCAAGTGAATGATTACTTAACTGAAGTTGAACATGCGCGTGAAGCTGCGGAGGAGCAAGCGGAAGAAGAATATAGATTATTTAAGGCCGGACAACGTACTGTTCCAAGCAGATCGCCTCGTAGTGCTAATCCGAGTGACGCCAGCGAAATAGAATACCGATCCGTATTCGCTAGCTTACTGTCTCCGAAGGACTAACGGCGGTGTATCACCGATGCACGGAGCGTAGAAGGTAAGGTGGATAATTTCCACATTTGCATTGCTACAGAACCCTGCTACAAAGTTTGTGTTAAGCAGGTTCTTAAGTCACTGATTTCGTTGCCTTAGGATTGAAAGAGGTCGTTTCTCATCGCCCGCTCCAATTTCTTACCCACAATCAGTCTTGTATTTCTTCCCTCCGGGGCAGGACTATTTGTGTTTTCCATCTATATCCCTTCCCACAAGGAGGCTCAGATGGCCAATATTCATTCAGGTGCACGCTATTACGGGGCAATTACGCTACCGCTTTACGATGCCGCCGTTTTGAACGTTGCGGTACCTTATGCGTGGGGTATTTCGTTGCGTGAGGAACTTGCGCTGTATGATCATTGTATGGGGGCACGGCATCTGGATGTGGGAGTGGCAACCGGATATTTCCTGGACAACGCGCTATATCCGGCGGAGCAAAAAGAGATCACACTCATGGACCTGAACCCGAATGCGACAGCCTATGCCGCGAAACGGTTGAGCCGGGTGAACGTGACCGAAATTGTCGGCGATGCGCTGGAGCCGTTTCCGGTGGAGGGGCAGTTCGACTCCGTCGGACTGTTCCATTTGCTGCATTGTATGCCGGGCGCGATATCGGATAAGGAGGTGGTGTTCGACAATACCATCGCTTGCCTTGCGCCGGGGGGCGTATGTTTCGGGGCGAGCGTCACTCCGCTTGGGCTGAAGCAGAACATGCTTGCAAAACTGATCCTGCGCGGCTCGAATGCCAAGGGCGCTTTGAACAATCTGCGCGACTCGCATCAGGATTTGCGGGCGGCCATTGAACGGCGGTTCAAGACGACCAAAATCGAGCTGCGGGGCCTGATGACGACCTGGCAAGCCCGCGATCCAATCTGAGGAAACACCATGTCCGTACCCGGCGAAACTGTCATTGCCCAGCTTGCACCCACGGGGGTCTTGCGCGCGGCGATCAATATGAGCAATTTTCTGCTGGTCACAAGCAAAGCGGAAAACGGTGATCCCGCTGGCGTGTCGCCCGATTTGGCCGCAGAGATTGCGCGGCGTTTGGGCGTGGAGGTCAACTATCGCCCCTACCCTTCACCCGGCGTGCTGGCTGATGCCGTGGCGGAGTGGGATATCGGCAATATCGGGGCCGAGCCGCAGCGGGCCAGGCATATCGCCTTCACAACGGCTTATTGCGAGATTGAGGCAACGTATCTGGTCCCCGCCGGATCACCCCTGAAACGGATTGAGGATGTGGACGCCCCCGGCAACCGGATCGCTGTGATGGGGCGGGCGGCCTATGGTTTGTGGTTGGAGAACAATCTCCAAAACGCGGAGCTGATGCGTGCAGATACGATGGACAGCGCGCTCGAAATGTTCCAAACACAAGGCTTGGAGGCGCTCGCCGCCCTACGCCCGCGACTGAACACCGATATCAAGGCCATGCCCGACGCGCGGATTCTGGATGGCAAATTCAGCGCCGTTCAACAGGCGGTAGGCACGCCGAAAGCGAATGCTGAGGCCGCCGTTTGGTTGCAAGAATTTGTCGATGAGGCCAAGGCATCCGGCCTCATCGCTGATCTGATCGCAAAACACAGTGTCGATGGGCTGTCGGTCGCGTAAACGCTACGCAGCCGCCCGATGAGAAGGCTCCTCGCCCGCCATGATCGTCGCGATGCTTTCCGCGGTTCCCGCCGCCAGGGTCCATCCCAGATGGCCGTGGCCCGTGTTGTAGAAGACGCCCGGCGCCTTGCCCGGTCCCACTTTCGGCATCATGTTCGGCATCATCGGGCGCAAGCCCGCCCACGGCACGCAACGTTCGGTGGAGACATTCGGGAAATGAGTCTCAACCCACTTGACCAACGGCGCGGTGCGCCCCGCGCGAATGTCACGGTTAAAACCGCTGAATTCTGCGGTTCCGGCGATGCGAAAGCGATCTTCACCAAGACGGCTTGAAACCAGTTTGGTCTCATCATCCAGCAAACTGACACGCGGCGCGCCAGCCCGGCTTTCCGCATCATCAAGATTCACCGTGATCGAGTAGCCCTTCACCGGATAAACATTGATCCGGTCTCCCAACTGCCGCGCGAACTCACGGCTGGAAACGCCGGAGCACACAACAATCGAATCGTAAGTTTGCGAATCGACGAGGCTCCGTACCTTGACCCCGTTCCCTTTGCGCTTTGTTTTCAGTGAGATAATATCGGTCCCATAGAGAAACTTCACGCCGCGCCGCGCCGCCGCCTTGGCCAGACCGACGGTATATTTATGAATGTCGCCGCTGGCATCCGAGGGCGTCATGAATCCGCCGTGCCAGTCGCCCTCCAGCGTTGGCTCTATCTGCTTGATATCATTGGGGGACAGCTCATCCCGATGCAGACCGCCCTGTGCGAGCAAGGCGTTGACCCGCCGGGCGTGCTCAAAATTCTTCTGCTGACGGTACACATGCAGGATACCGCGATTTTCAATGTCGAAATCAATGCCCTCGTCCTGCGCCCAGCGGAAAAGATGCGCACGCGCGGCGATGGCCATGCGGGTCGTTTCGACCGTATTGGCCTCATATTGTGGTATGGAGGCGAGGAATTCCGCGATCCACGAATATTTGTGCCAGCTTGGCTTGAGGTTCAGCAGCAGCGGCGCATCCTTGCGAAACATCCACATGATGCCTTTCAGGATCGTCGACGGATGCGTCCAAACCTCGGCATTCGATGCGGAAAGCTGGCCGCCATTGGCAAAGGATGTCTCCATCGCGGCATAGCGATTGCGTTCGTAAACGGTCACATCAAGGCCGCGCAGGGCCAGCGCATAGGCTGTTGTAACGCCGGTAATACCGCCCCCAAGGACGGCTACGGTACGGATCGGGTGTGTCATGGTCTTCATCTTTCAGCGCACATGCCAGAGGGATGGCCACCGTTTCACATGAAACGCGGCGCCCCCTCCGTTATGGACCTGAGAGATTCACGGGCGCCGAAATGCCCGCTTGCTCCTTCGGTGTACCGGATGGCTGCCCGGTCGCTCTTCGGAGTGTCCTGCTTTACACGGTCCGTTTGCCTGAGAGTTTCCGGGGCGGTTGCTCCTTCGGCGGCACCTCGCGATGCTCTCTCCCGTGTGATTCTGCGCTTAGAGGAAAAAGCCGCTCCGGTCAATCTGAATCGCGGCATTCTGCCTCACATAAAGCGATCCGCAATCAGGTTGAGGTTCATAATCGACATCCCAATGACGCTCACAGGCATCCGCGCGGTCCTTTCCCGTGGTATGAAAACACTGAGCACAATGGCGATGGCGTCGCCGGAGGGATTTGCCCCTCGCTCGCATTCATCCTGAACGCCGGGACTTTCAATCGGAAGATTGGGGGTTCTTGGCCCTGACCTTCCGTCATTATGGAGGTCACGATGACTCAAGCACTACTAAAGCCCCAATCTCCCGCCCGCCCCGACTTTTTCACCTTCCACAACGGTGAGAAAGCACCCCTTGCTTTCAGCCGCGCCGAATATGACCGCCGTCTTGCGGGCCTGCGTAAGATCATGGCGGCGAACGATATTGAAGCCACAATCCTGACTTCAATGCACGGCGTCGCCTATTACAGCGGCTTTATCTACTGCGCGTTTGGCCGTCCTTATGCCTGTGTGGTAACACAAGATCGCTCGGTCACAGTCTCCGCCAACATTGATGGTGGACAGCCTTGGCGGCGCAGCGCCGACGAAAACGTCGTCTACACAGACTGGCGGCGCGACAATTACTGGCGCGCGGTGTCCGATATTGTCGGCGGAGCAAAGCGCGTCGGCATCGAGGGCGACCACCTGACCTTGGCGCAATCCGCCAAACTCGCCACATTCCTTGAGGCCGAAACCGTTGATATCGCTGAAGCAACAATGAATCAGCGGATGCTCAAATCCCCAGAAGAAATCGCGCTGATCCGCGAGGGTGCGCGCATTGCCGACCTCGGCGGTGAAGCCGTGCGCGACGCGATCAGGGTTGGCGCGCGAGAGATTGACGTGGCATCGGCGGGCCGTGCAGCTATGGTCGAAGAAATCGCCCGCGCTTTTCCCGACAGTGAGCTGGCCGATACTTGGGTTTGGTTCCAGTCCGGCCTCAATACCGACGGCGCACACAATCCTGTAACGACCCGGAAACTTGAGCAGGGCGACATTCTCAGTCTGAATACTTTTCCGATGATTTGCGGTTACTACACCGCCCTGGAGCGCACCCTGTTTGTGGGCGAGCCGGACGCGGAATCCCTGAAAATCTGGGAGGCCAATGTCGCCGCGCATGAGCTGGGCCTATCGCTCATCAAATCCGGCGCGACCTGTTCGGGCATCTGCGCGGAGATCAATGATTTCTTCGCCGCCCGTGACCTGCTGCAATACCGCAGCTTCGGTTACGGCCACTCCTTCGGCGTTCTCTCGCACTATTATGGCCGCGAGGCGGGCCTGGAGTTGCGCGAAGACATCGACACAATGCTGGAGCCTGGCATGGTCGTCTCGATGGAGCCGATGCTGACATTACCGGAAGGAATGCCCGGCGCGGGCGGCTATCGCGAGCATGACATCATCGTGCTGACCGATGCGGGACCGGAGAACATCACAAAGTTCCCCTATGGCCCCGCGCATAATATTATCGAATAGTTTAGTTAAAACAATGTGATACCCCGCACAGGCGGGGTATCCGTTTTCAGCGCGCACAAAATTATGGCCTCCGCAACCCGGTCGCGGGGAGAAAAAGAGTTGAAGTTTGCGGGACACTCAACCACTCACGGCGGATCATGCACCAAATAAAGCGCCAGTTTATGACACTCGCGCAAGATCTCATCCACCGGATGCTTGCCGCGATCCCTGTTACCCGGCGGTTTACCGGGCCGGATCGGAGCGATATATTTACCGCTGACCGCCCGCACTACTTCCCGCTTAGCCTGCCACCGCGCAAGACGCCGCGCCTGCTTTGGCAAATCACCCAGCGCCCGCTGCAACGCTTGCAATCGGCGACACAGCCGCTCCGCGCTGACCATATCATCGGGCGTCGCCACGGACTTGGCCGGAACAGGCGCGTCATAGCCGTCAAAGAACCGGATATTCGGTGTCCCTCTAACCCGTGAGCCATTGGAATCAAACCGCTTTCGCGGATCAAACAGCGCAAATGCAGGAATACGGCTCCCCGCGCCACTTGCCACCCCAGCCGGAAAACGCCGATCAGCGCTCCGCGCGGCAGGCAAAACCTCAATCCCGGAAACCCGCTCGACAATCACAATCAGCCGCCGTAGCGCCGCCTCCGCCGGACGCAACACCCGCCAAGCCGCCACCCGCCGATGACGTGGCAACACGGAAACCACCCCGCCGCCGATCAACAGCAGCAGCGCGGCAACCATCCGCAACAACGCATCGCGGTGTCTGTCTATGGCGACGTTCCAGTCCAGTGTAAAAGCTCCTTCCTCAAATCGAACAAAAAAGGAACTTACCTATCCGCATCAGCGCCCGTCAAGTGTCAAATGAGTGACAATCGATACCTGTTCGCTGCTGCACGGGTTTACGACGGCGAGAAGCGCAGCGACAGACAAGACATGCCCCCGTCAACCTTCGCCGCCTCGGTGTTCGGCAACTCCGCCAACGTATACCCCGCCTCCCGCAACCGTGCCGCTGTTTTCGGAAAGCCCGCCGGGAACAGCACCACATCATTGAAACGCACAGCATTAGCACAGGCTTCCTCGCCCTCGGCCACATAGATCAGGTCGTAGCCGTCGAAACATCCGCCCTGGGCCAGACGATGCGTGGTGAGGATGGTATCGGCATCAAGCAATCCGCAATCAGTCTTGAAATGCAGCACATCTGGCGGGGTTTGCAGCTCACGCACGCTATAACCCCAATCGCTAACCGCCGCTTGCAGGGCCGCGACTCCGGCGGCATCCGTGCGGGCGGACTTGCCGACGAGAATCTCGCGCTCCGTTACCAGCACGTCGCCACCCTCGATATGCCCCGCCTCAACGCTGCGCACAGTCGTATAGATTTCGCGCAGGGCGGGCGCGATCTCAGCCACCTCACCCGCCCGCGTCGGCGCACCGGGGCGCATCAAAACCACACCCTCACCCAAGCACAGCGCGGCATCCTCAACGAAGGTGGAGTCGGGGAAGGCCTCAAGCGGGGGCAGTTCGATGACTTTGGCACCGGTTTCGCGCAACGTCTGAACGTAAAGCGCATGATGACCGGCGAAAGTCGCGGGATCAGGATTACCACTATCCGCAGCACGCAAGCCGCCCGTTACGCTCTGCGCCGGGGCGCGGGTAATGGCGTGGGTAAAGTGAGTTGCGGGGGAAGTCATCTGCGGCATCCATTGTGTCGTTATGCGGATCCGCAGCTTATCCCTCCCAGCCTTTTCACCAAACAACAACTTGCAAATCCGGCATGGCATTTGCCACCATTTTCACAGATCAAAGCGGTCCTGTATCAATGCGAGACAATATCACGTTGCAAACATGTGTTGAGTCACGATACTTTGACCATTGTAGAGTTCATACCTGGAGGATGGATTATGTCGGCAAGAATGATTTACGCGGCAGGTGTTGTCGCTCTGCTTTCGGCTTGCTCTCAAACAACGCATACGCCGCCGCCATCGCCCGCCTTTGTGGCCGCAACGCTGGGGTATGAAGCCTATAAGGACGGCGACTTGTCCACGGCGGAAAGCCAATTCCGCACGGCGCTGGTTGAAGAACCAAGCAATGCCTACGCGCTGTTGGGCTTGGGCGCAGTACGTGAGAATCAGGGCGATGTGACGGGCGCAATTGACCTTTACAACGCCGCACAGCTTCAGGGGCAGAACGTGCCGACCCGTTATGCCTACATCACAGAACAACGGCTTGAGCGGGCATCGAATGTTGAAGTTGCGGTGCTGGCACAGGAAAATCTGGACCGCTTGTATCTGAAACAGGCGTCGCTGACACAAGGCGCGCAACAGGGCTTTGTGTCTTACGATGGCGAGACCGCAGGGTTTGCGCCGCTTGATCCGATTGAGCCGGCCTCTTACGGAACCGTCGAATCCTACGCTGATGTGCCAAGCGCGGCTCCTGCCGACGGAAATTATGTCGCTGTGGGGTCTTACGAGGGCTATTTCAGCACGCTGGGCGGAGCGGTTGTTGAACCCCCAGTATACAGCGGCGATGCCGCGCCTCTGGCATATACCGATGATCTGACTTACAGTCAGGATGTGGCACCCGCGACGTATGAAAGCACGGTCACACCCGCAGCCTATGATGATAGCGCTGCCCCTTACTATGACGCCCCGCTATCCTATGAGGGTGCGCAAACGGAGCCGGATTTATCGCAATATCAAAGCATTGGGGAATATAGCGCCGCCGGCACAACCGCTCCTGAGGTTTACGCGCCAACGGCGGCTTATTCCGGCGGACCTGTCGGGCCACTGCTCGGCTATGGCGAGGCATTTGGCGGCGATACGGGCGCACCCTCTCCGCAAGTCAATGATTTCTCGGACGCGTCCGGCGCTGTGCTGGATACAGGCGGGCTGATCTACCTCAGCGACGGGTGAACCAACGATCCTGACGACTGACCGTACATTTCCGCCCTGCCCGCACCCCGATACGGGGCCGTGCCGGATAGCATTTTTCACTGAAAACCCCGCCTTTGTAAGGCGGGGTTTTTTGCTTTTGACGGTTTTCTCAGCAGCAGTGGCAGCAGCCTAACGATCGCCGCCGCTGTTGAAGAAGGTGTCGCCTTGTGTGGCCAGGTCTTCGATGACGAACTTGCGCGGATCGATGGACAGACCGCGCCGCACGTTGCGCAGAGTGATGACGCTGGAGCGTCCCTGACCATCCGTGATGACCCATTTCAGCAGCTCAACAGGCTGGCTGGAGAAGATCATCGTAATCGACCCCTCGTTCGGGTTGTTCGGGTCAATCGCCGTGGCACGGACAACGCCCGTGGAACGGTCCACCGAGCGCAACGCACCCTCGCGGGCGAGATCAACATTATCGCGCAGCAGCAGGTACAGCGGCGTGCGGCTGAGCGGCAGTTGATCGGTTTTATTAAGATCGCGGTTTTGAATCGCGGCCCATGTGCCATCGGCGATCACCGTGGTCGGGTAGGGATCAAAATACTCGAACCGCAGACGGCCGGGACGGCGCAGGTAGAACAGCCCTTCGGCAATACGGCCATCCGCCGATTGCTGAACGAAATCACCCTGCATCGTGGTGATCGAGTTAAGATACCGGTTCAGGGCATCGACAACCGCCGGATCATAGCTTTGCGCCAGAGCCGGGGTGGTGAGCAGCGGGGCGCTCGTGAGAGCGGTGGCTGCACCGAGGAGGAATGATCTGCGTTTCATGTCAATGATCCTATCAACCGACTGGGGCAAAATTTCAGCACGAGAGAGGCTATCTCTCCTCAATCAACACTTCGCGCTTTCCGGCGTTGTTGGCGGGGCTGATAACGCCCTGCTCTTCCATAGACTCGATCAGGCGCGCCGCGCGGTTATAGCCGATCTGCAAACGGCGCTGGATATAACTGGTGGTGGCGCGTCTGTCACGTGCAACAATGGCGACAGCCTCGTCATATAGCGCGTCATCGTCCGAACCGCCGCCAAGGCCGAGAATTGCATCAATTTCAGATGAATTGCCCGCTTCCTCCTCGAAAGACACAAGATCGTTGGCGGCACCGAAACGGCGTAACTCGTCGGTAACGCGCTGGACTTCCTCATCGGAGACAAACGGTCCGTGCACACGCGTGATGCGTCCGCCGCCCGCCATATACAGCATATCGCCCTGCCCCAGCAGTTGCTCCGCCCCCTGCTCGCCAAGGATCGTGCGGCTGTCGATTTTGGAGGTAACCTGAAAGCTTATCCGTGTCGGAAAGTTGGCCTTAATCGTCCCGGTGATCACATCGACCGATGGGCGCTGGGTTGCCATGATGAGGTGAATGCCCGACGCACGCGCCATCTGGGCAAGGCGTTGGATACAGGCCTCAATCTCCTTACCCGCAACCATCATCAGGTCAGCCATCTCGTCAACGATGACGACGATATAGGGCAGGGTTTCGGGATCGTATTTCTCCATCCGGGTTTCGCCGAATTCGGTCAGCGTCTCACGCTCGACCTTTTCGCCCGCTTTGAGCAGATCGCGCATTTTCTGGTTATAACCGTCGATGCCGCGCACGTTCATGGCCGCCATTTTCTGATAGCGGCTCTCCATCTCGCGCACGACCCATTTGAGAGCCATGACGGCCTTTTTCGGATCGGTGACAACGGGAGACAGAAGATGCGGGATGCCGTCATAAACGCTGAGTTCCAGCATCTTGGGGTCAACCATAATGAGGCGGCATTCGTCCGGCGAGTGGCGGTAGAGCAGTGACAGAATCATCGCGTTGATCGCAACGGACTTACCCGCACCCGTCGTACCCGCGACCAGCAGGTGAGGCATTTTGGTGAGGCTTGCAAACTTCACCGACCCGTCAATCTCTTTGCCCAAAGCCAGCGGCAGCGGCATTTCGGAGGTGACGAGGGAGTCGAGAACCTCACGCAGGTGGACCGTTTCGCGGTTCGCGTTGGGCATCTCGATACCGATGACGCTGCGACCACGCACGGGCGCGACACGGGCCGAGAGCGCGCTCATGGAACGGGCGATGTCGTCAGAGAGGCCGACCACACGGGCGGCTTTGGTCCCGGCGGCGGGTTCCAGCTCGTGCAGCGTGACGACCGGACCCTGACGGGCGGCGACGATCTCGCCTTTGACGCCATAATCGCCGAGGACTTTGAGCAATTCATCGCTTTTACCGCGCAGTTCGGCGGGGGTGGACTGGCGGGCCGCGCGCTGGGCCTTGGCCAGCAAGTCGAGGGAAAGCGATGGCGGGTTGGTCATCGGCGCGGGGGCCGAGGATTTCGCCGCTTTGCGGGTGGCACGGGGCGCGGGCCGGGGGTTTGCCGCCGCATCGGGTGCATCGGTTGTAGCGCGCAGCGGTGCCATGCCGCCGAGTTGGGGCGGGTTAATCGCTTCAGGCAGCGGGCCGCGCAGACGCTCGGTCAGATCGCGGGTGCGGGACATTGTGGTCTCGGCAATCGCTGTGCGGCGCTCGCGCGAAAACAGATCGCTGTAGGATGCGAGGATTTTTTGCCAAACCATGCGCGCCTCACCCCATGTCGTGCCGCAAGCGATGGCGAGAGCCACGAGAGCCATCAGACCGAACAGCAGGCCGGGGACCTGGAAAGGGGCGCTTGAACCGATGCTGGCGAACAGCCGCGCGAATGGTTGGATCACAAAATCACCGACCCAGCCGCCATAACCGATGTTGCCGACGATCCGGCCCGGCAGCGCGGAAAGGAATCCTGCGGAAGCGATCAGGGCCAGCAATCCGGAGGGGATCAGGCGTAAAGGAACCGAGACAATGCGGTCCCAGTTTCCGGTCCACAAGCGCACGGCCCACAGGAGTAGAGAGAGCGGGATCAACCAAGCGGCGTACCCGAACACGATCAGACTGAACGCCGAAAAATTAGAACCAAGGATACCCAACCAGTTACGGGTCGCTGCCGATGTGGCGTTCCAGAAACTGGCATCGCCACTATGATGGGTGGCGAGGGCGAGGAAAACGAGAATGCCGACAATGCCGATGATTCCGGCCACGGCACGACTGGTCAATCCGCTGAAAATACTGCGGTAATCCTCGGATGGGCCTTCGGTTGCTGTGGTCACGTCGTCGTCTCCGCGTGTTGTCTGATTCCGGTGCGCAGCATATCGGCTATGGCTTCGAGGCCGGGACGGATGATGTCCGGCTGTTCAACGAGGGCCGCACGGATGTAACGTGTACCGGGGTTTTTTCCGTCGTTAAATCTGGGGTCGCCGCGTCCGAGATAGGCACCGGGCAGAACCCGGACACCATGAGAGCGCCATAACTCCAGCGCCGCCGCCTCGCCATCACCGACCTCGATCCAGAGGAAGAAACCGCCTTGTGGGGCCACGTATCCGGGCAAACCGTTAAGAATTGAGTCACTGAGGTTAAATTTTTCGCGATAGAGCGCGCGATTTTCTTCAACATGCGCCTCATCCCGCCACAAGGCTTCTGCGGCATGGATGACGGGCAAGGGGCTGGGCGCGCCCGCGTAAGAGCGCAAGCGATTCATCGCGGCAATCGGCACCGCACCGCCCGCGACGAAACCGCTGCGCAAGCCGGGCGCATTCGAGCGTTTTGAGAGGGAATTGAAGCTCAGAACATGATCCAGCGAGACACCCTCGGCCAATGCCGCCGCGATGCCGCCGGAGGGGGGCGTGGCGGGGTAGATCTCGGAGTAACATTCGTCAAACGCGACGATAAAATCGTAATTCTCGGCCAGCGCCGCGAGGCTGCCCAGCTGTTCCTTGTCGGCAACCGCCCCTTGCGGGTTCGACGGCGAGCAGTAATAGGCCAGCACGGTGCGGGCGAGCAGATCTTCGGGCAGGCTCGCGTAATCGGGCAGCCAGCCGCTTTCGGCGGTGGCGGCCACGAAGACAGGCTCGGCCCCCACAGCCAGCGCCGCCGCCGCATAGCATTGGTAGAAGGGATTCGGAATCAATACTGCCGCGCGCTGACCGTTCTTCTCGGACGGCGCCAGGGCGAGGGCGGCCATGAACAGGCCTTCGCGGGTTCCGTTAAGCGGCAGGATTTGCGCGCCCGGGTCAATGGTGGCGTCGGACAGATCATAGCGCCGCTCAATCCACTTACCGACAGCGCCGCGAAAGCCCGGCGTGCCGTCGATGGGCGGGTATTTCGCGTAACCCTCAGCGTGCTTGGCCAGCGCCTCATGCATGATCGGGGACATCGGGTGGCGCGGTTCGCCAATCGACATGGCAATCGTCTCGCCACCCGCCGGGTAGCGATCAAGGAGTGCCCGCAAACGCGGAAATGCGTATTCGGGCAGATCGGAAAATCTGCGCGGTATCATCGGTTACTCTGCTCAATCAGCCCCGATCTGATGCCGGGATAACACCGCTTTTTGCGGTTATTAACATTAACAATACGTCAAAATTGTCCTGTTCGTCCAGTAGGCTAATCGAAAAAACTGTTATAGTGCAATTTGCTGGGGTGAAATCTGAATAAAAAGGTTTACACTGTTTGGTGACTGTATATTGCAGCCTATTCATCTTTATGCGGGTTGGAAATGCTCACTTTATACAATGTACCGGTCAGTATTTACGGTGCGAAACTGCATGTCCTGCTGCGCCATAAAGAGTTGGCGTTCGAGGAGCTGGCCCCGCCCGGCGGGTATGGATCGGATGCCTATAAGCAGGTGGTTCCGTCGGGCAATGTGCCCGCGATGATCGATGGTGACTTGTTGCTGGCGGATTCCGAGGCGATTGCGGAATATCTTGAGGAAAAGCACCCTGAACCGGCGATGTTGCCCGTGGGACTGGCCGAGAGAGCACTAGCGCGGCAGCTATCGAGGTTTCACGACACGCGACTGGAGCCGGAGCTGCGGGTGCTGTTTCCGGTTATCAAACCTGATAAACGGGACGCGGCGGTGGCGGCAAAGCAATCTGGGGCAATCTCCGCCCGCCTCGCCCAGCTTGCAAGGCTGGTGACGGCAACGGAGCAGCCTCTGAGCATTGGCGATTGCGGATTTCCGGTGACATGTTTGTGGTTCGATGCGCTGACGGAGCCGTTGGGACTGGATATAGCCTGGCCACCGGAGGTGCGGGCCTATCTGGCACGGTTGGCTGCGTTTCCTGCTGTGGCAGCGGAGTTGGCGGCCTATGGTCCTGTGGTGCGGGAATGGATCGGCGGGTAGCGCACTTACGCGCAAACCCGACAGCGCTGAATGCGCGTAAGTCACGGACCGGAAATCAAAAATAAACCTCGCAAAAGTCGGCAAGGTTCATTCTTGTGACATGCCCGTGACCCCCTGATCCCGTTGAAGTGCCCTCGTTTTGCAACAAAGGCCAAACACAATCAATCCAAGTGGAATCGATAACAATCGGTATCAGTAACCGCGCAGATCACTCGTCGGCGAAGCAGTACGAGCAGATCTTGTTCCCGTCAGGATCGCGCAGGTAAGCCGCGTATGCGGTAGGTGTGAATGCGCGGGGACCGGGTGCGCCCTCATCCGAACCGCCATTTGCAAGGCCGGCCGCGTGGAATTGACGAACCGCCTCACGTGAAGACGCCGCAAAGCTGATCGTGATGCCGTTACCGCAGTTTGCAGGCTGACCATCCGCAGGGGTGAATACGATAAATTCCGGTCCGTCCGCGCCATAAAGCGTCGCCGCATCACCCAGCTCACCAAGATGCTTAATGCCCAGTGGAGCAAGGGTTTTTGTGTAGAAAGCCGCCGATTTCGCACGGTCATTACTGCCGAGGGTCGTGTGGGTGAAAATTGACATGATGATAGCCTTTCCGGTTTAGGGTTCAGGCAATCTTTATAGCCGGAGCGTTGCCGGGATGCAAAAACTATCTATCGAAAGGTAGGCAATTTCAGGTCACGATTACGTCACACCGATTTGCGCCTCAAGATACGTTGTTGCGCTGTCGAACAAGTTGGCGTCGCGCATACTTGTGGCGACGATGATCGCACCCTGATGGGCCGATACGATCACGATCGCGCGTCTGGTTTTTTCGTCCTCTGGCAGCTCAGCAGGCAGGATGCCTTCAACCCACCGGATGTTGCCATCAAAAAAGGCTTCGACCTTCGCATTAACCGCCTCCGGCAGGCCCGCCGCCTCCGCCGCCAACAATCCGCACAAGCACACAGCTTTGCTATGCGTCAGCGCGTTACGGTATGTGCGGTTGAAAGCCTGCAGCTTTTCCAAAGGCGTCGTTGCATCCTTCGCGGCCTTGTCCAGTACCTCGAAAAAATCCTTCGTGTAGCGCTCAATCAGCGCGACACCGAGATCTTCTTTACGCGGGAAGTGGTAATGCACACTCGAACTTTTGATGTTCGTGTCCGCCGCCAGATCACGATAGCTCACCGCATTATATCCGCCCCTGCGCATCCGGTATTCAGCGGCATCCAGCAGTTTTGTCGGCATAGTCTGATCGCGCATAATGGCCTCCAAACGAAATAAAAAGATCGGGCACCCACACGTTGGCGGAAGCCCGATCAATATTTTAGAACTCTATGCTTGCTCGATGAATCAACTGATAGAGTCATTCAAAACGCCTTTACGACAGCGATCAAGGATCACACCGCAGGTGGTTTCGCGTGCACTAAATGCCCGGTTTTCATCCAGACCTTGGCCCCATCCGCACCCGCAATTGCCGAGAGGGGCTTTCCTTCGGGCAGGCGCAACCATGATCCTTCTTTCAAGGCCTCGCCCCCTTCGCGCAACGTTCCCGCAATCACCAGCAACTCAATCCCGCCCGCATCGTTGTTGGTTATGGCGGCGCCCGCATCAAGATGGCTATAGGTGACCGTTTCCCGTTCATCGCGATGCAACTCGGCTGTCGCCACGCCGTTGACAGGTGCGCCCAGCTCATCGGCCATATTCTTGCGGAACTGATTGCGGTCCTCCATGTCAAACTGCCACAGTTTAACGAAGATGGTGCAGCCCGGCTCCGAACCCGGTGTATGCGCGGTTGTGGGCGGGTTGCGCACATACGTGCCTTCGGGAAAGTCGCCATGCTCATCCTGAAAAACACCGTCCAGAACAATGAATTCCTCACCACCGGTATGCGTATGTTCCGAAAATTTACTCCCCGCAGCATAGCGCACGATGGTGGTGGCGCGGGCAACCTCGCCACCGATCCGGTCCAGCATCCGCCGATCAACCCCCGGCATCGGCGAGGCAAGCCAGTCTATATCATCAGAGTGAACCAACACTCTGGACGAAAAATCTGCGTTCAAATCCATGTCTGTCTTCCTTGTTCTGTGGCGGGGTCTGGCGCCCATAGCGGGAATGAAAAATCTATCTATCACTAGGAAGGTAAATTTTCAATAAGCGCCACGATCACAATTCCGAACATCTTAATCGTAAGCCGCATCAACGATGATCTCGACCTTCAACTCCGCCCGTGCCAGCTTTGCCTCACCGCAAGCCCGCGCCGGAGCGTGGCCTTCGGGAACCCAGGCGTTCCAAACCTCATTCAAACCCTGAAAATCGCTCATATCCGCCAACCAGATCGTCGCGCGCAGCATTTTCTCTTTCGATGATCCCGCCTTGATCAGCAACGCTTCCACGCGCGAAAGGCATTCTTCGGTTTGCGCCTGAATCGTCGGTCCCTCGCCCACTTGCCCGGTGATATATGCCACACCACGGTGTTTGACGATTTTCGAGGAGCGTGCGCCCGTTTCAATGCGTTCGATCATGATTACTGTCCTTTATTGCTGTGATTGCCGCCGCATGTGTAAATGAGCGGACTGCACACCGATACACAATTACGCGCGCGGGGCATTCTCGATGATACACGCACAACACGCCCTGCTCGACAGCGGCTGGATGCGCAATGTACGGATCACGGTGGATGCGGGAACCATCGCCAATATTGAGACCGACACCACGCCTCAGCCTTACGACACGCGCGTCGACACGCTGCTTCCGGCCTTGAGCAACCTGCATTCTCACAGTTTCCAACGCGCGATGGCGGGAATGACCGAACGGCGTGCGGCAGGCAGGGACAGCTTTTGGACATGGCGCACGTTGATGTACCGCTTTATGGATCGCCTGACGCCAGAGCAAATCGAAACCATCGCCGCATTGGCATTCATGGAGATGCAGGAGGCGGGCTATGCCGCCGTGGGCGAATTTCACTACGTCCACCATCAACCCGGTGGCGCGCCCTACGCTGATCTCGCAGAGCTATCCGCCCGTATATTCGCCGCTGCGGCGACGACAGGCATCGGCCTGACACATCTTCCGGTGCTCTACAGCTATGGCGGGGCCAGGCAAGCGCCCTTGTCTGAGGGGCAGCGTCGTTTTGGCAATGATGTGACGCGGTTCCAAACACTGGTCGAGGCCACCCGCCGCGCCGCGCGTGATTTGCCACCCGACACCCGCATCGGCATCGCCCCACACTCCCTTCGCGCCACCTCGCCTGAAGACCTGCGCAGGGTTCTGGCGGCGCATGAAAGCGGTCCATTTCACATCCATATCGCCGAACAGCCCAAAGAAGTCGCCGATATCGAAGGCTGGCTCGGTACGCGCCCCGTTGCGTGGCTGCTGGACAACACGCCCGTCAATAATGACTGGTGCCTGATCCACGCGACTCACATGATCGATTCAGAGGCCAAAGCGATGGCGGCGTCAGGGGCCGTTGCGGGCCTGTGCCCGATCACCGAAGCCAATCTCGGCGATGGCCCGTTCAATGGCGCGGCATATCTGGAGGCGGGGGGCGCGTTTGGTGTGGGTTCGGATTCCAACGTCAATATCTCACTGACTGAAGAACTTCGCACCCTCGAATACGCCCAGCGCCTGCGCGACCTCGCCCGCAATGTCATGGTGGTCGGCGAGGGATCGGTGGGGGAGACGCTCTACTGCGGCGCGGCCAAAGGCGGGGCACGAGCGCTGGACCGCAATGCCGGGCAGATCGCCACGGGGTGCCTCGCCGACCTCGTCGCCATCGACAGCACCGCCCCGGCCTTATGCGCCCTGTCCCGAGAGCAACTGCTCGATGGCCTCGTCTTCGCCGCCAAAGACAGCGTTATCACCGATGTCTGGTCTGCTGGCCGTCATAAGGTACGCACCGGACGCCATGTGGCGCGTGAAGACATCATCGCGCATTATCGCAAGGCAATCGCCGGGTTATTGGCATCTGTTTGACGGTGTGGCGCGATGGGATAGATTTGCGGAAAGGAGATCACGCATGACCACCGAAATCACCATTCTCGCATGGGCCGCGCTGTTGTTGGTGGCGCAGTTTGTGCTGATGGCCATTGCCGTTAACCTGCAAGTCGGCCCCGCATGGACCAGCGGCCCGCGTGATGAACCGCGCACGCTGAACGGTATGGCCGGTCGGCTGCACCGCGCGTTCAACAACATGCTTGAGGGGCTGATGCTGTTCACTGTGGCCGTGGTGGTTGTCACGCTGGGTGATGCCGCGACGCCGGGCACAGCACTGGCCGCGAAAATCTTCCTCGCTGCCCGCATCGCCTACATCCCCGCTTATGCGAGCGGCATCCCGTTGTTGCGCTCGATCATCTGGGGCGCAGGGTTCTTCGCCACCGTCTACATGATCGCACAGGCATTGATATGAGCGCCGCATCGCAAGACGTGCCGGATTACTGGCTGGACAGGATCGGTCCGAAGGGATGGTACGAGCAGGACGATGCCATCGACGCGCATATCCGCGCGCACTTCGGCATAACATGGGAACGCGCGGCGCAGGGGACGCATGATGAGTGGGCCGGAACGCCAGCCGGATCACTCGCCCTGCTGATCCTGCTCGACCAATTCCCGCGCAATATGTTTCGCGGGGATGCGCGCGCATTTTCAACAGACGCCAAAGCCCTGACCATCGCCAAAGCCGCCGTCGCGGCGGGCCATGATCTCAAGATCGATGAGCCGCAGCGGCAATTCTTTTACCTGCCCTATATGCACGCCGAGAATATCGCCGATCAAGACACCTGCGTCGCCTTAATCGCTGAACGGATGAGCACGGGCGACAACCTGTTCCACGCCAAAGCCCACCGCGCCGTGATCCGCAGCTTTGACCGTTTTCCCTACCGCAATGCCGCACTGGGGCGGGAGAATACGACAGCAGAGCAGGCTTACATCGACGCGGGATTGTATGCGCCGGAGGGCTGGGACGGGGAGTGATCAATTAGGCATTGTCTCTAAATGAGGTAAGAGAATTCTGTATGTTCTTGAAGCAACGCGCCATGTAGATTATTAAAATACAATGAAAAACATGCTTCTTGCCCCACCACAAACATGCGGTGACTGTCCGATCCGGCACAGGGCGATCTGCTCGAAATGCGAGCAAGATGAGCTTGCGGTTTTAGAGACATTAAAATCCTACAAGGACTATGAACGGGGCGAGACAATTGTCTGGGCCGAAGAACCGCTGACGCATCTTGGTACATTGGTTAGCGGCGTTGCGTCATTGAACCGGACACTTGAAGACGGGCGCTGTCAGATCGTCGGTTTGATGTTGCCATCAGATTTCATAGGCCGCCCGAAGCGGAACAGTGTCGCTCACGACGTTGTCGCCGCGACAGACCTCACGCTTTGCCGTTTTGAAAAACCCGTTTTTGAGAAATTGCTGAGCAACTCTCCGGCACTGCTGAGCCGCTTACTGACCATGACAAGCGATGACCTTGATGCGGCCCGCGACTGGATGCTGTTACTGGGGCGCAAAACAGCGCGCGAGAAGGTGGCCGGGTTTCTTTCAATGCTCGTAAGACGCAATATTCAACACGACGGTATGCCATCCGGCCGGGGTATAGAACTTTCTCTGCCCCTCACGCGCAGCGATCTGGCCAATTATATCGGCCTGACCATTGAAACCACCAGCAGACAATTCACGCAACTCAAGCAAGACGGCATCATAGAACTTACCTCGCAACGCGATATTCATATTCCCAATCTCGCTAACCTTTTTCGCGAGGCAAGCGAACCGGACATCGCTCTTAACGGCTGAAGAGATCTTCGACAGTCTTGACGATGCACGCCGCGTTACGCCCGTTGCGAATCCCAATCGCTGTCAAGCGATTGCCGTGGATTACTGAACCTGATTTGAAAATAACCCGATTTTATGATAAGCGATTCTTTGCGTAGTCAATCTGTTCCCGACTCTGTTCGTTTCCTTGAGGTAACGATTGTTCAGTACGGAAATGACAACGCTGACTGCCGCTGCAGGTAAAGGGCGGCGTACTTTGTGGAGACGACCAGATGGCTACTGGCACTGTAAAATGGTTTAACCCGACCAAGGGCTATGGGTTTATTGAACCGGGCGAAGGCGGAAAAGATGTATTCGTCCACATTTCCGCTGTACAACGCGCGGGCCTGACCGGGTTGGCCGACGGACAGAAGATTGAATACGAAGTCGAGACGGATCGGCAAGGCCGCATGTCAGCCGGCGCGCTGGAATTACTCGATTAACACATAAGCCACCCAACCATTAGGAAGCGCTACTTGCGTAGCGCTCCATCAGATGTGACCAGATATTTGAAGCTGGTCAGTTGCTCGGCCCCGATGGGGCCGCGTGCGTGCATTTTACCTGTGGCAATGCCGATTTCCGCACCCATGCCGAACTCACCGCCATCCGCGAATTGGGTGGAAGTGTTGCGCATCAGAATTGCGCTGTCGACGCGCGCGAAGAAGGTCTCTGCGGCCCTATCGTCCTCGGTCACAATGCACTCGGTATGGCTGGAGCCATACGTGCGGATATGCGCAATCGCGCCCTCAACGCCATCAACCATCTTCATTGCGATGACGGGGCCGAGAAATTCGCGTCCGTAATCTTCATCGTTCGCGGGCAGGACCGCCGGATTGACCGCCGCGACAGCCGCATCACCGCGCACTTCGCAGCCCGCATCGATCAGCCCCGCCACAATCGGGGCAATCACATCTCGTGCGGCCTTGTCGATCAACACACATTCCGCCGCCCCGCAGATTCCGGTGCGCCGCATCTTTGCATTCACGACCAGCGGAACCACCTTCTCACGGTCGGCGGCGGCATCAATATACAGGTGACAGATGCCTTCGAGATGCGCGAAGACCGGAACGCGCGCGTCGCTCTGCACCCGTCCGACCAGCCCTTTGCCGCCACGCGGCACAATCACATCAACCGTCCCGTTCAGCCCGCCCAGCAGCGCACTCACCGCCACACGGTCGCGGGTGGGGACAAGTTGGATCGCCGTCTCAGGCAAGTCCGCAGCGCGTAAGCCGACGGCCAGGCAATCATGGATCGCCTGCGCCGAGTGAAAACTCTCCGACCCGCCACGCAGGATAACGGCGTTACCGGATTTCAGGCACAACGCCCCGGCATCGGCGGTGACATTAGGGCGGCTTTCGTAGATGACGCCGATAACGCCCAGCGGCGTGCGGACGCGGCGGATATGCAAGCCCGTGGGCTGCTCCCATTCCGCGATCACATCGCCGACCGGATCACGCCCCGCCGCGATTGCCTCCAACCCCTGCGCGATAGCCTCAATCCGCTCATCGTTGAGGACCAGCCGATCCATCATTGCGTCGGTCAGGCCCTTGTCACGGCCATAGGCGAGGTCTTTGGCATTGGCGTCGAGGATCGCCGGAACATTGGCCCGCATTTGCGCTGCAGCGACCCGCAAAGCCGTATCCTTTGCCGCACTGTCAGCACTGGCCAAGGCAATCGACGCATCGCGCGCGGCGGTGCCGATTTCTTGCATCATCGCGGATACATCGACAGCGGTTTGATCATTCATAGCGTAGCCCCTCTCACACGGTCCACAGCGCACCCAAACTGAACGGTGCGGCATCAAATGGCGGAACATCGCATATATCGTCGCCACTGCGCATATGGGTCAACAGCCATTGACCGTCACGCAGCACAAATCCTTCGAGCGTTTGCGCGTCAGGATCAACATGCCAGAGATACGTGACGCCAATCTCCGCGTAAATCGCGCGCTTGTCCGTTGTATCAATCCGGCGTGTCGAGGGGGACAAAATCTCACAAACCCAATCGGGCACGGTTTCGAAATAAGCGGTTTCCGGTAAAATCGGCATCCGCTGCTTGCGCCATCCGGCAATGTCGGGGACGAGGACGTGATTGGCGATATGCAGTTCGGGTTCATAAAGGATTACCCAATCAGAATCATTCTCACCCTGATCAAAACCATCGCTCAACGCACCACCCAGCCGGGAATGCGCCAAGGCGTGCTTCGGTGCGGGGCGCGGTTGCGTGTGCAGCGCGCCATAAATGATCTCGCCCGTAATATGATCGGGCAAGGCTTCAATGTCCGCATAGGTCGCAGGTGTGGCCGGATCGATCCGGCGTTGGATATTCATCGAAATCCTCTCCGTTCAATCCCACAATACCATATCATCGCGATGGACCACAGCCGTGCGGCCCGCATAGCCTAGGATTTGCTCAATCTCCGCGCTTTGGCGACCGGCAATCCGTGCCGTCTCGCTGGATGTATAGGCGCAAATTGCGGCCCCGACAGCCTCGCCCGCCAGCGTTACCAGCGCGACAGGCTCGCCGCGACCGAAACCGCCCTCGACACCGCGCACCCCGGCGGGCAGCAGCGAACGGCCCCCGCGCAACGCTTTGGCCGCGCCGTCATCAATACGCAGCGCCCCTTCCGGTTTGAGGCCCGCGATCCATTGTTTACGGGCGCTTTGCGGCGTGTCTTGCGACACGAACCATGTGCACGGCGCGTTTCCGGCCAGCGCGGAAAGCGGGTTCAGACGATCCCCCCGCGCAATCGCCATCGCACAACCGCCTTGCAGAGCGGTTTTGGCAGCGAGGATTTTCGTGCGCATTCCGCCCTTGCTGAGCGCCGAAACCGCCCCGCCGGCCATCGCCTCGACCTGTGGTGTGATCGCCTCGACCAGCGCCAGCCGCTGCGCATCGGGGTCGGTCATGGGGTTGGCGGTATAGAGACCATCAACATCGGACAGCAGGATCAGGCGGTCGGCGCTGGCCATCAGCGCAACGCGCGCCGCCAGCCTGTCATTGTCGCCGTAGCGGATCTCATCCGTCGCCACGGTGTCATTCTCGTTGACGATGGGCAACGCGCCAAGCTCCAGCAGCGTCGCCATCGTCGCGCGGGCGTTGAGATAGCGGCGGCGGTCCTTGGTATCGTCCAGGGTCAGCAACACTTGCGCGGCAGCAATGTCATGTGGTGCTAACGCCTGTGCATAGGCGCGGGCCAACACAATCTGTCCCGCCGCCGCCGCCGCCTGTGCCTGCTCTAACGGCAAGGCGGCACGGGGCAGGTCCAACACGCCCCGCCCCAGCGCAATCGCGCCCGATGAGACCAGCACAACCCGCTTGCCCTGCCCCCGCAGCGTGGCAACATCGGCGGCAAGCGCATCCAACCACGCCGCGCGCAAACCGCCCGTGTCAGGATCAACCAGCAGGGCAGAGCCGATTTTGACGACCAGGGTGTGGCCCTCGTCAAGAAATTCAGACGCGTTGAAAGCCCGCATTCTTACGTCCTTTGCGTCGCTGAGACAGACCAGTTTTGTCCGCCGAATGCAGCGATAAGAAACCGGACACGCCCCTCATCGGGAAATGGCCGGAAAACGATTGTAATCTTGTGATCGCGCCCGCCATGACGCACCAAATGCCCGCTCAAGCTGCCATCAAGACGTACACCGGAAGCAGGATTGCTCAAAATATCCTTCACCAACGCATCAATCTCGCGAACCCTGGTCAATGCGGCACGTGCATCACCACTGACTTCAAAAATATGAGCTTCGATCCGGTCAACATCGTCAATGAACAGCGGGTGCAAGTCACGCCGAATCACTGATTATCGTCTTTCATGCTGTGACGCTCAAGGAAGCGTTTCTCAAAGAAATTATCTCCCTCACCCCGTATCCACTGATCATCCGGCAGTTCTGACCGCCTCAGAATTTCCGCCTCCAGCAAGCGTTGATATTCCTCGCGCCGATCGCGGGCGCGGATCAATTCGCCGCTGACCGCTGCGCTGATTGTGGGATATTCGCCGCGATCAACAAGGCTTTGCGCGAAATCAAAGGCGGGATCAGTAAAACTCACAGAGGCTTTTTTGACGGGCATGGATGGCTCCTGAATACTGGTACGCCAACAGCGTACCATGCGACCATCGTCCAAGCAAACACCGGAACGCGATCCGATCGGAGTGAAACCGGGATCGGATAAATTGCGCGCCCAAACCGGAATTTGGAGCGTAAACCGGACTGATTCGCTCAGGACGGTTCAGGCTCTAAGGCATCCACGCCACTTTCTCCTCAGGCTCGGCAGGTTTGTGGAATTCCGCGATCTCGCGTTGCATGGCGCGCAGGACATCGGGGACGCCTTTGGAGGTGACGCCGGACAGCATCATGATCTGTTCGGCCCCCGCGCCGCGCAGCAGCCCGGCTTTCTCTGTGATTTCCTCGTCGGTGAGGGCATCGATTTTGTTCAGGCCGACGATGCGCGGCTTATCGATCAACCCGCCGCCATAGCCTGCAAGCTCGCCCATGATGGTTTCGTAATCGGCGACCACATCCTCTGATGTGCCATCGACCAGATGCAGCAGCACGGCGCAGCGTTCGAGGTGACCGAGGAAGCGGTCGCCCAGACCCGCGCCCTCGCTTGCGCCCTCAATCAGGCCCGGAATGTCGGCCAGCACGAATTCTTTGCCATCCATCGCCACGACGCCGAGGCCCGGATGCAGGGTGGTAAAGGGGTAGTCTGCGATCTTCGGCTTGGCATTCGTGACCGCCGCCTGAAACGTCGACTTTCCGGCATTCGGCAGGCCCAGCAAGCCCGCATCGGCGATCAGTTTCAGACGCAGGATCAGCGTGCGTTCGACGCCGGGATGACCGGGGTTGGCTTGGCGCGGGGCGCGGTTGGTGGATGTCTTGAACCGCGCATTGCCCCAGCCGCCATTGCCGCCCTCGGCGATCAGCACACGCTGGCCCACGGTGGTCAGGTCGGCAATCAGCTCATCGGTATCGAGATCGTAGATTTCAGTGCCGACCGGAACGCGGATGAACTTGTCTTCGCCGCCCGCTCCTGTCCTGTCGCGGCCCGCGCCGTTGCGGCCCCGCTGCGCCTTGTGGTGCTGCGCATAGCGGAAATCAATCAGCGTGTTGAGGCCCGCGATTGCCTCCGCAAACACATCACCGCCCTTGCCGCCATCGCCGCCGTTCGGGCCGCCGAACTCGACAAACGCCTCACGCCGGAACGATGAACAGCCGTTACCGCCCCAACCGGAAGCGATGTAAATCTTGGCTTGATCGAGAAATCTCATTGTCTTCGAGTCCAATCTTCGCGCGAGAGCGACAGGTAACAGGCGGGCACGTCTTCGCCGCGTGCCACCGAATAGGCCATATGGCGATCATGCTCAACAAAGCCAAGCGCCGAATGTATGCGCCGCGAGCCGATGTTTTCCTCAAACGCTTCACTCGTGATTTCACGAAGGCCATTCTCGCGAAATCCCCACCCCACCAATGCCGCCACCGCTTCACTCATATAGCCATGCCGCCAATAGGGGCGGCCGAGCCAAAAACCAAGGCGTTTAATATCATCCTCATATTGCGTCAGGCTCGCAACGCCGATCAAATCGCCATCCAGATCAACGGCCAGCGTGATATCATCAGGCTTGCCCATGCTGCCGGACAGCCATTCTTCCGCATCGCTGAGGGTATACGGATAAGGTACCGGCGTCAGCATCTTCGCGACTTCATAATCACCGATCAGCGGCGCAACACGGGGCGCATCGGCCATGCGGGGCGCGCGTAAAGTCAGTCGCGCGGTTCTAATGACAGGCGCGATCCAACGCGCCCGATAAAGTCGATACCGCGTACCCGCCGCATCGCTATCACGCGCTGACGATTGGCATTCGCTGACACCGACCGGTGCAAACCCCGCCTTTTCCAATACCTTTATCGATGCCGGATTGTCATCAAACACATCCGCATCGACAATCGGCCAGCTTAACGTCCTGAAGGCATGATCCAGCGCGGCGGGAATGGCCTCGCTGATAATTCCCTGCCCCCAGAAATCCGGATGCAAGTGATAGCCGAGACACGGCGTGCCATCCCGCTCAACACTGCCTGCCGCAATCTCACCGATCATGCGCCCGGATTCTTTATGCCGGATCGCCAGGGTGAAACGTTTGGCATCGCAAACACGCCGCGCAATGCGATCCAGCGCGTCCCCGCGCTTGAAAGGCAACGGAATCGATTCAAGCATCCGTGCCACTTCAGGCCGTCCGGCATTATCGACCAGCGCATCGGCATCGTCGGCATGATAAGGCGACAGGCGCAGACGGACAGTTTCAATCAGCACACTCACCCTGCCAACTCCCGCTTCACCTGTAAGCGGAACTCGGAAGCCGGGAGTTTGAACAGCGCGGTGATCAGGCCGCGCACCTGCTCCACATCCACGCCCGCGACCTCCCACACCATCGCTTCGCGCGCAGGCAGCAAACCGCCGAGCATCGCGGCGCGGGCATTGCGAGCCACAACCCGCACATCAAACCCCTCTCCGGCGCGCTTCACATGAAGCCGCCCGTCATGGTCGCTCAGCAGCGCAAATGCGGCCTCGCCGCCCGCGTCAGCCTCCACGTAGCGCTCAAACACCTTTAACGCCCGCGCAAGATCGCCCATGCCCCGCTCGGCAAAGCCGCCGCCGGCATCTGTCGCACTCACATAAAGATTCCGCTGCAGCATGGCTCTCGCACTCTCAAAGGGAGAGCATGTTTACATGAACCGCGCATGTTTTGAAAGTGAGAAGCCGCACGACCCGAATCCAAACCGTTGTGGCTGCTTCCTTCCGGACCTGACCAAGTTGGCGGCCGGCTCGCCCGGCGACTCCTCAAGCGTTAGATAGGCGATGACCCGCCCCGATTGCAAGAGTGTTTGCGCAGGTTTCGGGGTTTAAGATTGCCGGTCACGACAATTGTTTCAAGCAAAACCATCGCTTGGAGGCGCTGTGTCAATCTGCGGAAAAAACTCTCGCATTCCTTTTGCAGAGCCGGTCAAGCGAAGGCCGGGGGCTGTATCCCGAAGATTACTGAAGAATAAGTAACTGACGATACGTATGTTTTTCCTTCCTCCTGAAGCATCAATATACAGCGGAACGTTGAGTCCGGATTCTCTGCCGCAGTCTACCCTCGCGGAAGCGGGGGCAGAGAATGGCAGGACTTGGGGATCAGCACCGGAAAGCTTCCTCAGAACCGCTCCTGCAACCGGTCCAGATAATCGCGCTCGGCTTCGGGGCGATCCCGTTCCGCCTGACGGCGGCGGATTTCGCGTTGGATTTCTTGCGCGCGGTTCCGCGCCCGTTGTCCGGGCACTTCAACACCGTCGCCATCATCGGGGCCAAAGGTCCGGCCCACGCGTCCGAACGGGTCAAGCTGGTCGGGGTTTTGTCCGCTATCAGCGTTGCTGCCCTGCCCTTGCTCTTGTCCCTGACCTTGCTGCTCGGCTTGTTGGCGGTTTTCCTCAGCCAGCGCCTGTGCGCCCTCGCGCAGACGGTCGAGAGCGCGGGCCTGATCGTCCAGCGCGGAATTCAGATCACCGCTTTGCAGACGGTCCCGCGCCGCGCCCATTTCGCGCTCCGCATCGCCCAGCGCATCGCGGGCCTCGCCATTCATACCCGGCATCATCCGGCCCAGCTCGTCGCGCAGACCCTCCTGATCCTGTGACAAGTTGCCCATACCGCGCTCATTGCCGTTCTGACCGTTGCGGCTGCGTTGGCCCGATTGCTGGCCCTCGCCTTGACCATTGCCCATGCCTTGCTGGCCTTGGCCCTGCTGACCCTGACGTTGCCCTTGGCCTTGCTCGCCCTGCCGGCCTTGGCCCTGTTGTCCTTGCTGGCCGGGTTGTTGCTGGCCTTCTTGGCCTTCACCGGGGCGGTTTTGCTCCTGCTGTCCGTTCTGGCCGTCTTGAAGTTGCCGGAAGGTCTCGTCCGCGAGTTCCTGCTGGCGGCGCATCATGTCTTGCAGCGCTTGCTCCTGCTGCTGGCCTTCGCCGCCCTTGCCGGATTGGCCCATTTGCAGATTTTCAAGCATTTCGCCGAGCATCGACAACATTTGCTCGGCCTGTTCGCGCGCGCCGTCTTTGGCGGATTTTTCCATCTCGTCGAGCATCCGCTCGAGGTCTTCACGGCTGAGCGATTGGCTCTCCTGTTGCTGGCCCTGTTGTTGCTCGCCGTTCTGCTGATCGCGCTGCGCCTGACGCATCATTTCGTCGAGATAATTGTTCATCGCCTGACGCATTTCGTCCATCAGGCGCTCAAGTTCCTCGTCGGACGCGCCGCGTTCCAGCGCGTCTTTGAGCCGCCGCTGTGCCGTGCGCAGCTGTTCCAGCGCGTTCGAGAGATCGCCCTCTTCCAGACGCATCGCCGCTTTCCAGAGCAGATCGAGAATCTCAGCGCGTTCCTCAAGGACGTTGCCCTCTTCCAACGCATAGGTCAGGCGTTTGATCGCCGTGCTCGTGGCCAGCGCCGCCGTAGTGTCGGTGAAATAATCATCGGGATAATCCGTCACCGCCTCCAACAGGTCCAGCACGTCCCATGCGTCGCGAATGTCCCATGCCAGCGCACGGCGCTGCTCGATCAATGCTTTGGCCATCGGTTCAGTGAAGACGCGGGCGGGCAATGTGAAGCGGATCACCTCAGACTCGCCGCTTTGCTCCGCAGCGTCCGTTACCTGCAACACCATCTGCACGGGCGACCCCGCCAGCGGGTGTTCGGTGAAGTCTTCCTCAAAGCCAACCGCTTCGGGTTCTTCGGCGTAAAGCGAGGGTACGCCAAGCTCCAGATCAATCGGTGCATCTATCTCGTCGGGCGGATTATCCATCCCGCTGCGGTCGGCGATGATCGAGGTTTTGGCCGAGACGATGCCGTAATCGTCCTTGCCCAGATATGAAAAGCCCAAACCGCGTTCGGCGGTTGGTTCGGGCGCGTCGGCAATTTCCACTTCGGGGGCCATGTCGGGCAGGATCGAGAATTGCCAATCGGCAACGCTTTCCTCACCGAACGCCACACCAACCGACGCGGCCCGGGTCATCACATGCGTCAGTCCGTAGATGCCGGGCGCATCCTCGGAAAACTCCGCCTCAATCCCGCTCAACACGGGCGCTCCGACAATCCCTGTCGCGCGCATGGTCAGCACCGACCCCGTCGGCACGCGAATCGCCTCGCCCGTCCGCTCGGTCAGGTAAATCGGCGCTGCCCCGGTATAAGGGGGCGGTGCGGCCCATGCTTCAAGCGTCGGAACAAGCGTTGCGGCTTGTGCGGCGGCGGGTGTCGGGTCGAGCAGGGCGGCAACCCGGTCAATGCCGCCAACGCGCGAATATCCCCACGCGATCACCGCCAGCGCAATCGCCGCGTAGCGCAAATTCCAGGTATCAAACGGGGCCATACGCAAATCAGCATCGGGATTTTTCGCCGCCGCCGCATCCGCCGTCAGCCGCTTGCGGTGGGCGTCCCACATTTTCTGCGCTTCAGGGTCAGCGCGTCCGACGGCGATATCCTCGTCGAGCATCGTCACCGACCGATGCGCCAAGCCGTAATCCAACCGCGCCATCGCCTGCGCCCGTGTGGGGCGCTCGAATTGCCGGAAACCGCGCCACAGCGCCCAAATCGTGCCGAGACCCAGCACGGCGGCCAAGCCAATCGCGATGTTCTGAGGGGCGGAAGTGAATACTTCCAATACCGCCAGCGCAAAGGCCACCGCCGCAATCACCCAGAGCGGCCAGAAACACCGTGCCACACGCTCCAACCACAAAGAACGCTTCGCAGCGCGCAATTTTGTTTGCAGGCTGGCGGGCAGTCCGCCGGTATCATGCGCTGTGGTCATCGTTTCTCCCGACCATTCGGGCGTGCCCGATCAGGTCTGCTCAGTTAGCCACTCAGGTATACAATCTTTTCCTAACATATCGTCATATGTGAGGCGCGGGCGCGCAATAGCGAATTCTTCGCCCTTCACAATCACTTCAGGGGCGGGCGGGCGCGTGTTGTATTCGGACGACATCACCGCCCCGTAAGCCCCCGCCGAGCGGAAGGCGACCAGGTCGCCGGGCTTGAGTTCCGGCAGCATCCGCGCCTTTGCGAAGGTGTCACCGCTTTCGCAGATCGGCCCGACCACGTCATAGGCAAACAGCTCCGCGCCCGGTTCCGCCTCCACCACAGGCTCGATATCGTGCCATGCGTCATAAAGCGCGGGGCGGATGAGATCATTCATCGCCGCGTCGAGAATCAGGAAACGGCGGTCACCCGCGTGTTTCACATAGACCACTTTCGCGACCAGCACCCCCGCGTTCGCCGCGATCAGCCGCCCCGGCTCACACTCGAATTCACGGTCTTCCCAGCCCTCGAACACCTCGCTGACAACCTTGCCGTAATCCGTGGGCAGTGGCGGAATCGAGTTTGTGCGCTCATAAGGAACACCCAAGCCGCCGCCGATATCCAGACGCGGGATCGGGATGCCCGCCGCCTCCAACCGCTCGACCAAATCGCGCATCCGTGTGTAGGCTTCGCGGAAGGGTTCGAGATTGGTCAGCTGCGAGCCGATATGCATATCAACGCCGACAACCTCGATCCCCGCCATCGCGGCGGCTTTGGCATAGATTGCGGGGGCGTCGTCAAAGGCGATGCCGAACTTGTTTTCGGCCTTTCCGGTCGAGATTTTCTCATGTGTTTGCGCGTCAACATCGGGGTTTACCCGCATCGACACGGGCGCGCGCGTCCCCATCGACAGCGCCACGTCGTTCAGCGCCTCCAACTCCGGCTCGGATTCCACATTGATCTGACGCACATCGTTTTCGAGGGCAAAGCGCAGCTCGTCCCGCGTTTTGCCGACGCCGGAAAAGATGATCCGCTGGCCCGGTATCCCCGCCGCCAACGCCCGCCGGTATTCGCCTTCGGAAACAACATCCGCCCCCGCGCCGAGCCGTGCCAGCGTCTTGAGAACCGCGAGATTCGAGTTCGCCTTCACCGCGTAGCAAATCAGCGGATCAAGCGCCTTCAGCCCGTCCTGGAACACCGTGAAATGCCGCTCGAATGTTGCGGTGGAGTAGCAATAAAACGGCGTTCCGACCTCAGCGGCCATCGTCGCAACAGGCACATCCTCGGCATGGAGTGCGCCGTTGCGGTAGAGAAAATGATCCATAAAATCGCTCTAGTAAATCTGCTTGGTGCGGTCGGTGGAGGTGGTGGGTGTCTTGAGGATCGGTTTGCTCACAACCTTATCGGGCGGATCCTGCAACGGACCCTTCTTGCCACACGCCGACAGTGCCAACCCGGCAATCAACATCACAGTCCAAAACACACGCATAACCCAGCCTCCCCGAATGTCGCCACCGTCATCGCCCAGCGCGCGGTTTTGGTCAATAACAGCCTTCGTCGCAGATCGGTTGACTTGTCACCATTTTCGCCGTTTCGTGGCGCTTTCAATACCGGATCTCTTATGGACTTTTTCTCTGCCATCCCGGCCAGTGCCATTGTCGGGGGCGCATTTGTGATGCAAGCGGCGGGCTTTCTTGTCCGTGACGAGTTATGGCTGCTAACGATTGAGGGTGGAGAGCACTGATGCTGGTGGATTTGATGGCGATTGCCGAGGAACGCTATGAACCTGAAATCGTGGAATTGCTGCGCATGTGTCACGAGCGCGCGCTACACCTGCAAGTGCCGCCGCGTCCGGGGCATGAAGGTTTGCCGGGATGCTGGTTCGGCGGGCGGCCAACCCTGCCCGCTGATATTGAATGGCCCGTTTATGTACGCAACGGCCATGCGATCCCGATGAATTTTGTCGCCCAGTTCGACTGCGCTCAACTGCCGCGTTTGGAGGAATACCCGATGCCGGAGCATGGCACGCTCATGTTCTTTTATGAGCCGTTGCTAATGAGAGAGCGGCATTATGAAGAAGATGAACCTTTGGGTGGCAAAGTAATTTACGTAGAGGATGCAGCGAGTATCCCCTATCACGATCCGCCTCTTCGCCCGAATATCGACGCTAAACATCTTGATTTCTTATCGGATGGTTTTGAAGTTAATG
>CALFAK010000003.1 GCA_937948985.1 uncultured Neomegalonema sp. | reverse complement strand
GCCCCCGCCACCCGCAAGCTGTCATAAGGAACCATGACATGTTTACGATAGGCGGTTCGTTCGGTCAGGCGCTTGTAATAGGCCTCCAAATACGGCGTTTCGGCTTTACTGAAATCAAGCGTAAAGTACCGATAAAGATTGGCCGCAAAACTGAAATCAGCCAACGAAATATCATCGCCCGCAAGCCACTCTGACTCGGCAAGCCGCCGCTCCGCGATAGTCATCATCTTCTTGGTTTCGGCAATACCTTCTTCTAAATCCTGATGCTTGCGCGTGGCCGCCGGCGTTCTGACCAACTGCCAAAAGATCCGGTACACCACATTAGGCGCAACCGAAGTTTTGGCCCATTCCATCCATTGATCAATCGTGGCGCGGGCGCTTGGTGTTGAGGGCCACAATGCCCCTTGGCCATATCCCGCCGCCAAATACCGCAAAATCGCCTGACTCTCAAACATCGACAGGTCACCATCCTGAATAACGGGAATCCGCCCCATCGGATTCATCGCCAGAAATTCATCGGTATCGGTGCCTCCGAATGCCCCGCCGATATCACGCTGCTCATGGTCCAGGCCCAATTCCTCTGCAAGCCACAAAACAGGCTGCACATTGCTCGACGTTTTGCGACCGTGAATAATAATCATTACAGTACCTTGTACGGCGAAAGGGGCGCAGTAATTATTGTCAGTCAACGGCGCATCACAAGGTACTTCTCCTATGCGACTATCGCGTATATTGACCTCAGGACATTCCATTGTTTTGATTGCGGTATAGCGAAGAATTTTCCAAGCGATTCTCGTTGCAATGCTAAACGAGGTCTCTAACAATGTGTAGGGGGGACGACAGGGTACAGTCGTCATTGGCCGCGTAGGCGCTATCCCAGATAGCCCAACAAAAAAGTGCGCCACAGGGAGAGAAAAAATGAAGCTGAATGGAACACAAGTTATTGCAGCGGATCGCCAAACTGTATGGGCCGCTATCAACGATCCTGAGATATTAAAGCAATGCATTCCAGGTTGTGAGGAGATGGTGAAAACCTCTCCCACTCAATTTGAGGCTGTGGTCAAGCAGCGCATCGGCCCGGTTTCCGCGACTTTCAAGGGTGCGGTCGAGGTTTCTGACATCGTCGAAGGGCAAAGTCTGCGCCTGTTTGGTGAGGGCAAAGGCGGTGTCGCCGGCATGGCAAAGGGGGGCGCGAATGTCACGCTCTCCGACGTTGAGGGCGGTACGCAGCTTTCCTACGATGCCGAGGCCAGTGTCGCAGGCAAACTCGCACAACTCGGATCACGCCTGATCGACGGTGTGGCGCGTGGCATGGCCGATAAGTTTTTCGATAAATTCAAAGCCACTGTTGAAGATGGTTTATCCAATATCTCATCATCCGGCGCATCAGCTTCCGGATCACTTGGTTCTACCGTGGCCGCGCAAGCAGCCGCGACAATGGGCGGTGTCGGGGCTGTCGCTGCGGCGTCAGCGTCCAGCGCGGCCAGCAATGCGGTTGACGCCGTACATGGCAGTATCACCCCCGGTGTTGACGCGGTCGCGGCCTCCGTTTCGGGGGGCGTGGAAGCTGTGACTCAAACAGTATCCGACACCGGGCACAGTGTTGCAGGAGGCGCGGCTGACGCGCTTCAAGACGCTGCGTCGTCGGCGTCAACCACCGTCAGCGGCGCGTTTGAGAATGCGGCAGATGGCATAACAGGCGTGGCCAGCACTGCGACTTCTGCGGTTTCGGATACTGCGGATGGCGTCGTTGAAGTCGTGCGCGAGACAACCGTAAACGTTACCACAAGCGCTGATAACGCTGGTGCGGCGATCTCAGGCTTGGCTGACCCTGAAATTGGTGATATTGACGTCTCCTCAGTTGATGGAGGCCCGTCGGATATACTTGTCGGTGCTTCAGCTGCTGCTTCTGCTGGCGTGGCAGCTGTAACGGCGAATGTAACAGAGACTGTTCGTTCAACAACAGAACATGCGATTGGTACTGTACCAGAAGTATCGTCGAATATCGTTTCTGAAACCGTAGACGCCTCTGCTGACATGTTGGACGTGGATAACTTGGACATTGATGTCGCTTCTCTTGAAGGCGGCGCTGCGGAGGCTGTAGTAACCGCCACCGAAACCGTCGAAAGCACCTTCACTTCTGCGAGCGATGCTGCCGACGGTATCCCGAAAACAACAAGCACCGTCACCACATCCGTCTCTGTTGATACGACGGAAGCCGTTGAAAATGAAGGTGATTTCAGCTCTGTTGCCAAAGGCGCGGCGGTTGCTGCGGCAGGTGCCGCTGCGGCTGCGGCCAGCGGTTTTGCGGCCCGTGCGGGCGATACGCTTGAAGATCTGCACGAGACAGCTAAAGAGAAAGTCATCGCCGCTGGTAGTGACATTGATGAAAAAGCCGCTTGGAGCGAAGCAAAAAGCCATGCCGGGCGTGCTGCCGATGAAGCGGGGGATGCGGTCGGCGATGCCGTAGATGCCGCGAAAGCCAAGCTGCGCGGACATACCGAACAGGCTGCCGAGGAGTGGGGCGAGGCCCGCGAAAACGCCTCGCAAGCGGTCTCGGAGGCCGGAAATGCGGCCTCGGATGCATGGACTGCCGGAAAAGGTCTGGCTGCGGAGGAGGCGAAAAACCCGTCTCCGGGTCCGATGGGCTACCCGTGGTACATGTGGATCATCGGCGCCGTCGTCTTGGTTCTGCTGTGGATTTTGTTCACATAACGACACCGGAACGCTGCCAAAAACGCGATCATAAGACACCAGTAGCGCGTCAAAGAACGCGCAACAAACGGAGGAAAAATGGCTAAAGTAACAATGACGGTCAATGGCAAGGAGCATTCGGGTGAAGCCGAAGGACGCACCTTGCTGGTTGACTTCATCCGGGGCGAGTTGGGACTCACCGGAACACACGTGGGTTGTGATACTTCTCAGTGTGGTGCATGTGTTGTTCACGTTAATGGCGAGTCGGTCAAAAGCTGCTCGGTCTTCGCGCAAGCCTGTGATGGCGCGACGGTTGCAACCATTGAAGGTATGCAAAACGACGACGGCACACTCGGCGTTCTGCAAGCCGCTTTTCAGGAGCATCACGGCCTGCAATGCGGATTTTGCACCCCCGGCATGGTGATGTCCGCATCCGAACTGCTGAAGGTCAATGCAAGCCCGACCGAAGAAGAAATCCGCGAAGGTCTCAAAGGCAACATCTGCCGCTGCACAGGCTACCACAACATCGTCAAAGCGGTTCAATCCGCTGCCGCCACGATGGCCGGGGCCGCACAGGCTGCTGAATAAAGCGATCACACATCGCACCCTTCCGGCCCGCATCAGGGGCGGATTGAAACGGGCGGGTTATATCCTGCACAATAAACATAGCCGGAAACTCCGGCACAGGGAGCTTGAAACATGCCAAAAGACGGTGGAATAGGCGCATCAGTCGTCCGGCGCGAGGATACGCGCTTTCTCAAAGGGAAAGGCCGCTATACGGATGATATGAACCGTCCGGGCCAGACCTATGCATACATCCTGCGCTCTTCATTGGCGCACGCGACGCTCAACAACATAGATACGGCGGCGGCATCGGCCGCACCGGGTGTCATTCGGGTGTTTACGGGCGCGGATATCACGGCGGCAGAGCTGGGCGGCGTGCCTTGTGGTTGGCAAATCACCGACAAGCACGGCGAGCCGATGAAAGAGCCTGCGCACCCGATCCTCGCGGTCGGCAAAGTGCGCCACGTCGGCGACCCCATCGCGGTTGTTGTCGCTGAGACCTATGACGAGGCCCGTGATGCGGCTGAGCTGATCGACATCGACATGACCGATCTAGCGGCAGTTGTCGATATGCGCACCGCTGAAACCAGCGGCAATCAGGTGCATGAGGAAGCCCCCGACAACGTCTGCTATGACTGGGAGCTGGGTGATAAAGAGGGCACGGATGCCGCGTTCGCCAACGCGCACCACGTCACAACGCTCGAATTCATCAACAACCGCCTTGTCGCCAACCCGATGGAGCCGCGCTGCGCCATTGGTGAGTACGATGAGAACGACGACAACTACACGCTCTATACAACGTCGCAAAACCCGCATGTCATCCGCTTGCTGATGGGCGCGTTCGTGCTTTCCATTCCTGAGCATAAACTGCGCGTTTACGCACCGGATGTGGGTGGCGGTTTCGGCTCGAAAATCTATCACTACGCCGAGGAAGCCTTCGTTACCTGGGCATCCAAGGAAATCCGCCGTCCGATCAAGTGGACCGCTGACCGCTCGGAGGCCTTCATCTCTGACGCGCATGGCCGCGACCACGTGACCAAAGCGGAATTGGCGCTGGATGCGGAGGGCAAGTTCCTTGGTCTGCGCGCTGATACATACGCCAACATGGGCGCGTATCTGTCTACCTTCGCACCGTGCGTGCCGACATGGCTGCACGCGACATTGCTCGCCGGTCAGTACACCACGCCAATGGTTCACGCCCGTGTCCGTGCGATGTTCACCAACACCGTTCCGGTCGATGCGTATCGCGGGGCGGGGCGGCCTGAAGCCACCTACCTGCTGGAGCGGATCATCAACAAAGCGGCGCAGGAAATGGGTCTCGATCAGGCCGAAATCCGCCGCCGCAACTTTATCCGCACCTTCCCGTATGACACGCCTGTGGCGCTGCAATACGATACGGGTGATTACGATGCGACGCTCAACGCGGTTATGGAAACGGCTGATTACGCCGGATTTGAAGCCCGCCGGGCCGAGTCCGCATCGCGTGGAAAGCTGCGCGGCATCGGCCTTTCCTGCTACATTGAAGCCTGTGGCATTGCCCCGTCCGCCCTCGTCGGCGCGCTCGGTGCACGCGCGGGTCTCTATGAGGCGGCAACCATCCGTGTGAACCCGACAGGGTCCGTCTCGGTTATGACGGGCGCACACAGCCACGGTCAGGGCCACGAGACAACCTTTGCCCAAGTCGTCTCTGACGCGCTTGGCATTCCGGCGGATCAGATCGACATCATTCACGGTGATACCGACAAGATCCCGTTCGGCATGGGCACATACGGCTCGCGCTCGCTCGCGGTTGGCGGCTCGGCCATCGTGAAGGCGGTCGATAAAGTCGTCGCCAAGGGCAAGAAGATCGCCGCTCACCTGCTCGAAGCCGCAGAAAGCGACATCATCTTCGAGGACGGCCAGTACAAGGTTGCGGGCACCGACAAAGCGAAAGCCTTCGCTGAAGTCTCTCTCGCCGCCTATGTGCCGCACAACTACCCGATCGATGAAATCGAACCAGGTCTTGAAGAGACCGCCTTCTACGATCCGAAAAACTTCACCTATCCCGCAGGGTCGTATCTGTGCGAGGTCGAGGTTGACCCCGAAACGGGTAAAGTCGAGATCGTGGCAATGACCGCATCCGATGACTTCGGCAACATCGTCAACCCGATGATCGTTGAGGGTCAGGTCCACGGCGGTCTTGCGCAAGGCATTGGTCAAGCGTTGCTTGAAAACTGCGCCTATGATGAGCATGGCCAGCTGGTCAGTGGCTCGTTCATGGATTACGCGATGCCGCTTGCGGTTGATCTGCCGAACTTCGTCGTCGAAACCGTCGAAGGCACGCCATGCACCCACAACCCGCTCGGTGTTAAAGGCTGCGGTGAGGCCGGGGCCATCGGCTCACCACCCGCGCTCATCAACGCTGTTGTTGATGCGATTAAGGGCTATGGCATCGATCACATCGACATGCCCGCAACGCCGCTGAACGTCTGGACCGCCATCCAGAACGCCAGCGCCAAGCAAGCCGCAGAATAAGGAAGGATTGAACCATGTATGCATTTGATCTTGCCCGCCCTGCTGATCTTGCCAGTGCGGTCACCTCGCTCCAAACCGAGGGCGCACAAGCCCTCAGCGGCGGACAAACCCTGATCCCTGTGCTCAAGCAACGCTTGAGCCAGCCCTCCGTTTTGGTCGATCTTTCCGGGATCGACTCGATGAAAGGCATCCGTCGTGCGGGTGAATTCCTCATTATTGGCGGTGGAACCACACACGGGACCGTTGCGGGCAGTGCGGAGGTGGCATCCGCCATCCCCGCCATCGCCAGCCTCGCCTCGAAGATCGGTGATCCGCAGGTACGCAATCGGGGAACCATCGGCGGCAGTGTCGCCAATAACGACCCCGCCGCGTGCTATCCGTCCGCCGTCATTGCGCTCGGTGCGACGGTAGAGACAAACAAGCGTGAGATCGCTGCGGAGGACTTTTTCCAAGGCCTCTACACGACTTCTCTGGAGGAGGGTGAAATCGTTACGGCGGTTAAATTCCCGATCCCCGTCGCGGCGACCTATCAGAAGTTCGAGCAACCCGCTTCGCGCTTCTCCCTCACCTCCGTCTTCCTCGCCAAGATGGGCGACGGGTCGGTGCGTGTGGGCGTTACAGGCGCGGGTGCGGATGGCGTCTTCCGCCATGCCGGACTTGAGGCGGCACTCTCCGCAGACTTCTCTGCGGCGGCTGTCGATGGTGTGGCAGTCGATGCGGGCATGATGTCCAACGACCTGCATGCAACCCCCGAATACCGCGCGCATCTGGTTAAAGTCATGACCAAACGTGCAATCGCGGCACTGTCGTAACGCATTAACTGCGACCGTTTGACGCAATTTGCGCCCTGATCCAAGCCTTCAGTGGGGGGCTTGGATTTTTTTTTATCACTGGTCTCAATTCACGAAATAAATTGTCCACTGATCGACGTATTCCGTTCGATCATGTTAAAGCGCGCCTTACATTGCGCATCTTGTGATAAATCAATCAATTTCGCTTCTGGATTGATTAGTCTATGTTGCGGCGCAGCAAACATTGATTCGACGTGGTAGCGTCACAACCTCAAGGGGGAAAGAATGGCTAGAGTAGCTTTGGTAACCGGCGGAACACGCGGCATTGGCGCAGCGATTTGTGTGGCACTTAAAGCAGCGGGTTACACCGTCGCCGCCAACTACGCGGGCAATGATGACGCCGCCAACGCTTTCAAAGACGAAACGGGCATCCCCGTTTATAAGTGGAGCGTCGCCGACTACGACGCTTGCGTCGAAGGCATCGCCAAAGTCGAAGCAGACCTCGGCCCCGTTGACATCCTCGTCAACAACGCCGGTATCACCCGCGACGGCGCATTCCACAAAATGAGCGTCGAGAAGTGGAACGAGGTGATCGGCACCAACCTCAACGGTCTCTTCAACATGACCCGTCCGCTCTGGGAAGGGATGCGCGACCGCAGCTTTGGCCGCGTCATCAACATCTCCTCGATTAACGGCCAAAAGGGCCAAGCGGGCCAGGCCAACTACTCCGCCGCCAAAGCGGGCGATCTCGGCTTCACCAAAGCCCTCGCCCAGGAAGGTTCGCGCAAAGGTATCACCGTTAACGCGATCTGCCCCGGCTATATCGGCACCGAAATGGTTCGCGCGATTGCCCCTGATGTTCTCGAAAAGCACATCCTCCCTCACATCCCAGTGGGCCGCCTCGGCGAGCCGGAAGAAATCGCCCGCTGCGTCGTCTTCCTCGCATCCGACGATGCCGGCTTCATCACAGGCTCAACCCTCAGCGCCAATGGCGGTCAAACGATGACCTGACGCGTTGATTGTCAACGCCAACAGCTCCGCCATTATCAGGCGGGGCATCCTGAAAATTCATTTTGGAGTTTTGACATGACCGAAGTTGTCATCGCATCTGCCGCCCGCACCCCGGTCGGCTCTTTCAACGGTTCACTCTCAGGCGTTACCGCTCACTATCTCGGCGAAGTGGCCATCAAAGGCGCACTGGAACGCGCTGGCGTCGATGGAAAAGACGTTGATGAAGTCATCATGGGCCAAATTCTGACCGCAGGCGCAGGCCAAAACCCCGCCCGCCAAGCCGCCCGTAATGCAGGCTGTGGAGACGAAACCCCGGCGTGGAACATGAACCAGCTCTGCGGCTCCGGTCTGCGCGCGGTTGCGCTCGGCTATCAGCACATCGCAATGGGCGATAACACCATCATGGTCTGCGGCGGCCAGGAAAGCATGTCCCAAGCCCCACACGTCATGCACCTGCGCAACGGCACAAAAATGGGTGACAGCAAAATGCTCGACACCATGTTGTCCGACGGCCTGATGGATGCGTTCCACGGCTATCACATGGGCACAACCGCCGAGAACGTCGCTGAAAAGTGGCAGATCACCCGCGACACCCAAGACGCCTTCGCCGCCGCTTCGCAAAACAAAGCTGAAGCCGCTCAGAAGGCTGGCAAGTTCAAGGACGAAATCGTCCCCGTAACGATCAAAGGCCGCAAGGGTGATACAGTCGTTTCCGACGATGAGTACATCAAGCCGGGCGTCACCGCTGAGGGTTTGGGCAAACTGCGCACGGTCTTCAAGAAAGAAGACGGCACAGTCACCGCAGGCAATGCATCGGGCATCAATGACGGCGCTGCCGCTGTGGTTCTGATGAGCAAGGAAGAGGCCGACAAACGCGGTATCACCCCGCTCGCCACGATCAAAAGCTGGGCCAGCACGGGCCTTGATCCTGCGATTATGGGCGCGGGACCGATCAGTGCATCGCAAAAAGCGCTTGAAAAAGCGGGCTGGAGCATTGGCGATCTCGACTTGATCGAAGCCAACGAAGCCTTCGCCGCACAAGCCTGTGCCGTGAACAAGGAACTCGGCTGGGATACCGATAAAGTCAACGTCAACGGCGGTGCAATCGCCATCGGCCACCCCATCGGGGCATCCGGCGCGCGCATCCTCAACACCCTGTTGTTCGAGATGCAACGCCGCGACGCCAAAAAAGGCCTCGCGACGCTGTGCATCGGCGGCGGCATGGGCGTCGCCCTCTGCGTCGAGCGCGGGTGATTGCAAACCCTTGCAATCACTAGAACCGATGCTACCCTTTCCGGATATGGTAGGGGTAGCATGGCCGATTTGATAATCGACGATATTCCAGACCGTAGAAGAAGCAGCTAAGCGTATCATCACGTCGGCGGTTAGATTATCAGCGGAAACACGCGATCGCCCCGTACCTGACCGTTAGACCGCCGACATTACGACGAGTAAGTCGCTCCTTACCGGATTAATTTCAAAGCCCGGTACCACGGATCAAATCTGATCCTCATCAACCCGTTCGAGCCTACGCAAAAGGGATGACACCATGACTGACCGCCAAGACACGGACCCGATAGAAACCGAAGAATGGCGCGACGCGGTTGAATCCGTCATCGCTTTTGAGGGCACCAACCGTGCGGACAGCCTGTTGAGCGAGGCCGTCGCCGTCGCCCGCCGCAACGGCGCAAAACTA
>CALFAK010000002.1 GCA_937948985.1 uncultured Neomegalonema sp. | reverse complement strand
CTAGTGAATCGATCCCACTTGGACGACGGGCAGGTTGAGGCCGACTTTGCGGGCTTTTTCCATCAGCGGGCTGTCCGCGCTCAACAAGGCGACCTCGACGGGACGTTGGCCGCCAAATGCGCCCGTTGCGGTTTCAGCGAGGGCTTGCGCCACGGCTTCGGCTTCGGCCATGCCCGCCTCGGATACCGCGACGCCCAGCACGACACGGCGCTCGGCTTCGTCCTGTCCGGCGTCAATGCCAAGGCTGAAGAAGACCGCCTCGTTCACTTCACGGCGCAAGCCCGCGATACGGGCGGCAATGCGGGCGACGATTTCCGGAGAAAGGTCCGGTGGCGGGGTAACGTCGAGCACTGCGCCCGCAGGAACCTCTTCGGTTTCGCCCCCGGCTGTGGCGCGCTCGTGCAGCCAGCCGACGGCCTCGGACGGGATGACAACCGATGAGGGGGCAACGCCGATATTGAGGGCGACCTGCTGCTCGCCATCAAACATCGCGAACAGTTGCTTGCCCGTCAGACCGACGTAATCGACAGGTTCGTCCGTCCACTGCGCGAGGCGGTCCTCGGTATCGAAGATCAGCAGCGTCGCATCGCCTTCAACCTCGTAGAATACGGGCGAGATCGCGCTGGCCTCGGCCTCGCTCTCATTGCCGTCATCGTCGAATGCGCCATCAATCGGCATGAACACGACCGCCGAGAACAGCGCATCGTAGAAGCCGGCTGTTTCCTCAGGATCATTCCGCGCACGCTCGAACGCCAGATCAAGCGGCGTCTCTATCGCGGGGAGCTGGATCTCCTGACCTTCGTTTTCGTCACTCATTGCAAGCATAATCCTGAATACAGATGCGGGTTTTGTGAACCAATCGCGCGTTGGGCCTCGCTTTGTCAAAGGAATTGCGCGCGGGAGCACGGTAATCGCTTGAAACAAAATTGTCATTCCAGCGCGCGAACCCTCTCCCATTTGCGGTGGGAGCGAGTCAGGCAAGAAATGCTTATGCGCTTGCCGTGCGCGCGGGGCACAAATCAACCTTACTTGACTCACACCCTTCACAAAGCCTGCAACTTTCGCCAAGGTTTCAATATGAAAATTATTCGTCGCCTCGCCGCCAAGATTGTGGGTCAAGCCATCCGCCTTTTTGCGAGTTTTATCACTGCCCTGCGGGCGGATTGGCAGGGAATTGAACCTGTGCCGCGCCAGCGGGTATATTTTGCCAACCATACCAGCAATGGCGACATGCCGATGATCTGGTCGGTGTTGCCCCCTGCCCTGCGGCGGACGGTGCGTCCGGTTGCGGCGGCGGATTACTGGCTGAAAAACCCGATCCGCGCGTTTGTGGGGCCGGAGGTGTTCAACTGTGTGCTGGTTGATCGCCGTCCTGAGGTGAAAGACAAGCCGATGGACAAGATCATTGCCGCGCTGGATGAGGGGTCGTCGCTGATCATCTTTCCCGAAGGCAACCGGAATATGGGCGATGAACCGCTGCTGCCTTTCAAAGCGGGACTTTATAATATGGGCCTCGCGCGGCCCGATGTGGATTTGGTGCCCACATGGATCGCCAACCTGAACTCGATCATGCCCAAGGGCGAGGTGATCCCCTTGCCCCTGATCTGTACCGTCACATTCGGCGCGCCGATCCATGTGCGGGAGGGGGAGAGTAAGGACGCTTTCCTGAGCCGTGCATCGGAAGCGCTTGCATCACTGCGCCCGGTCGAGCGGGAGGCGAATTGATGGATAACACCACGTCTGACATCCTGATGCTCTCGTTCGGTGCAATGGGAATCTTGCTGGCCCTGACCATGTTCGGGGAGGTTTTGCAGGCGCAACGGAACCCATCGAACCCCAGCCCCGTGCTGGAAACCTTCATGACCCGCGTGAAAAGCTGGTGGGGGATGACCATTCTGATTTCATTGGCGTTATTGTCGGGACGATTCGGGGTGGTGGTCCTGTTCCTGTTCGCCAGCTTTGCGGCCCTGCGCGAGTTTCTGACGCTGACGGCCAAGGTGCGGGCAGACCATTATTCGCTGGCGCTGGCGTTTTTTGCGGTTTTGCCGCTGCAATATTTCTTCGTTTGGTGCGGATGGGATGGCCTCTATTCGGTGTTCATTCCGGTTTACGCGTTTTTACTGTTGCCGATCGTGTCCGCCCTGCGCGGGAATGCGAACCGCTATCTGATCCGCGTGGCGGAGACGCAATGGGCGCTGATGATGACAGTGTTCTGCGTCAGCCATGTTCCGGCGCTGCTGAATATCGACATTGCCGGATATGGTGAGCGCTCGGTGTTGTTGATCGCGTTTCTGGTGATCGTTGTGCAACTGGGCGATTTACTGGAGTATTTCTTCGGGCGGCGGATCGGCAAAACACGTATAGCGCCGGGCCTTTCACCGAAAACATGGGAGGGGATGGCGTGTGGCGTGGTCTGCGCAATGGGTATCGGCGGATTGCTCGCATGGATTACACCGTTTGGTATATTCGGTGCGATTGCGATGGCCGGCGTCACATCACTGGTCGGGATGTTCGGCAATATCGTCTTCGCAGCGATTAAACGCGACCGGGGGGTAAAAGATTGGTCCCATCTGATTCCCGGCCAAGGCGGCTTTGTTGACCAACTGGACAGCGTTATTTTCGCCGCACCGATTTTCTATCACTTAACGCGGTTCTTTTGGCGCGTTTAGGGTATCGACCTTTGTGGATTATGGCTCCAAGATGTAGGTTAACTGGCAATAAATTGTGGACATTTTGGATCGGGGCGACGAATGGCAGAAGATCGGTTACGTGAAGCGGCGCTGAGATTTCACGAACACCCCGTGCCGGGCAAACTGTCAGTGACACCCACTAAGCCTTTGAATACGCAGCGCGATCTTGCCTTGGCATACAGTCCCGGCGTGGCAGAAGCCTGCACCGAAATCGCTAAAGACCCCGCCAATGCCGCCCGATACACGGGACGCGCGAATATGGTGGCCGTTATTACCAATGGCACCGCTGTGCTGGGCCTGGGCAATATCGGGGCGCTGGCGTCTAAGCCTGTGATGGAAGGAAAAGCCGTCCTTTTCAAGAAGTTCGCGGGCATTGATGCGTTCGATATTGAAGTGAACGAGACCGATCCGCAGAAACTGGCCGATGTGGTCAAGGCGCTGGAACCGACTTTCGGGGCGATAAATCTGGAGGATATTAAAGCGCCGGATTGCTTTCACGTGGAAAGCGAATGCCGTAAGCATATGAATATCCCTGTCTTTCACGATGACCAACATGGCACCGCTATCGTGGTTGCGGCGGCGGTTCTGAACGCCATGCACTTGACGGGGCGTAAGTTTGAGGATGTGAAATTGGTCTCGACAGGGGGTGGCGCAGCGGGAATTGCGTGCCTTAACCTATTGTTATCGTTGGGATTAAAGAGTGAAAATGTCTGGCTGCTCGACATTGACGGGCTGGTCTACGAGGGACGGGAAGCTGACCCGCAAAAGGCGGCGTTCGCACAGAACAGCCCGCATCGTGTGCTGGGTGATGTCATTGATAACGCTGATATTTTCCTCGGTCTCTCCGGTCCAGGCGTGCTGATGCCGGAGCATGTGGCCCAAATGGCTGAAAAGCCGATCATTCTGGCGCTGGCCAACCCCAATCCAGAGATCGATCCGGCAGATGCCAGACGCGTGCGTTCTGATGCGATTATTGCCACAGGCCGATCCGATTATCCCAATCAAGTCAATAACGTATTGTGCTTTCCTTTTATCTTCCGTGGTGCGCTGGATGTGGGTGCGACGACGATTAATGAGGAAATGAAGATGGCCGCTGCCCACGCGATTGCAGGCTTGGCGCGCAAAGTCTCAGCGGCGGAGGTTGCACGGACCTATCGGGACGAACGGCTGGTTTTCGGACCGGATTACCTGATCCCGAAGCCCTTCGACCCCCGCCTGTTGGTGCATGTTGCCTCAGCGGTGGCAAAAGCGGCGATGGATACGGGGATTGCCGCGCGGCCTATCGAAGATTTTGATGCCTATGAAGCACGGCTCAACCGCTTCGTCTATCGCTCAGGTTTGCTCATGAAGCCACTGTTTGAGCAGACAAAAGTCAATCAACGACGCATTGTGTACGCGGAAGGCGAGGACGAACGCACCTTGCGCGCAGTGCGAACTATTCTGGACGAAGGCTACGCGGTTCCCATCCTGATCGGACGCCCGTCAGTCATAGAAATGCGGTGCGAACGGGCCGGCATCAACCTGAGTCCGGGGGTGGATTTCGAGGTGGTCAATCCTGAAGGTGATGCGCGTTATGGGGAGTATTGGCGCACTTATCTTAGTCTTAACAACAGGAGAGGGTGCAGCATTGATGCGGCGCGCGCCATCATGCGCACGAACAGCACTGCGATTGCCGCCGTGATGGTGCATAGGGGCGAAGCCGATGCGATGATTTGCGGGCTGGCGGGCGATCATCATTGGCATTTGCGCTATATTGACAACGTCTTAGGGGCAGATCGTCATGGGCTTTGTTATGCGGCGCTTGGGGTTGTGATCCTGAAAACAGGCGCGATTTTCATGGCCGATCCCTATGTAAATTACGAACCTACGGCGAAGCAACTTGCCGACATTACCGAAATGGCAGCTGAAGAAGTGCGTAATTTCAATATTACGCCGCGCGTTGGTCTTGTAAGTCACTCGAATTTCGGAAATTCCGACACACCAAGCGCATTAAAAATGCGAGAAGTTCTACACATTTTGCAAGCGCGGGGTGTCAATTTTGAGGTCGAGGGTGAAATGCGCGCCTCTACCGCATTAGACGCGGATTTACGGAAAAAATTCTTACCGAAATCAAACCTCACAGAACCTGCTAACTTATTGATTTTCCCATCTATTGATGCAGCAAACGCGTCGATGAATATTCTAAAATCACTTGGTGACGGTCAGACGGTTGGACCGCTTCTACTTGGCGCTGAAGGCCGTGCGGAGATTGTGACACCATCCGCTACCGCACGCGGATTACTGAACGTGACAGCCGTTGCCGGAGCGTGGGAACGGCGAGAAAGAACCTGATCAGCGCAGAGCGATATTTAAATAGATGCGAACAGTTCTTATCTGTAGCATTATGGGGCGTGTTAACCATCTATGAGGAAGTAATTGAATGAACATGTTTGATATTCTGCGTGAGGCGCAGGGCGGTAAAGGTATCGAAAATCTGGCCCAACAATTCGGGCTTGGACCTGATCAAATGAACTCCGTTCTCAAGCAGGTTCTGCCCGCAATGTCCGCCGGGTTTAAACAACGCACCCAAACGCAGGACGGGCTGGGAAATCTTTTGAATAAGATTCAGGGCACCGACTACGAAGACATCTACGAAGATCCCAGTTCTCTGCAACAGGCAAGTACGCGGGATCGTGGGAATCAAGTATTGGCCGAAGTTTTCGGTTCCAAAGATGTCAGCCGCGAGGTTGCACAGAAAACTGAGTTTGCATCGGGTATCGGTTCCACAGTTATCAAGGCAATGCTGCCGATGATTGCTTCTATGGTGCTGGGCGGGATGCAGCGTAAAACCTCCGGCAGTTCGGGGATGGGCGGCATTTTGGGAACGTTGATCCAAGGCATGACCGGGATGGGCGGTTCCCAGCATCGGCGTGGCGGCGGCGGATTAGACGACCTGCTTGGCGCTGTTTTAGGAGGTGGCGCCTCACAGCAACAATCGCGCGGGGGCGGCGGGATGGGCGGGATTCTTGGAAGCATCCTCGGCGGTAGGCGACAGCAGCAACGTCAAACGCCGCAAGGTGGCGGTTTGGGCGGTATTCTGGGGGGTATGTTCGGCGGGGGCGGTGCACGGCAACAACAAGCGCCCGTGCAACAGCGTGGACAACAAGGGGGGCTTGATGACCTGCTCGGCGGCATGTTCGGACAATCCCCACGCCAACGCAGTAGCACAGGCGATGCCAGCCTCGATAGCGTGATTGGGATGTTTGATGCCGATGAAGATGGCAGCGTGGATATGGATATTCTACGTCAGCTTTCACGGCGTCGTTAAAAGGTTAGACGCTTGCGGCCTTATTAATAAAGGTCGCAAGTTCCCCATATCCGGTTTCACGTTTCACAAAATCCAGGCCCAGCTTTTCAGCGGCTGCACGGGCTTTTTTCTCAAGCGCAGGGTCATCGGTTTGAGCCTGATACACGACGCGATCATAGTTGCCGAAATACATGTCACGTAAATCAGGGTGCCGATCTAGGCCCATGCCTTTCCAAATTAGCGTATCAAACTGTCTGGCAAGAAAATCAGTTAGATAGAACGCTCCTATTTCCTCTTCAGCGCGTTCGGCAAAGACGTCCAAACCGTCGAAAAACGCATAGCAATGTGGGCCTTCGATCCGTTCCACCTCCTCCTCCATGCACAACGTGTCGAGATGACCGCCCGTACCGCAGTCCGCGTAAACCACAAAGATTTTTGACGCACCACGGCTGCGCGCATCGTGGATTTTTGTGCGCACAGCATCAGTGATTTTGTCGGGACGGTTATGAAGCAGCGCGGGTAAGCATTCCAAAATCAAGCCTTGAAGGCCGTTGATTTTAATGATTGCAAGAATTTCACGCGCCAGCGCACCACAGGCGATTAGCAGCGTTTTGTCTTTTAGATCTGAGGAGGCGCACAGCCCCTCCTCGGTAAGTACAGAATCGAGCGGGAGAAAAGTTTCAGCCATTATCCCACTCCGCTATTATCTGAAAACGAACGATTTGTTTCGCTGGCTGAACATATGAACCGTTCCCATCCTTACTTACTTAACACTATTAGCGCCAAGTCGAAGGTTTTCAGTCGCCATTATTGGACTTTTTCCAATAATCTAGAACAGCATTACCGCCGGAACTGAACCTTCGGAACAAGTCCGAAGGTTACAAATTTATGCGCAGTCACGCGTCTTTAACAGCTCCAACCAGACGTGCGTATCAGCTTGAAGCGCTTTGGTTATGGGTGCGCTGTGCCATGTATTCTTTGGCGGTTTCAACGGCTACGGCAGCGTCACGGCAATAGGCGTCAGCACCGATTGCTTTGCCGAATTCCTCGTTCAACGGCGCGCCGCCAACGAGAACAACATAGTTTTCGCGAATGCCCTTCGCCTTCATCTCATCGATGACGACTTTCATGTAAGGCATTGTTGTGGTGAGCAAAGCTGACATACCTAGGATGTCCGCATCTTCTTTCTCAATGGCTTCGATATAGTTTTCAACCGGGTTGTTGATACCCAGATCAACCACTTCAAAACCCGCACCTTCCATCATCATCGACACAAGGTTTTTACCGATGTCGTGGATGTCGCCTTTAACTGTACCAATGACCATCTTGCCCTGCTTGGGCGCACCGGTTTCGGCCAGCAGAGGCTTGAGAATGCCCATACCCGCCTTCATCGCATTGGCGGCGAGCAGAACTTCGGGCACGAAAAGAATACCATCGCGGAAATCGATCCCAACAATCCGCATTCCTTCAACCAGTGCCTCTGTAAGCACTTTATAAGGCGTCCATTCGCGTTCGAGCAGGATATTCACGCCTTCAAGGATCTCGTCTTTGAGGCCGTCATAAAGGTCGTCATGCATCTGCTGCACAAGTTCCTCATCACTCAATTCGCTGAGAATGATATCTTCTTCTTCATCCGACATGTCTGCTCCGACCGAAAAAACACGCGCGACAAAATGCGCACTCTAAATCCCTAAGCCAGCAAAACCACATTACTGCGCTTTTGGCGACTCCTCATCGATATAATCCGACAAGAACGCTTGACCCTTCCAACCGTCAATGAAAACAGTATAAGACTTCGTTACCGAGCGTGTTTTGGAGCCGCCAGATGCCGTTAGATCGAGACAGCCTCACGATGGCGCGGCTGCGGCCTGTGTTCAACTTTGTCGTTATTATTTGGGTGATCCAGTTTGCTAACTTCTTACTGAGCTACAATCCGAATCAATGGTTCGGGCTGGAACCACGCGATTTTGGCGGGCTGATCGGTATTCCAATGTCACCTTTCCTTCATGCGGGCTTCCAGCACGCGGCGGCGAATACCGTTCCGTTGTTGATCCTAGGTGGTATGGCGGCGATGGCGGCACCGAACCGTTATTACGAGGCAACCATTATCATCGTGCTGTTAGGCGGGCTGCTCGTCTGGCTGATGGCGCGCGGCGGAAACCGGGTGCACGTGGGAGCGAGTGGCCTCGTGTTCGGATATTTCGGCTTCATCGTAGCACTTGGCGTGGTCGAGCGCAGTTTCCGGGCGATCCTTTTCGCGGCGGCGGCGGCTATGCTTTATGGCGGGTTGATCTGGGGTGTTTTGCCCACAGATTCGCGCGTGTCATGGGAGTCTCATCTGTTTGGTGCACTTGCAGGTGCCGCCGCAGCATGGATGCTACGTTATGACTCCAAGGCATCGCCGCATGTGACTTAACACGGTTACGGCAGGCCCACGCCCTCATACTTAAAGCCAAGACCCGCCATCATGCGCGGTTCGTAGATGTTACGAAGATCAACGATCTGCGGCGTTTTCAGAGCGGCCTTCACCCGATCCAAGTCAAGTGCGCGAAACTGATCCCATTCCGTGATAATAATCAGTGCATCCGCGCCCTCAATTGCCGAATAGGCATCTTCCGAGAACTCAAGCCCCGTCATCATTTTACGCGCTTCGTCCATGCTCTCAGGATCATAAGCGCGCACTGTTGCGCCCGCCTCAACAAGAGCCGGAACGATGTCCAATGATGGCGCATCGCGCATGTCATCGGTATTGGGCTTAAAAGCCAGTCCAAGCAAACCAATGGTTTTGCCGCTAACATCGCCGCCCATCGCTTTGATAATTTTTTGCGCCATCGCTTTTTTGCGTCGCGCATTCACCTCAACGACAGACTGAACGATCTGCAAGGGTGTACCGGAATCATTGGCCGTTTTGGTCAGCGCCAACGTGTCTTTCGGAAAGCAAGAACCACCATAACCCGGCCCCGCATTGAGGAATTTACCACCGATACGCTTATCAAGGCCGATACCTTTGGCAACTTGCTTCACGTCCGCACCCACTGCCTCGCACAAGTCAGCCATTTCGTTGATAAACGTGATTTTGGTCGCGAGAAAAGCGTTTGCGGCATATTTGATTAGTTCGGATGTGCGGCGTGTGGTGAATACAATCGGCGTTTCGTTCAGAAAAAGCGGGCGATACAGCTCACGCATCGACTCGCGCGCGCGCTCATCATCTGTACCGATCACAACGCGATCCGGCCGCTTAAAATCCTCAATAGCCGCCCCCTCACGCAGGAATTCAGGGTTTGAAACGACCGCAAAATCGGCATTCGGATTGGCTTTCCGGATAATCTCCTCGACCGCGTCGCCAGTACCGACCGGAACGGTGGATTTGGTTACGACAACGGTAAAACCGTCCATCATGCCGGCAATTTCCTCAGCGGCGGCATAGACATAGCTGAGATCAGCATGGCCATCACCACGACGGGAAGGCGTGCCCACCGCAATGAAAACCACATCAGATCCCTGAATTGCGTTCCGTGCGTCAGTATCAAACGACAAACGCTCTGCACCGACATTTTTTGCTACGAGATCATCCAAACCCGGCTCAAAAATCGGAATACCACCCGCCCGCAGCGTCTCGATTTTACGCTCATCTTTATCGATGCAGGTGACCATATGGCCAAAGTCAGAAAAGCAGGCCCCGGAGACAAGACCAACATAGCCCGTACCGATCATCGTGATGCGCATCTTTATCTCCGCTTTGCCCGGTCGCACGGTTATCCGTGCCTATGCCTGATACCGTCCTAATGTTAGGATATGGTTTCAAGAATGTACGCCGTACCTCTGACGTAGGTACGGCGCAAGGCTCGCAAAACGGATTGTCAGTGGTCTTTGATGCCCTTAAAAGCCATATCGCCCCAGACTTCACGAACACGTCGGTCGCGGCCACAGCCATTGCGATACAGAGAATAACGCAAACTGCTCTTTTTGTAGTAATCCTGATGATAGGATTCAGCAGGATAGAAAGGTGCAACATCAAGGATTGGCGTTACAATCGGGTCATCAAGAACTTTTGCCGCTTCCAAGGCGTCTTTTGAGCTTTCTGCAGCTTCGCGCTGCGCATCATCAACGGCAAAAACAGCGCTTTTATACGAAGTTCCCCGATCACAAAATTGGCCGCCGTCATCCGTAGGATCAACGGAATGCCAAAATGCGGTCAATAGCTTATCATAACTGACTTTTTCTGGATCATAAACGATATGAACCGCTTCATAATGACCGGTCTCCGTATAGGATACTTGCTTATAGCTGGGCCGGGTCACGCTGCCGCCTATGTAGCCCGATGTCGTCGCAATAACGCCGGGTATTTTATCAAAATCCGACTCAACACACCAAAAACAGCCACCCGCGAAAATAGCAACTTTTTGGCCATCTTCAATCTTCGGTAATTTTCCATATTCTGCGGCACTCGCGGTAAATGGCATCGATGCGATTACCAGACCACATGACAGCGCTCCGACGGCGACAATGCCCACCAACCGGCGTTTGATAATTTCAAAATTAAAAGTCATAAGCGATCCCATCCTTTTCCCAATCTCCATAGCGCACAGGTTCAGCACCTCGCGGTCCACCATTTTCTGATGGTAGCGATAAGTCGCGCTCCTGTTCCCGCCGCATCCGAGCCTCCTGTAGCGCACGCTCCGCAACAGCAGGATCAGGCGTTTTTTCAGTCGTCATCCTTGATCTCACCTGAAAATCCATATCCACTCTCACTATGTAGGATCAAATGATTGCCAATGAAGGCGAAGATAGGACAAAAGAAGCATGAACCGCTTCAAGACAGTGTTACTTATGGCAGCTATGACTGCCCTGTTTCTGGTTGTGGGTTTCTCCATTGGTGGCCAAAGCGGTATGCTGATCGCCCTGACATTTGCCGCGGCAACCAACCTGTTCGCTTGGTGGAAATCTGACAAATTAGCGCTGCGGCTACACAAAGCGCAGCTCATTAACGCAGGGGATGCGCCGCAAATATTTGAAATGGTTGCGCAACTTGCGCGCAATGCCGAGTTGCCGATGCCAAAGATTTACCTGATTGAAGGTGCGCAACCGAATGCCTTTGCAACAGGTCGAGACCCTGAAAACGCAGCGGTGGCAATTACGACAGGTATTGTAGAAACGTTGTCAACGGACGAACTCGCAGGTGTGATCGCACATGAACTGGCGCATATAAAAAACCGCGATACACTTATCATGACACTATCCGCAACTTTTGCAGGCACAATTTCTATGCTGTCACAATTCTCGCTGTTCTTTGGCGGAGGAAGAGACCGCCCGTTGGGGCGCATTGGCACGATTGCAATGGCAATACTGGCGCCGCTTGCTGCAATGATTATTCAAATGACGATCAGCCGGACGCGCGAATATGCGGCGGATCGAATGGGTGCACAGATTTGCGGCAATCCCCTGTGGCTTGCGAGCGCATTGGTAAAAATCTCAAATGCGCATAAGACGATGACGAGCGCCCAACGGTTTCCGGCAAGCGCACATATGTTTATTGTAAATCCGCTGTCCGGGGGAACTATGGACTCACTGTTTTCGACCCATCCGAATATGGAAAATCGGATCGCAGCGTTGAAGGCGTTGGCGAAGGAAATGGGGCAAAGATCTGCTTTCCCCCTGCCCCAACCGCCTGCGAAGCCTCAACCCGCCTCACGCAAGCCGCGTACCGCACCAGATCAGCGTCGTGAAAACCCGTGGCAGTGAACGCCCCCGGCCAAAAAGCCCGCCATGCCGCCCTGATCGCTCTTGACGCTGTGCTCGACCGTGATCAGCCGCTTGACCTTGCGTGGCGCGAGGCGAAACTGGAGAAGCTGGAAGATCGTGACGCGGCATTTGCGCGGATGCTGGTTCTGACGACGCTGAGGCGGCTGGGATCGATTGATGCGGTGATTGATCGCTTTGTCGAGAAACGGCCCGTGGGGAAAAACCGGCTCGGTGTGCAGATTATGCGGCTGGCAGGGGCGGAATTGCTGGCGCTGGATACGGCACCTCATGCCGCCGTGGACTCTGCGGTACGGCTGGCGAAAAGCCTACCGACAACGCAACGACTGTCGGGGATGATAAACGCCGTTTGCCGCCGGATGGCCGAGCATGGCACGCGAATCTTTGACGAAATCGACTGCGATTCCGCCGATACGCCCGCGTGGCTGTGGGAGCGGCTGAAGACCGCTTACGGTGAGGATGAGGCCCGCGCGATTGCCGCCGCCCATCGCAATGGCGCGCCGCTGGACCTGACCCCGCGCGAGAATGAAGCGGAATGGGCCGAAAAGCTGGGTGGGCGGTTGACGCCGACGGGATCAATCCGCCTGAACGCCGCCGGAGCTGTTCCCGCGCTGGACGGGTTTGAGGACGGGGCGTGGTGGGTGCAGGATGCCGCCGCCGCAATACCCGTGCAAATGCTCGGCAAACTGCGAGGAAAACGGGTTCTCGACCTGTGCGCCGCGCCCGGTGGCAAGACGATGCAGTTGGCCGCCGCAGGGGCGAAAGTAACCGCGCTGGACCTGTCGAAAGCGCGGATGCGCAAGATGCGCGAGAATCTTTTGCGTACGCGCCTGAGCGTTCATGTGGTCATCGGAGATGCGTTGGATTGGGAGCCGGAACAGCAATTCGAGGCGATCCTACTGGATGCGCCGTGCTCGGCCACGGGGACGATCCGCCGTCACCCTGACCTGCCGCATCTGAAAAGCGGCGGGGCGTTGAATGCGCTGAAACCATTGCAGGATGCGTTGCTAACCAAGGCGTTCAAGTGGCTTGCGCCCGGCGGGACGCTCATTTTCGTGACATGCTCGCTGTTGCCCGAAGAGGGAATGCAGCGGGTTGAGGCGATGCTGGCCGCGCAACCCGACGCGCGGCTTGATCCGCTGGATGCGGAAGCGGACGGGGTTCCGGCGGAGATGATTCGCGACGGGGCGCTGCGCACCCTGCCCTCGCAATGGCCCGATATTGGCGGCGTGGACGGGTTTTTCGCGGCGCGAATCCGGCGCGTGGAATGATCGGAGCGGCGATCTCTGACTCTGTTGCAGCTTACGGTGCGACGGCCATGAGTATCGCTGTCTTTGCCTATTTACTGGGCGGCTTCGTCAAGGGCGCTATCGGCTTTGCCCTGCCCACGGTGTCCGTTGCCATCGCGACGCTTGCGCTCCCCCCCGAGGTCGCAGTTGCATATATGGCGCTGCCCGGCCTCGTCATGAATATCTGGCAGAGCGCGCGGGACGGCATGGGCGTTGCGGTTGAAACGCTGAAGGAGTTCCGCGTTGTAATCGGGGTGATGCTGGTCTCACTGTTCGCATCGACCCAGTTATTGCCGCATCTGGAGCCACGTGTTTTCTATATTATCATGGGGTTGGGCTTAAGTAGCTTTGCCATCGTACAACTGTTCGGTTGGCGCCCCGCCAATCCGCCGCGTCCTGCGGCGGATATCGTTGCGGGTACTACAGGCGGTTTTTTTGGTGGAATATCTGGGGCGTGGGGACCACCGATCCTGATGATGCTAATGTCGCTGAACCTGCCGAAACGGGTGTTTGTGCGAACTTGCGGGGTCACTTTTTTGCTGGGCGCGATTCCGTTTATCGGCGGTCACGCGAGTACAGGCGTTTTGAACAAGACAACGGCCACAATCTCTGCACTGATGCTGATTCCCGCCGCGATCGGGATGCGGTTGGGGCAGACGATACAGGACCGCTTACCCGCCGAGACGTTTCGCAAGATCATCCTGACCGTACTGGTGCTGGCCGGATTAAACTTTCTGCGACGCGCTTTCTTTGGCGGGTGAGCCGAGTTTCGCACGGACCAACCGCAGCACCATCGCCTCCGGCCCCTCCGGCTTACCAGATAACGCCCACAGCGCCATGAGTGCCAGCGGGTAAGTAATCACACCGGCGGCAATGCTTGTGGTAAAGGACAGGCCTGCCGCGCCCGCCGTGTCGATGGCTGGCAATGTGGCTTGCAAGGCGCGCAGGCTGAGGGCCATCACAAGTGCTGCAGCCAACACGCGGGGCATCCATGATAAGACCATCTCTGCCGGAGCCTGCATCAAACGCAGTACGACGCGCATGACCAGCAGGGCGTAAAGCGCGCTCATCCCCGTCATAGCCCACGCGGCCCCGGTCAGCCCCCATTCGAGGGAAGCGAAGTAGATTGCAGGCGCGCCGACAAGCAGGGACAGCAGTTGCAGCGGAGCAAGGCGGCGTGGCTGCCCCATTGCCACGATGACAGGCCAGCAGAAGACGGCGGATGCCCCGAATAATCCGTTGAACGCCAGCACACGCAAAGGCGAGACGGCTTGCATCCAATCGCCACCGAACGCCAATCGGATCGCGGGTTCTGCTACGGAGGCCACCCCCACCGCAAACGGCACGGCAATCACCATCGCCGCGCCATAGGCCATGCAGAACTGCGCGCGCAATTCGGCTTGCTTGTCTTGCAGTTTTGAATAGCCGGGCATGAAGGCGCGGCGCAGGGGCATTGCGAATTCGGTAGCGACCAGATTGGCCAGCTCCATCGCCAGCGCATGAATCCCAAGCGCAGTCAGGCCAAGTGTTTTGCCCAAAATAAACGTATCTGCACGACGTTGGGCGAATTGCAGCAGGTTGGTCGCAAGCATCCATTTCGAGAAACCGAAAATCTCCGCAAATGCCTTCAGCGACGGGCGCGGGCGGTAGGGGTGTAGCCAGTAGGAACTGATTATCGTGGCCAAGCTGCCCGTCAACAATCCCGCGACGAGAGCGCGATAATCGGGCCAGATTGTAAGTGCAACACCCACGCACGCGACCGTACTGGCCAGTTTGCGCACGGCCAGATAGATGAAGTCGGTGCGGAAATTGAAGTTGCGCTGAAAGTCCGACACGCCGGGATTGAGTAGACCCAGAATGATTTGCTGCGCCGCCAAAGCGTAGGCGACATAGGCCAGCGTTTCATCACCGTAAAACGCAGCGAGGGGCTTTGCCGCCACCAGGGCGATACCGCCGAGAAGCAGGCCACGCAGGACCATAAGGGTCCAGACGGTGTTGTAATGTTTTGGCTGCGGGGCGGGGTGCCGCACGATGGCGGCGTTCAGTGACATGTCGCTCATTGCCTCGAAAGCAGCAATAAACGCGACCGTCAGACCAACGACGCCGAACTCCGCCGGGGGCAGCAACCTCGCGAGGATCATTATATTGATGAGGCCGGACAAGCGCATGACCATGCGCGCACCGATCATCCACGCCGCCCCGCCCGCCATCTTACGCGAGAGCGATTGCCCGCTCATTCGGCGGCAATCTGTTCAGACTGACCACCAGCTGCCGCCGCAAGAAAATTATCGAGGGTTGAGAATTGTTCGCTACGGCTCATCCCGTCACGAATGGTAGCAGGCAAAGGAGCGATGCGGCCATGCGCGCGTTTTTCGCTCAAAAGGGCGGAGATTTTGTTGGCCAGAATGCGCGGCTCGTTCGAGATAACGCCGAGATTACGCCTCATGATAATGCGCCCAACGACGCCTTGGGTCCAGCCCGTTGCGATTACAGGACGGCGCGCACCGATGCACTCAAACAGCTTACCGGGAATCGTGCCCGCGTCGCGCTCGTCATTCCATTGCAGCATCAACAATGCATCTGCCGCATACTGTCGCGCAATGATTTGCTTGTGCGGTTCGGGAGGGAGGATGTAGAGGCACTCGTCAAGGCCCGCATCTGCAGCCATTTTCACAGCCGGCTCAAGATCCTTGCCGAGCATGGTGATTTTCACACGCTTGGCATCATCACCCAACATTTGCAACGCATTGAAAACAACTTGCGGATCTCGGCGGCCCGGATAGAGCGCGCCCGCGTAGAGCAGTTCGATACGATCTTTATCCAGCGCGGGGGAGGCGTCGGTTTCGAGTGGGTAATCCGCCGGATCAAACCCGTTCATTGCTACAGCCACCCGATCTGCACCGTAGCGGTCGGCGTAGCTTTGCGCCCAGAGAGGTGAGACGGTTACGATTCCCGCAGCGCGGGACAACACCGCCGCCTCTTGCTTTACATCAAGCCGTTTGCGCCATTCGGGGTGGTTGGAATAGGCATCTAAACCCCAGCGGTCGCGGAATTCGGTTACGAACGGTGTACCAGCAAGTGCGGCGATCTGATCAGCAATGGGAGCGACCGAGTGTGGCGGGCATGTTGCGTAGATCAGATCGGGGCGCCATGTCTTGAATAGCTCTTTCGCAGCCGCCAGCGCGGGCGCACGCCAACCCGCACGGCGGTCAGGACGGCAGATGGCGGATTGGTAGAACTCGCTCAGGCCGGAGCGCAAAGCGCTGCAACGTTTGGGGGCGGCAGGAGCTGTTGACGTGGCGGATAATGACGTAGAAGAGCTTGGGGCGGATCGGTTGGGCGTCATGCGGCCCAATATCTCGTTCGGGATTGTCGCAAGATCGCGCCAGTCGGTACGGATGACGCGGCTCTCGTCAATCTCAAGTGCGTGAGTGACGCTGGGCTGCGGCTCGCGCGCGCAAAGCACGCGCACATCATGATCCTTATCGAGCAAATAGCGCGCGAATTTGGGGGCGCGGGTTGCGGCTAGAGGCGCATCGGGCGGGAAGTGGAAGCTGACCAGCAAGATTTTCACGAAGCGTCACCGAATACGAAGAAGGATGCATCGGGAATACAACGGTAAACTTACTGTCCGGTTACGCCGCCATTTCTTGGGCAGAGAGCCACGCGGCCCATGACGTTTTAGCCCGGTCGGTGTAAGCACGCTGGCGGTCTTTTTTTCCGCGCCGCCCTTTGCGCACATCGTCAGTGAGGGGCGGAAACAGGCCGAAATTGGCGTTCATTGGCTGGAACAAATCCGCCTCCGCCCCGCCGGAGATGTGATTGAGCAAAGCCCCATGCGAGGTATCGGCGGGTGGCGGGGCTTGGGTGAAGCCCAACGCCTCCGCCGCCGCGAAACGGCCCGCCAGCAAGCCCATGCTAGCCGATTCAACGTAGCCCTCAACGCCAGTGATTTGGCCTGCAAAGCGCAAGCGTGGTTCGGCCTTGAGGCGCATTGAGCCGTCTAGTAATTCGGGGCTGTTAATAAAGGTGTTACGATGAATACCGCCCAGCCTTGCGAATTCAGCTTTTTCCAGGCCCGGTATCGTGCGCAAAACCTCGACCTGTGCGCTGTGCTTCATTTTGGTTTGGAAGCCGACGAGATTCATCAGCGTGCCAAGCGCGTTTTCCCGGCGCAGCTGAACGACAGCATAGGCTTTGATGTCGGGCTGGTGCGCGTTGGTGAGGCCGACGGGTTTGAGCGGGCCAAAACGCAGGGTTTCGCGCCCACGCTCGGCCATGACTTCGATCGGCAGGCACCCCTCGAAGTAAGGCGTGTCCTTCTCCCAATCCTTGAATTCGGTCTTGGGAGCGGCTAGAAGCGCGTCAATGAAGCCCTCATATTGCTCGCGCGTCAAAGGGCAGTTGAGATACGCCGTGCGATCAGCTTCGGTCTCACCTTTATCATAACGTGATTGATACCAAGCCTTGCTGAGATCAACACTGTCTGCATGGATGATCGGAGCGATAGCGTCAAAGAAGGCAAGGCTTTCCGCCCCCGTGCGCGCAGCGATGGCTTCAGCCAGCGAAGGCGAGGTCAGCGGACCAGTGGCGATGATGACGTTTTCCCACTCGGCGGGGGGCAAGCCTTGCACTTCAGATCGCTCCAACGTGACATTGGGGTGGGCGGCGAGTGTGGCCGTGATCGCTTGCGAGAAGCCGTCGCGATCTACGGCCAGCGCGCCCCCTGCAGGCAAAGAATGCTTATCCGCCGTGGCCATAATGATGGAGTTCGCCTGTCGCATCTCGTGGTGCAGCAGCCCAACGGCGTTGGTCTCGTGGTCATCGGAGCGGAAGGAGTTTGAGCAAACCAACTCGGCTAGTCCATCCGTCTGGTGGGCATGGGTTCCACGTTCGGGGCGCATCTCGTGTAGGATGACTTGTGCGCCAAGTGATGCCGCTTGCCATGCCGCCTCGCAGCCCGCCATACCGCCGCCGATAATGTGGATGGGTCGTGTCATCGGAATTCCCGCCTATCACATTTGGAATTTGCCATAGCAAAGGCCGGAGAAATGTCCGGCCCTTTTCATGTCTTTATGGAACAGCCTTAGAAACTAAGCGAGATATCCCTGTGGTCGGAGCTGCACGACGCCACATAAAGCGCCTGCTCGCGTGGCAGTTTCGGCTGTTGACGCAGCCCGATGGTGTTAGCGATTGCAGCGCGGTATTCGGCGAGTTCGGGCAGAAGATCTGTCTTGGCCTTTGCGCGCCATTCGACTTCGCTTTCAAATTCGGCCAACGCCTTATCGACGAACTCTGTCGCCTTTTCGATGTCAGGGGTCCGGCGGAACTGACGGCGGGCCTTGCTGAGGAGCGAGCGGATTTCGCCCGCGCCTTGCGCTTCACCCACCTGACGCTCGGCTTCTTTCAAGCGTTCTGTGGCGGTATCCTTATCAAATCCCGCAATATCGGCACGAATAGCCTCCAAAACATCGCGTTTTTCGGCCAACAGATCAGCATCTTCAATAACAAGCATCGTTTCCTCAACAGGCTTATAAGCGTTGTCGGTGGAACGGCGGTAAAGCGCGCGGGCTTTAGATTCAGCTTGTGTTATAACCTTGAAGGTCTCGTGCTCAGCTTCCCATTCGGAGGGGATTTTAGCCTCAAGCGCAGCTTTTTCTTCTTCCAGATGCGCGATTTCTTCGACGAAGTGTTCAGCCTCGCTGCTGCCCTGCTCCGCACGGCGCAGGTCGGTTTCCAACTCGCCCAGTTCAATCGTGATACGCTTGATTTGGCGGGTCAGGCCGCGCACTTCCTGATGCAGAGGGCGGTAGGCGTCAGCGTTGTCGGCGACTTCCTGATTTGCGACCTCAATAGCATCCATCGCATCAAACGTAGCGGATGCGGACTCGAAGCCTTTGCCAAGATCTTTCTGCACATCGTTCGGAAGATAGGAGAGATCAAGTCCTGAAACTTTCGAAATCGCACCGCGCAGTTCGTCTCCACGGCTCGCAAACTCGCCGGATACAAAATCTTCCATGCAATATTGCAAAGCGGGGTTCAGCGGAGGCGGCGCATTTTCAGAGGTTAGCGACAACCGCTTGGGCAGGTAGTTGACCAGCGACGGGTTCATTCCGACGATCCCCAACGCGAGAAGCTGCAAGCCGATAAAGACAACAACGCCCTTATATATCTGCGTGGTTTTCACGGAAGAAGGCGCAACACCGCGCAAGTAGAACAGCGCAAAGCCGAAGGGCGGTGTCAGGAAACTGGTTTGAATATTCAGCCCGATCATCACCCCCAGCCACACAGCCGTGACGTTTGCGGACGGGTCGGCCAGCAGAATCGGTGCAACGATGGGCACAACCACCACGGCAATCTCAATGAAATCGAGGAAGAAGCCAAGCACGAAGATCACCGCCATGACGATGACGAACTGCGTCCAGAACCCACCAGGCAGAGTCAGCAGAAACTCTTTCACCAATTCCTCCCCGCCAAACGCGCGGAAGGCGGAGGTTAGCATCGCTGCGCCGAGCAGGATGATGAAGACGAGCGACGTGGTTTTTGCCGTCTCGATCATCACGCCGCGCAGGGTGTCTTCGACGCGGAACACGCGCCAGCCGCTCCAGATCAGCGAGAGGATCAGCGTGCCCACCGCAATCATCGCCGCTTTTACGCCGAACGCGTCCTCAGCGGTGGCAATGGCTTTGATATTCGTGTTGTAATTTCCGGTAATATAGATGATCGCAGCCATCGAAAGCAGTGCCAATATGGCAGGTGCGAATGCCAAAGCAGAGCCTTGTTTGAGCCGATAACCTGCCATGATCATAGCACCAGCCGCACCAATAGCGCCAGCTTGGTTCACTGTGGCAATACCCGCGATGATCGACCCCAGCACAAGGAAGATCAGTGCAAGCGGTGGCACCAATGTGATGAAAACACGGCCCCAAAACCGCGCATCGAAGTTGCCCTCATAATGCACGGCCGGCGCGTATTTCGGGCGCAGCAACGCAAAGATGAGAATGAACAACATATAGAGCGCAACGAGCAGCAAACCCGGAATGAACGCGCCCAAAAACATATCGCCCGCGCTGGTTGAGATCACCCCGAACTCGGATGGCATACTCAATTCGCCGGTGGATTCTTTGTACAGCAACTTGCGCGCCGTGCCCGCCTGATCAACCGCGCTGGCCAATTGGTCGGCGAGAATAATCAGGACAATGGATGGCGGGATGATCTGCCCCAACGTCCCCGAAGCGCAGATTGTGCCGCTGGCCAGCGCCGGAGAATAGTTACGCTTCAGCATAGCGGGCAGCGAGATTAACCCCATCGCCACCACGGTCGCACCGACGATACCCGTCGTTGCCGCCAGCAATGCGCCCACGAAAACCACCGAAATCCCGAGACCGCCCGGAACCGGACCAAACAACTGCGCCATTGTGATGAGCAGATCTTCGGCAATCTTCGACCGCTGAAGCATAATACCCATGAAAATGAACAACGGAATCGCGATCAGGGTGTCGCGTTCGACCTCCCAATAGACCCCTCGAAAGTTGGTCACCCCCGCACTCAGCCACTGCACCGGGCCACCGCCCTCCGCAAAATAAGCGTCGGTATTGCCTTCACCGATATACCCCGCAGCGGCGGCGATGGCGATGGACAGGATCGCCGATCCCGGCAAGGCGAAGGCGACCGGATAACCGGAGGCCAAAGCCGTTATCATCAGGACAACAAGAAGTGCGAGAAAATAGAGTTCCATAAGAAGCCTCTTCGGTCACGCCCGCAGGGCGACTACGGTTCAGTGCGTGATTTCAGCGGAGATTTCGCGTGCGCCCGGCTCTTCACGACGATCAGCGGCGGCATCGAACAGCGCGCTCACAAACTGCATCATCATGGAGACCGCAAACACGGCAAGAAAGCCGGCCATGAAGTATTTGACGAACAGGCCGGTGTTCGATTGCGTGATCTCAAATGCGAGAATGGGGCTGTTGATGATCGCCGCCTTACTCCACATGCCAAGCAGCAAAACGGTCCAACACAGGGACATGCCCAGCAGGACCGAGCCGACAGAATTGACGAATGCTTTCTTGCGGCGATTGAAGCCCGCGTAGAATACATCCACCCGCACATGCCCGTCTTCATAAAGCGTGTAGGCACTGGCGAAGAGGAATAGCGCGGCGTACCAAAAGCGCACCAGATCGCCCATGTAGGCTTGCTCGTAGGAGAAAACAAAACGCGTAAAGACGATCCCCAACTCCGCCACAACGACCAGCAGAGCCAGCCACAGGAATCCCAGCGTCCGTGTCACCATCGCCAGTAAAATCCCGACGATGATCAGCGGTGCGTGAATATAGGTGCCCCGATAGACGGGTTTGCCGAGTTGGCTTGCGACTTCAGGCGGGAAAACGCTTTCAAGCGCGTTCTCAATTGTCATGGCCGAAATCGCCATATCGGCAAGGCCGACCAGAAACACCACCCAAAATGCGGCACGGATAAAGAATGTATTCCAATCATGCACCCGGCGCGCATCGTCGCGTAGAGGCGTATTTTTGGATTTGATCGCATAGCGGGCGGCAAGCGCAAGCGCTCCGATCAAAATCGCCAGCTGGATAAACGCCTGAACACCAATACCGCCCGTGGATTGCCACCCGAAGAACGGGGCCAGTCCGGGCCAATTAAACCAGAATGTCAGGACGTTATTAATGAGGAAGGCAAACATCGCCGCCAAGGAACCCCAGCCAATCATACGGATCACCGGAGCAGGCTGATAGACATACCCTGCGCTGTCGTCAGTCGCAAATGCGGCTGTTGCCATCGTTTCCCCCAAATCTATGAATATCGTTTCTTAAAAAAGGGGAGCGAGGCAACCTCACTCCCCCTTCGTCTTGATCAAAACCTCATACAGCTGAGTATGGCATTGATCTGGATCAGTTGTCACCGATGCCGACAACGCGGTTACGCTTCACGCTGTATGCAACATCCGCAATCGCCATGTAACCACCGATGTCGGTACGTGCAGCGAGCGTGCTGTCGAAGATACGAGCCGAAAGCTCACTGTGATCGCGTGCTTCTTCGATCACTTCCTCGGCTGCATCACCAAACGAGTCGTAAACATCGTCATTGAACTCACGCAGTTCGACGCCGTTTTCTTCCAGCAGCTTAGTGAGATAAACACCGTTGTTGGCGTTGGTCTCAGCCATCTGACGGGCGTTTTCTTCGTTTGCAGCGGCTTGGATAATCGCCTGATGCGTTTTCGACAGACCGCCCCACCATGACGCGTTCATGCCCAATGCAAGCTGCGAACCCGGTTCATGCATACCAGGCCAGTAGTAGTATTTCGCGGCTTCATAGAATTTCATGAAGTAGTCGTTGTACGGGCCAACCCACTCGGTTGCATCCACGGCACCGGATACGAGGTTTTCATAGATTTGGCCGCCCGGAAGCGAAACAGGCGAAGCGCCGAGTTTCGACATCACATCACCGCCAAGACCCGGAATACGCATTTTAAGACCTTTGAGGTCATCAGCGCTGTTGATTTCTTTGTTGAACCAACCGCCCATTTGCACGCCCGTGTTACCACATGCAAAGTTCTTGAGGCCGAAATCGCCTGCAAGCTCATCCCACAGCTCTTGACCGCCACCGTACTTAATCCAAGCGTCGATTTCAGTGTAGGTGAGGCCGAAAGGAATGGCTGTGAAAGGTGCCCAACCGGGGTGCTTGCCCTTCCAGTAATAGTCAGCGGCAATATATGCTTGCGAGTTTCCGGCGGCAACTTCATCAAAGCTGTCAAACGCGCCAACTTTTTCGCCGGCAGCATAATATGTTACATTGATGTCGCCGTCAGTAAGCTCTGTAATGCGGGCGGCGAGGCGCTGCGCACTGATACCCAGACCCGGAAAATCCCGTGGCCATGTCGATACGATGGACATTTCCACTTTATCTTGTGCGAATGCGGGTGCAGCAAGCGGTGCGGTGGCACCGGCGACTGCGGCGCCCTTCAAAAACGCGCGTCTTTCCATTTTAGTCTCCCGTTTACCGTCTTAACGACGAAAATCTCTTTTGTTCACCGGATCTCAGTAATCCGGCTTGGTGCGAGACATTAGGGCGAGAGGGGGGTACAGGCAAGTCGTAAGCATCCGCTCACGACGCAAAAACCCTAATTGACGACATTTTTCAGCAAACGTTAACCGTGTTTGCAGTCTTTTCTAAGACCGCTCAAGCCGAACTTGGCATCCAATGCCCCGCGACCAAAACTTCAGTGGCCGGAAACTCAACCTTGTAGGACATCTTCTGGCAACCATCGATCCAGTAGCCAAGATAAACATGCCGCAGCTCAAGGGCTTTCACGATTTCGATGTGATCCAGAATCATAAACCGGCCCATACTGTCACGTGAACGGCCGGGGTCAAAAAAGCTGTAAACCATCGACAACCCGTCTGCCATAACATCGATCAGACACACCGCTTGCAGAGCATCATCGCCGTCTTCGTCATCACCCCAATATTCTATCACTTGCGTGCGAACCGTGCTGTCCTCAATCATCGACGCATAATCATACGCATCCATCTGCGCCATGCCGCCCTCGGAATGGCGGGCCGTCAGATAGCGGCGGAAAAGCTGATATTGCTCCTCTGTCGCGATGGCGGGTTTCACCTCACGCCGCAGCACCGCGTTTTTGCGCATCACACGACGATCACGCCGGGACGGTTCAAACCTGTTCACCACAATCCGTGTCGCGATACAGGCATTACAGCCGGGGCATTGCGGTCTGTAGGCGACGTTCTGGCTCCGCCGGAAACCGTTGATCGACAACTCATCACTGATATCCGCCGCATACGGCCCCGTCAGCGGCGTGAAGATTTTACGCTCCACACGGTTGGGCAGATACGGGCACGGCTGAGGCTCAGTAAGATAGAATCGCAGCTTGGAGGACGTGAATTGTTCAGTCATGATTCAAGACTGTGCAGAGATCGGGCCGGATTTCCACCCCTCATGTCATTTCACCCTGCCGCCCCGGCGCACCACAGATGAGCGGGTCCGGCTCGCAAGCAATCTTCTTATTCTTTCCATCGTACGGCAGTGCGGTCAGCACCGCACGGATCGCCGCCACCCGTGCACGGCGCTTGTCGTCGGAGCGGATGACGGTCCACGGCGCGGATTTCGTATGTGTGTGCTCAAACATCTTTTTACGGGCGGCGGAATATTCGTCCCATTTGCCAAGCGAAGCCACATCAATCGGTGACAATTTCCAGTGCTTCAACGGATCAGACTCGCGCTCCAAAAACCGCCGCATCTGCTCGGCCCGGGACACCGTAAGCCAAATCTTCACCAACCGCACCCCGTCTTCAATCAGCGTATTCTCAAACTCAGGCGCTTGGTTGAGGAATTGCTTGTTCTGCTGCGGCGTACAGAAACCCATCACAGGCTCTACCCCGGCGCGGTTGTACCACGAGCGGTCGAAAATCGTCATCTCCCCCCGTGTCGGCAAATGTGCGACATAGCGCTGAAAGTACCACTCCCCGCGCTCACGCTCCGTCGGCTTGCCCAGCGCCACGACACGCGCGACACGCGGGTTGAGATTCTCCCGCATCCGCTTGATCGTGCCCCCCTTACCGGCGGCATCACGCCCCTCGAACACCAGCACAACACGCTCGTCACTTTCCACCAACCAACGCTGCATCTTCGCCAGCTCGATTTGCAGGTCGGCCAACGTCTCCTCATACACCGCCCGCTTCCAGCGTTTGCGATAAGGATAATCCGCCGCGAGGATTGCCTTCGCGTCCTTCTCTTCGATCAAAGTGCGAAGATCGGCGGGGAATTCCTCACGATAAAACCGCGAAATCTCACCATCAAATGGTTTCTCAAAACCTTTCATCGCCCGATCTCCGCCAGATTAAAGGGGGTTGTTTGATACACTTCATTGATCCAATTGCTGAAAAACAGATGCGCATGGCTGCGCCAACGGTTCTCCGGCGCGCGTGAGGGATCATCGCCGGGGAAATAGTTTTTGGGAAAATTGATCGCGACACCCTTATCAACATCACGGCGATACTCTTCTTCCAGCGAGGTGCTGTCATATTCAATATGGTTGAACATATAAACACGACCTGCGGGCGGCTCGGAAAGCAGGCATATGCCCGTTTCATCACTCTCCATTAGCACACGCATATCCACATCACCGGGCAAATCAGCCTTGCGGGTCTCGGTCCAGCGGGAGACCGGGATCGAAAAATCATCCGAAAAACCGCGTAGATAAGGCGACGCGGAATCAAGATTTTTATGTCGAAACACCCCAAAGGCTTTTTGGTCGAGCGCATGTTTCGGAACATCATGAAAATGCTTCAACGCCGCCTGCGCCCCCCAGCATATGGACAGCAGCGAATGGACGTTGGTGGTGGTCCAATCGAACATTTCAGACAGCTCGGACCAATAGCCAACCTCCTCAAACGGCAACAACTCAATCGGCGCGCCTGTAACGATGATGCCGTCGAATTTTTGGCCGCGAATATCAGACCAGTTTTCGTAAAACGACAGCATATGCTCGGCGGTGGCATTACGTGGCGTATGGCTTTCCATCTTAACGAGGGTCAGCTCAATTTGCAGCGGGGTTGCACCGATCAGACGCGCTATCTGCGTCTCGGTGCGGACTTTGTTGGGCATCAGATTGACCAGAGCGATGCGCAACGGGCGAATGTCCTGACGCATCGCCTCGTCTTCGCTTACCAGCATAACCCCTTCGTTACGAAGGATATTGGCGGCGGGCAGTGCGACAGGAATTTTAATCGGCATGACGAGGTCTCTCTGAATGTTTGACCCTGATGTATGCCATCACGCTGAAAACGTACAGCCGCTCACGCGTCAGTTACAACCACATTAAACATTCCGAAACCCTCCCCCTTTACCCACATCGATGAGGTATTACACAAATCAAATCAGAGATCTGGCGACGTGAGCTTCCTACAAAAAATGCGGGATTTCCGCAGCATATTCAGGGTTCTGCCGTTTTTCGTGGTCGGAATGCTGGCGGTTGCGGTTTGTGGGACGGCCATTTTTGCACTCGACGCGTATCACTCCTGGGAGTCACGCACAAAAGAAGCGCATCGCAGTGTGACAGGCTTTAAGCTTTTGATCGCACATACCCATATGCATGAAGCGGCGTTCCGGTACGAACTGGGTGACCCCAATATCGCAATGGGCGAACTGGTGATCCGTGCACAACGTCTGTATTGGGAAATTCAAAGCCTCGAAACGAAAAACTACGCTCAATCGATTGTCGCTTCAAACCTGAGCAAAGAACTCGCAAGACTTCAGGGATTGGCTGCAATCGCGGATCAGATTGTCAGCGGTTCGGCGGCAAGCTATCCGTCTAATTTCGCTGAAACACTCATCCGCGAACGCCCGACCGTCGAGGCGATTGCCAGAGCTGTGCATGACGAGAACGACAATCTATCAAAAGCCATGCAAGACAATTTGAAGCGCGATGCGATCAAGCTGTTCATCCTGACGCTTTTGTTCGTCGCTTCTTTTATCTTCCTGATCGGTATCGAATGGTCGCGCCGTAAACACCTGCTGGAAAAAACGAGAGTTCTTGAGATAAGTGAAGCGAAATTACGTGATCTGAGCTTTTATCGCCAGCAATTCCTCGCCAATATGAGCCACGAGTTCCGCACGCCTTTGAATGCCATCCAAGGTTTTTCTGAAGCGATCCTTATCCAGAAAGATACGATCAAGCGTGAACAGATCCTTGAATATGTCGATATCGTCCATCGATCGGCAAAGGATCTGGGCAATTTGACCGAAGATGTGTTGGACCTTTCCAAGATCGATGCCGGCAAGTTTGATATCTATCGTGAAGATGTCGATTTCACGCAGCTTATCGACGACGCAATCGTTCAGTTCCAAGCGATTGCGGATCAACGTGAAATCAAGATCACCAAATTGATCGAAGCCGATTGGCTTGTCGATTGCGACCGGATGGCAATCAAGCGTTGTATCACCAATGTCATCGGCAACGCGATGAAGTTCTCGGAAACAAACGATACGATCCTCGTAAATGCATATCTGCGCGACAACCGTGTTATGGTCGTTGAAATCCGTGATGAGGGCTGCGGTATTCCGGAACGCGATCTGCAAAGCATCTGGATGGTCTACGCCCGCTCCAGCCTGACCCGCAAATCCGACCGCGAGGGTGCGGGTCTCGGCCTCGCCCTGGTCAAAGCGCTGATGGACGAGCACAACGGCTTCGTTGAACTGCAAAGCCGCGTGGGCATCGGAACTTCCGTTCGCCTGTGCTTCCCGCTTTCCATGATCGTCGCGACCAGCAAAGGCGGCAAGCCTGAACGCTTTCGGCGCTCCACCGATATCAATACCGTCACAAAACGTAGCGCCTGATCAGGCCGGACGACCGTGCCGGACCAAAGTCAGCAGCAATACGGCGATCATCGTTCCATTCAGCAAATGCCACGCGAAATGCGTCCCGAATGGCAGCGCGGCACATAACGCCGGATCAACGGTCCGCGCGACCAAGGACACGGCAAACAAAGCTGCGGCCAAAGCAATGCCACGCGCCGCCGGGGATCGCAAAAACCACAATGCCAGCGCGCATCCGGCAAGCAAGGCAAAGGCGGGCGCATAGCTTTCTGAACCGTTCAACGGCACATTGGTCACCGACAGTACCGCTTGGCGCGCCAGAAGCGACACACCGAAAGCAATCACGCTCACGCCCACAGCCATAGGCCAACGCAACCCGAACAACCTGTTCATACTCACAATCAGAAACAGGATAATGAACAACAATATCGGCACCGTATCCGCAACACCCGCCCAACGCTGGGCAAATGTGTGAAACAGGAAAGACCCGATACCAACGGCAAAGACCACGCCGCAAAGCACACGTATCGGACCATCCAACTTGTCCAATCGCCGTGCCTCCCGCCAGCCCACCAATGCCGCTAAGATAAAGGCCAAATTAGAGATAGCGTTTATCGGTTCGGCCCAAAACGCGGCACTCATACGCTCGCAATAGATATCAACCGACGCCATCCAATCCATGAAGCCATCCTTTTTCATGTCGTTTGATCTGCTGCGGGAAATCTGAAAAGCACACCGTTCGCGCTTACACTCTTCCGATTAAAGCACCACCGCACTATATCGTTCCCATCGAACATTACCTCAATGGGAATCAGACATGAGTCAGTTTAAAGATCGCGAAAAAGCGTTTGAAAGCAAATTCGCGCATGACGCCGAAATGCAATTCAAAGCGGAGGCACGCCGCAACCGCAGACTTGCTGCCTTTGTTGGCGAAAAACTGGGTATGAATGACGACGATGTCGAGAAATTCGCAACAACACTGATCGTGGCCGATCTTAAAGAAGCGGGCGATGATGATGTGGTCGAAAAGATCATGGAACACGCATCCGCCAAAAGCGTCGAACTTGACGCCGATGAACTGAAAGCCAAATCAGCGGAATTGTTGGCAGAGGTGAAATCCGAACTTCTGGACGAAGCCTGATACCATCATGCGTCGCAAGGGCGATCTGCCAACCAAACAATGCCAGGTGTGCGGATTGCCGTTCACTTGGAGAAAGAAGTGGGCAGACGTTTGGGACGATGTGAAATACTGCTCGGAGCGGTGCAGACGAAACCGCTCCAAAAGACCTCCCGATGAGCGCGACAGCAAAGCAGACGCGTAAACTGCGTCATCTCATTGTGATATGCGGCGATCAGCTTGACCATCACAGCAGCGCGTTGGACGGTTTCGACACCGAAAACGACGCCATCCTAATGACAGAAGCCGCCGAAGAGGCGACATATGTCTGGCAAAGCAAACGACGCATCGCCTTCTTCTTTGCCGCTATGCGCCATTTCTGTGAAGACCAGCGCACAGCGGGCCGGACTGTACTCTACCACCAGATTGACGACCCGAACGCACCCGAAAGCCTTCCCAAAGCGCTCACCGATGCAATCAATGCCCACGCCCCCGAACGCGTGCTCTTGGTCCGCCCCGGCGATCACCGCGTTCTCACATTGTTGGAGAAAGCAGCAGAACACCGCCTCACGCTATGCGAAGATCGCCATTTCTACACCACCGTCTCCGATTTCGCCGCGCTGGAGAAAGACCGCAAACGCTTCATCCTCGAAGACTTCTACCGCGTCATGCGCAAACGCACCGGATTGCTGATGGAGGACAATGATCCTGTCGGAGGACAATGGAATCTCGACAAGGACAACCGGGCCAGCTTTGGAAAAAACGGCCCCGGATTGCTCATCCCGCGTCAAACATTTCCACATAGTGAAATCACAACGGAGGTCTTAAGAGTTGTAAACAAGCATTTTCCGGATGCGCCCGGCTCCCTCGACAACTTTGACGAGCCTGTCACCCGCGACCAAGCCCGTGCCGCGTTGGAAGATTTTATCCAAAATCGTCTGCCCGAATTCGGCACTTACCAGGATGCGATGTGGGATGGTGCAAGCACGCTCAACCACTCCCGTCTGTCCGCTGCAATGAACGTCAAACTCCTCGACCCGCGCACAGCATGTCAGGCCGCCGCCGACGCATTCGCCGAAGGCCACGCCCCCTTGAACGCGGTCGAAGGTTTCGTGCGCCAAATCCTCGGCTGGCGGGAATATACACGCGGCATTTACTGGACGCGGATGCCCGAATATGCCGATCTCAACACCCTCGACGCCACCCATGACCTGCCCGCGTTTTTCTGGACGGCTGAAACCGATATGGCGTGCCTTCGCGATATGATTTCAAAACTTCTCGACACCGGATATGCGCATCATATCGAGCGGTTAATGGGCATGGGCCTGTACATGTTACTGCACGGTGTGCGCCCTTATGCGGCACATGACTGGCACATGGGATTGTACCTGGATGCGATCGATTGGGTGTCATTACCGAACATGCTGGGCATGAGTCAGCACGCTGATGGTGGTGTGGTTGGCACAAAACCTTATTGCGCTTCGGGCGCATACATTAATCGCATGAGCAACTATTGCTCGAAGTGCCGTTTCGATCCGAAACAGGCGACCGGCGAGAAGGCCTGCCCGTTCACTACATTGTACTGGGATTTCCTCGCACGGCACGAAGAACGCTTCGCCCCGAACCGTCGTATGAAGTTTCAAATATCAAATCTACGCCGTAAAGATCCGAACGAAATTGCCTCAATCCGGAACCATGCTGAAACCGTTCGGTCATCGTGATTCTAATCACGAAAAATACTCCCGCGAAAAGTCAAGCCATGAGATAATGCAAGCGCTTGATAACACCCAGCTATCCGGATTTCTGACGTGACATCCCTGAAAAAGTAAGTTATTCGGCCCGTGTTTTGAATCGCTTAATAACAGTCGTGATAAGCGGCGTGCAAAGGGAGAACGAACAGTATGACTGTACTGGCTGATGATGTTGAAGAGTACGTGCCTCACGACGCTGAGCCGTTCATGAATGAACGGCAAAAAGCGTTCTTTCGCAAAAGACTCGACGACTGGAAATCTGAGATTATCAGGGAATCTCAGGACACTGTATCAACGCTTCAAAATGATACACGCAATATCTCAGATGTTGCCGACCGTGCCTCAGAGGAGACGGATCGCGCGTTAGAACTGCGCACCCGTGATCGTCAACGCAAGTTGATCGCCAAGATTGATTCCGCCCTGCGCAGTATTGATCAGGGTGAATATGGCTATTGCGCGCACACAGGTGAGCCAATTGGTCTGAAGCGACTGATGGCCCGTCCAACGGCAACTTTGTCACTGGAAGCGCAAGAGTCGCACGAACGCAAAGAAAAGGTCTATCGCGACGACTGAACCTGTCGCAAAGAGGAGCGATCGAGGTGATGCGCACTCTGATGACAAGGTTTCGTTGCGATGAGAGAAGAGCTTCCGGCCATCGGCAAAGAGCATACTCTGGACGATGGCCGTTTCGGTGTGATCGATATCGGATCAAACTCGGTGCGATTTGTCGTTTTCGACAGCGCCATGCGAAGTCCGGCGTATTTTTTTAACGAAAAAGTCTATTGCGGTCTCGGTGATGAGATCGAAACAACGGGCAAACTTTCGCCTGATGGCAAAGAGCGTGCGCTCAACACGCTCAAGCGGTTCGCCACGCTCAGCAAAGCATTGCATGTTTCAAAGCTCGAAACCGTCGCGACCGCCGCGATGCGTGATGCATCTGACGGCGATGATTTCGCCAAGCAAATAAAGCGCGAAACAGGCTTGCCCGTAAAAATCATCACAGGTGAGCAAGAGGGGCGCTACGCCGCCTTCGGTGTGCTGCTGGGCGACAAACGTTCGGAAGGGCTGGTCGTCGATATCGGCGGTGCCTCGATGGAGCTTGCAGTGTTGCGTAAAGGTAAAGTGGTCAAGTCAACGACCACACCGCTGGGGCCGCTGCGGCTCGCGGCAACAGGCAAATCGGGTGACAGCCTCGCACAATATGTCAGCAACACCATCAGCAAAAACCTGCCCGGCAAAGATGCGGTCGAGGACGTGTATCTCGTGGGCGGCGGCTGGCGCGCGTTTGCCACCGTGGCCATGCAACGCGCCGATTATCCTTTGGCTGTGTTGCACGGGTTTGAGATTACCGTCGCGCAAGCCCGCGATACAGCGGAATGGATGCTGACAACAGATGAGGATTTATCGGATTACGGTATTTCCAAACTACGCGCTAAAAACGCGCCTTGGACGGCGCATGTTCTTTTGGCTCTACTCGAAGTCATCCAGCCTGAGACCTTCCGGATATCGTCATGCGGGCTGCGCGAAGGCGTACTTTACAACAATTTCAAACCCGATATGCGCAGTGCGGACCCCCTGACCCAATCCGCTGAAATAATGGAGAAGATGTACGCTCGCTTTCCGGGTTTCGGTGTTGAACTGGCAAAATGGATGGCCCCGACGCTGCCGAACATACCGGAACGCTTGGGCCTCGCCGCCGCCTTATTGTCCGATGTGAACTGGCGCGTGCATCCCGACTATCGGGCGAATGCCTGCTTCACGACCGCCACGCAATCGAGCTTTCTGGGCCTCACACATCCCGAACGGATGATGTTGGCCGTCGCCCTCTCCTACCGCTACAAAGGGGCGAAGGCGGCGATCAGCAAAATGGAATCGGTCAATATCCTCGATGAAGACGCGCTGCGCCGTGCGGAGGCGATGGGGCGCATTATCCGCTTGGGCGCAATGCTCAGCGGGGCGACCCCCGCCCTACTCCATCAGTGCCCGCTTGAGCGCAGCGATAGCAAGCTGACGCTTACAATCCCGGTGGAACTTGGCTCACTGCTGACCGAGACTGTTGAACGACGGCTTAAAAGCGCCGCCCAATCTCTGGGATTAGAATCACGTATTGCGATTGGCGACGAATAACGCCACCGCAGCCGCATTAGATACATTCAGAGACGCGAATTCCGACGCAGCAGTGATCCGGGCCAGCACGTCGCATGTCTTGCGCGTGCGTTCCCGCAACCCCGGCCCTTCCGCACCCAAGACCAGACCGACGGGCGCATCAAAGCAGCCCGCGACTGCCTCGGTCAGTGCCGTCTCGCCCAGACCATCCAAGCCGATCATCAGATAACCCGCCTTTTTCATCTCCAGCATCGTGTCAGACAGGTTCCGAACACGCAGATAAGGCTGCCGCTCCAATGCCCCGCTTGCCACTTTGGCCAGCGCACCCGTCTCAGGTGCCGAATGCCGCTCAGGCGCGATCACGGCCGCCGCGCCGAATACCTCTGCCGAACGCAGAATCGCACCGACATTATGCGGGTCCGTGACCCGGTCGAGCAACAGTGCCACACGGCCATCAATCGGCGCGCATACCTCGGCGACATCGCCCCATTCCAACGGCTCCGTCTCAAGCGCCGCCCCCTGATGCACCGAAGAAGGATCAAGCGGAGCGGAGAACTTTCGCGCATCGCTTATTTCCGGCTCAAGACCACAAAGCGTAATCTCGTCAGCCAGCTGGTTCGCGGCGTTCAGTGATAAAATCAGACGATGCTTCTTACGCGCGGGATTCGCCAAAGCGACCCGCACGGCATGAAGGCCGAACATCCAATATCGCCCGTTAATATTGCCGCCCCCGTCTCGGGATCGCGGGTCTTTGCGGCGTGTCTTTTTATGCTCCATAGCAGCGGTGTTAGGGCCAGTCGCAAGATGGTTCAACAGCAATGATAAAAACGCCCGCTTTCCCGTTGACAGCATGGCGGCATTCCCATAAATCGACCGCTGCAAACGCCCTTAACTTAATAGGGGAAAGCGTTTGGGGGATGCGCTGCAAGGTGCGGCAGCGGACTGTAAATCCGCCGGGGAGACCCATGCCCAGTTCGATTCTGGGATCCCCCACCACGCAATTTCCGTTTTTTCCTCTCATTCCCTCCCCACATAATAGCGTCGTGTTTTCCGTGTATTAGCACTATACGGCCTGGGGGTTATCTCTGTTTTCGCCGATATTGCTCGTCTTTGGGGCTCGTTTGGGGCCTTCGTCTCAGCGGGCGATGACGCCTGTCATTCTCTCGGGATGTTGCTGGCAGGTGTTGCTGTGATAAAGCGGATACATTTGCCCGAACGGGGATGCACTTCAATCAGATGGCCACAGGTAGTGGGATGTTCAGTTGGAATTTCCGGATGGGGTGCGCGCTCAGACCCTTGTTCAGCGCGGATCGAATCCCAGAAGAACGCGCTGCTTGTTCCAGTCAGCGGGGATCGTTTTGACCGAACGCAGGTGCGATGCAGTGAAGGCAGGGGGCTGATCGCCCCGCAGAATCGCATCGGTGATGTCGGGGGCAAGGAAAGCCAGCGGCAACATCTTGCTGATGACGCCGTTGGCCTTGCCTTCCGATTTGGTCAGCGCATCGACGGACACAGCCTCGCCGGTTTGCAATGCTGCCATCCACCGCCGCGCATCTGCGATCATCGCGATAAGATCCGCATCGCGGTTGGTCTCGCCTGTTCCGGTGGTGATGACGATCGGCTTGTTCCGCGCGAACTGGCGCAGATGCAGAGGGACAGTGATGTCGGGTAAAGTTGGTACGGTGACATGATCGTCATCTCCAAACAGCCAGTCCGGTATGAGAGC
>CALFAK010000001.1 GCA_937948985.1 uncultured Neomegalonema sp. | reverse complement strand
ATCATGCTGTCCCGCACGCAATGCGACATGAAATGACGCTTTGCAGATGCGGGACCCCCTGCGATTTACGATAAATTCGCTGCATAAGAAGGCCCCGCATCAAGTGCGGGGCGGCGAAAACTCTTTCAAGCGATCACCCTGAGCGTTTCGGCCGGAAAACGCGCTATAGACGGGCTTTATCAGCAGCGGCCAGTGCGGCGGGCAGGATGGCGCCGAAGAGCCGGTTTTCCTCTGCCGTGCCGACACTGACGCGGATACAGCGGTTGAGCGGATCGGGGCCGGGCATCCTGATGAATACATCGCGGGCGAGGATTTCCTCCAACACTTGCCGCGCGAATGCACCGTCGCGCCCGCAATCCATCGTCACGAAATTGGTCGCGGATGGCAAGGGCGTGAGAGCGTTATCCGTGGCGATTTGGGCCAGTTGGGCGCGGCCCTCTGTGATGGTTTTGAGGGTCGCCGCGAGGTGGTCCGCATCGCCCAGCGCGGCAATGGCGGCGGCTTGGGCCATGCGGTTGACGCCGAAATGATTGCGGATGCGGTGAAAACCCGCCGCCAGCGGCGCTTCGGCCAGGGCATAGCCAACGCGCAATCCGGCAAGACCATAGGCTTTGGAGAACGTGCCGAGGCGAATGAGATTGGGGCGGGTGAAATCGCGCGGTGTGATGGCGGCGGGGTCGGTGTGGAACTCGCCGTAGGCTTCGTCCAGCAGCACCGTGCAATCGCCCGGCACAGCATCGATCAACGTGGCGATGGCGGCGTGGGAATGCCAGCTGCCCATCGGATTGTCAGGGTTTGAGACGTAGAGCAGTTTTGCGCCGGTGTCCCGCGCACGGGCGGCCAGCGCCTCCAAATCTTCGGCATCATCGCGATACGGGACCGCCTCAACCACCCCGCCAAAGCCCGCGACGTGGTAGTTAAACGTCGGATACGCGCCCAATGACGTGACCGCGACTTCGCCGGGGGCAAGCAGAAGACGGACGCATAGGCCCAACAGACCGTCGATCCCCTCCCCCACCACAATCTCCTCCGGCGCGCGGTGGTGATGGGCGGCAAGCGCTTCGGTCAGCGGATGGCTGGGGGCGTCGGGGTAGAAGGAAATCTCGTCCCGTGCCGCCTTTGCCAGAGCCTCAATCACCTGCGGGGAGGGCGGCAGGGTCAACTCGTTCGCGCCGAGCCATGCCTTGAAAGGACGGCCCCGCCCCCGCTCCATCTGTTCGGCCCCGACGAAAGGGACGGTTGCGGGCAGGGAGGCGGGGATGGGGGAGAAACGGGGCGTCATGGCTGGCTCTCATATCATTGCCCGCCCACCATACTCAGGCCGTCAGGATTTTCACGCGCTTTTGAGTGCGGCTGGTGGCGGCTGTGAGAATTTTTTCGCGCCCGCAACGCAGGCGACTACGGCGATGCTGACGGCCAGCATAGGGACGCTGACATGCTCGCCCAGCAATCCGGCGGCGAGGATCAGGCCCATGAAGGGTTGCAGCAATTGAAGTTGTCCGACAGCGGCAACACCGCCTTGAGCAAGGCCGCGATACCAGAAGACGAAGCCGATCAACATGCTGAAAAGGCCCACATAGCCGAGTGAAAACCACTGCGCTGCTGTGATGCCCGCGACCGTGGCGGGCATGGTTGCCAGCGCGAGCGGGGCCATGAGCGGAAGGGACAACACCAGCGCCCATGAGATGACCTGCCAGCCACCGAATTTGCGCGACAGATGCCCGCCCTCCGCATAGCCCAACCCGCAAGCGATGACCGCCGCAAGCATCAGCAGATCGCCCGTCCATGACGCTTGCAGGTCTTGGGTCAGAGCGAATCCGGCGACCAGCGCGCTGCCCATGACGGCGAAGACCCAGAAGGCCGGGCGAGGGCGGTCTCCGGCGCGCAGCACGCCGAAGATCGCTGTTGCGAGGGGCAGGATGCCGATGAAAACAATGGAATGGGCGGAGGTGATGTGTTGCAGGGCCAAGGCTGTCAGCAGCGGAAAGCCGATCACGACGCCGATGGCGACGATCAGGAAGGGCACGGCATCCTCCCGCTGTGGCCGTTTTTGCGGGATGAACAACAGCAGGGCGAGCGCCACCAATCCGGCGATGCCTGCGCGGGCAAAGGTCAGGAAAAGCGGGTCAAATCCGCCCACCGCGACACGCGTTGCGGGCAGGGAAGCGCTGAAAATCGCAACGCCGATAAAGCCGTTGAGCCACGCGGTTCTGGTGGCGCTGGCCCCCGTCACGCGGTTGTCAGACACGGATATTTAATTTCGGAGGTGCGCGGCTTTAACGTCACGATAAATTCCTCGAATAAAAATAACGTCATACCCCGCACAGGCGGGGTATCCATTTCCCGGCACTTCTTGGCATCCGCAATCTCTTCGACCAAACTATCAGAGCTTGTGGAGGAATGAATTCCCCGCCTTCGCAGGGAATGACACACCTTTTCGCACGCGTTGACTCTATACTCTGTCACGCGGTGGTCATGTAGTGCAGCGTGTCGAAACGGCTGCGCAGGGCGCGGGTTTCGCCGGCGAGGGCAGCGGGGTCGTTGCTGGTCAACGCTTTGGCGATCAGTGCTGCGATTTCATCCGCATCGTCTGGCGTGACGCCCCAGCGCACAAGCTCCGGCGTGCCGATGCGCAACCCGTTCATATCACCGGGCACTTCCGCGACGGGCAGGCCGATGCCACAGGCGAGGAAGCCCGCTTTGCGCAGGGTTTTCGACGCCGCTTGCCCGCCACCGTAAGCGGCGGCCTCAATCGCGAATTGGTGCGAGTTGGTGAAGCCTTGCCCCTTGGCAAAAACGGGCAACCCCGCCCCATCAAGGGCCGTCGCAAGGGCTTTGGACACGGCAATCATCTGCGCCGCATAGGCCTGACCATGCTCCAGCCAGTCGATCATCGTCAGGGCGAGTGAGGCGGATTTGGCGGCGTCGAAATTGGCGGTCATGCCGGGGAAGGCGATGGCGTCGAGGCGTTCGGTTATTCCGGCGTCATTGCTGACGATCAACCCGCCAGCGGGGCCGCCGAGGCTTTTATACGTGCTCATGGTCATGAAATGCGCGCCCTCGGCCAGCGGATCGCGCCAAGCCTTGCCCGCGATGATCCCGCATTGGTGGGCCGCGTCGAACATGACTTTCGCGCCAACCGCGTCCGCAATCGCACGGACCTCGCGGACGGGATGCTCGAACAGATTAAGGCTGCCGCCGACGGTAATCAGCTGGGGACGCACGTCTTTGGCCAGCGTGTGCAGGGCGTCGATATCGATGGTGTAGCCATCCTCATCGACGGGCGCGGGGATTGTGTTGAGGCCGAACAGGCCCGCGCAGCCATCCGCATGGTGGGTGACATGGCCGCCGATGGAGGCGGGCGGCGCGATGATCGTGTCGCCCGCTTTGCAGGTCGCCATGAAGCCGTAGAGATTGGCCAGCGCACCGGACGGCACGCGGATCTCGGCGAATTTCGCATCGAACACCCGCGCGCACAGATCGGCGCAGATCACCTCGATTTCCTCAATAGCCTCAAGCCCCATCTCATATTTGTCGCCCGGATAACCCAGCGAGGGGCGCGAGCCGATGCCCGCCGAGAGCATTGCCTCGGCACGGGGGTTCATCACGTTGGTGGCGGGGTTGAGATTGAAGCACTCACGCTCGTGGATGTCGCGGTTACGCTCCGCCAACGCCCCGATCAGGCCCGCAATATCGCTCAGTGGTTGCCCCGTGACCGAGGCTGCAATCTCACCCACACGGGCTTCACAATCCGTTGGAACCCATTCCCGATGTGCCAGCATGATCTATCTCCCTTATCCTTTGAAGAACCATGCGCAACGCGTTCGTGGGAAGCAAACAGGATTTACCCTGTTTCGATTTTCGCACACGGCACAGAAGTTGCTCTGTTGCCAGTTATGACCGAAACAGCCTATTGATAGAACAACTTAAAATTCATTTATGAGCAGACCGATGAACGACCCTTACGGCTATGATCTTGATGAAGACCGGG